>NZ_JCALCN010000007.1:0-250674 GCF_059812345.1 Mycobacterium sp. NGS59
CCTAGCCAACGGCCACGGGCCGGGCGCCAGCCGGATCAGCGCCCTGGGCACGAACAACACCGCGAGCGGTACCGTCACGGGCGGCAGCGGTGGCATAGGTAACGGTGTCGGCAGCGTGGGCGGCAACGGCCTGGACGGCAACCTCATCGCGGCCAGTAACAACCCCGGCGCCGAGTCGCACCTGGATAACCAAACAGTGCACGGCGGTAATGGCGGCAACGGCGGCAACGGCGTTGTGACAGGCACTGGCGGCAACGGCACCGAGGGTGACATCATCGCCGTCGACGGGCTGCTGATCGAAAACGTCCAGGGTACGAACGGCGCAAACAACCCGGCGTGAGCTCAGCGGCCGGTGTTGCCGATCAGCTCCACCGCACTGCCGTTCCACCGGAACTTCACCACGCTGCCGACCCCCAGCGCGTTCGGATACGTCAGCGCCACCGTGTCGCCCGTGCTCTGCGCGGCATCGATGCCGTTGAAGCCGTAGGTGTCCGGCACGCCCTGCGGGATGAAATTGCCGAGGTGGAACAACACCGCCCGGGTCGTCGGATTGTCGCCGTTGGTGTTGGCCTTGATGATCACCGCGGACAGTTGCGCGCACTGGTTGTAGTTGCCGGCCACCGGTTCGGGATTCCACGGCTGTTGGCTGCGCGGATCGCGCGGCAACTCGGAGACCACCCGCGCGATCGTGGGGGAAGCGAGGTTGACGGCGCACGGGTCGGCCGGAACGGCGCTACTGGATGGGGCCACTGAGGCGGTCGGCGGACTCGCCGGCGCACCCGAGGTGACCACCGCCGACGGCTTGGTCGCCTGCGGCGTCTTGGCGACGGTGGAGTCCCCCGATCCGCACCCGGCTAACGTGACGGTCATCGCCATAGCGGCGAGGGCTGCGGTACGACGGGCGAGCGACAACACACCGGGCACCGTACCGTCAGCCGCCCGGCGGGTGCCGCAGGCACGGCCGGACCCTCGACACGCTCTAGACTTCATCTTCTGATGGCAATCCCCGACAGCGCTCCCGCAGCGCCGCACGAGACCTTCGCCGACCTGCAGATTCATCCCGACGTCGTGCGGGCAATCGCCGCCGTCGGCTATGAGTCGCCGACGGCCATCCAGGCTGCGACCATCCCGGCTCTGATGGCGGGATCGGACGTCGTCGGCCTGGCACAGACCGGGACCGGAAAGACAGCGGCCTTCGCCTTGCCGATCCTGTCCAAGATCGATGTCGCCAGCAACGCCACCCAGGCGCTGGTCCTGGCACCCACCCGGGAACTGGCGCTGCAGGTGGCCGAGGCGTTCAGCCGGTACGGCGCGCAGCTGCCGCGACTCAACGTGCTGCCCATCTACGGCGGGGCGTCCTACGGTGTGCAGTTGGCGGGCCTGCGGCGGGGAGCCCAAGTCGTGGTCGGCACGCCCGGTCGGGTCATCGACCACCTGGAACGCGGCACGCTGGACCTGTCGCGGGTGGACTACCTGGTGCTCGACGAGGCCGACGAGATGCTGACCATGGGCTTCGCCGAGGAAGTCGACCGCATCCTTTCCGAAACCCCGGAATACAAGCAGGTGGCGCTGTTCTCAGCGACCATGCCGCCGGCGATCCGCAAGATCACCACCAAGTACCTGCACGATCCGCTGGAAGTCACCTCGAAGGCGAAAACGGCTACGGCAGAGAACATTTCGCAGCGCTACATCCAGGTGGCCGGGCCGCGCAAGATGGACGCGCTGACCCGCGTGCTGGAGGTCGAACCGTTCGAGGCGATGATCGTTTTCGTGCGCACCAAGCAGGCCACCGAAGAGGTGGCCGAAAGGCTGCGTGCCAGAGGGTTTTCCGCAGCCGCCATCAACGGTGACATTCCCCAGGCCGCCCGCGAGCGGACTATCGCCGCACTCAAAGACGGCAGCATCGACATTCTGGTGGCCACTGACGTCGCGGCCCGCGGCCTGGACGTCGAACGCATATCCCACGTGCTCAACTACGACATCCCGCACGACACCGAGTCCTACGTGCACCGCATCGGGCGCACTGGGCGGGCGGGCCGCTCGGGAGCGGCGCTGTTGTTCGTCTCGCCGCGGGAACGGCACCTGCTCAAGGCAATCGAGAAGGCCACCCGCCAATCACTGACCGAAGCCGAGCTGCCTACCGTGGAGGACGTCAACGCCCAACGGGTGGCGAAGTTCGCCGACTCGATCACCGACGCACTCGGCGGTCAGGGCATCGAGCTGTTCCGGCGGCTGGTCGAGGACTACGAACGCGAGCATGACGTCCCGATGGCCGACATCGCCGCGGCCTTGGCATTGCAGTCCCGCGACGGAGAGGCTTTCCTCCTGGCGCCGGACCCACCACCGCAGCGCCGCGACAAGCGGGACCGCGACGATAGTCGGGAACGTCCCGAAAAGCCCAGGCAGACAAGGTCATTCACCACCTATCGCGTCGATGTCGGCAAGCGGCACAAGATCGGCCCGGGCGCGATCGTCGGAGCTATCGCCAACGAGGGCGGCCTGCACCGCAGCGACTTCGGCCACATCGCGATCGGGCCGGACTTCTCACTGGTCGAACTACCGGTCAAGCTGCCCCGGGCGGTACTGAAAAAGCTGGAGAACACCCGCATCTCGGGTGTGCTGATCAATCTGCGACCCGACCGACGGGCACCGCGCAACGACGGCGCCAGACCACGTCGCAAGCACACCAAATGACGCTGTCCGAAGAGCAAGACGCCCAGGGCGGTCTCGAACAGGTCGCGCACGTCGATAGGGTCGCGTCGCTGACCGGTGTCCGTGCCGTCGCCGCCCTGCTGGTGGTCGGTACCCACGCCGCTTACACCACCGGCAAGTACACCCACGGCTACTGGGGTCTGGTCGGTTCCCGGATGGAGATCGGCGTTCCGATCTTCTTCGTGCTGTCCGGCTTTCTGCTGTTCCGGCCCTGGGTCAAGGCAGCCAAGACCGGCGGCCCGCCACCGTCACTGAGTCGCTATGCGCGACACCGGGTTCGGCGCATCATGCCGGCCTACGTGATCACGGTGTTGATCGCCTACGTGCTGTATCACTACCGGGAGGCCGGGCCCAACCCCGGGCACAGCTGGCTGGGATTGGTCCGCAACCTGACGCTGACCCAGATCTACACCGACGGCTACCTCGGCAAATACCTGCACCAGGGACTGACGCAGATGTGGAGTCTGGCGGTCGAGGCGTCGTTCTATGTGCTGCTGCCAGGGCTGGCCTACCTGCTGCTGGTGCTGATGTGCCGGCGGCGCTGGCAGCCCCGGCTACTGGTGGCGACCATCCTGGCGCTGACGCTGATCAGCCCGGGCTGGTTGGTGCTGGTACACACCGACCACCTGTTCCCCGACGGTGCCCGGCTGTGGCTGCCGACCTACCTGGCCTGGTTCTTGGGCGGCATGCTGCTGACCGTGCTGCAGGCGATGGGCGTGCGCGCCTACGCGGCGGTGGCCATACCGCTGGCGGTCGTCTGCTACTTCATCGTCTCTACGCCGATCGCCGGCGCGCCCACCACCTCGCCGGCTTCGCTGCCCGAGGCGTTGTGGAAGACGGTCTTCTACGCGGTGATCGCGACCCTGGCGGTGGCGCCGCTGGCCCTCGGGGACAAGGGCTGGTATTCGCGGTTGCTCGCCAGCCGGCCGATGGTGTGGCTGGGTGAAATCTCCTACGAGATCTTCCTGATCCATCTGGTGACGATGGAGTTCGCGATGGTCTACATCGTGCGAGCGCACGTGTACACCGGCCCGATGCTGTATCTGTTCGTCGCGACGGTGGTGGTGACGATTCCGTTGGCCTGGGGGCTGCACCGGTTGACCCGGGTCAAGAACTGATGTCCACGACGGATCGCACGACCTCGACCCATCCGCGCCTGACGCTGCTCGCGGTGTGTCTGGCGGTCTTCATGCTGTTGCTGGACATGACCATCGTGTCCGCGGCCCTCGCCAACATCCAGGCTGCTCTGGACGCCGAACTCAGCGGCCTGCAATGGGTGGTCGATGCGTATGCACTGCCGATGGCGGGGCTGCTGCTCACCTCCGCCACGTTGGGCGACCGGCTCGGACGGCGGCGTCTCTATGCCGTCGGAATGACAGTGTTCACGCTGGCTTCGGCAGGTTGCGCGCTGGCCGGCAGCATCGAGTCACTGAATTGGAGCCGGGCGTTGCAGGGGGCGGGCGGGGCACTGCTGCTGGGTGTGTCGTTGCCGATGGTGGCCGCGGCTTTCCCCGAACGGCGCAGCAGGGGCATCGCGATCGCGATCTACGGCGCGGTGATGGGTGCCGCTGCCGCGGTCGGACCGCTGCTCGGCGGCGCTCTCGTCGGTGCTTTCGGCTGGGAATCCATCTTCTTGATCAATGTGCCGATCGGGGTCCTCGCACTTGTCATCGCGTTGCGCTTCGTCCCGGAAACCCGTGCCGCACAATCCCGTCCGCTCGACTTGACCGGCACCGCGATCTTGTCGGCCGGTTTGTTCGCCGGCGTATACGTGTTGATCGAGGGCAATCATCGCGGCTGGACCGACACCCTGATCCTGACGCTGGGCGCGGTCTGTGTCGTGGGCTTGGTCGTGTTCTGCTGGTGGGAGTCCCGCGTCGAGGCGCCGATGCTCGACCTGAGTGTGGTCCGGCGCCCAGGCTTCGCCGGGGTGTCGATCGCGGCGTTCGCGGCCGCCGGGACGTTGATCGCGTCCACGAACTACCTGGCGCTGTATCTGATGAACACGTTGGGATACAGCCCCTTCCAGTCCGGTCTGCGGGCACTGCCGCTGACGGTTGCTTGTGTGCTGGGCGCACCGGTGGCCATGATGGCCGCCCGGTACGCGCCGGCCTGGTTGTCGATCCCCGGCGGGGTGGTCCTGATAGCGGCGGGACTGTGGCTGATGACCGGTGTCACCGAGAACACGCAGTGGACGCACTTCATCGCCGGGTCCATCGTCGCCGGCCTCGGCCTGGGTGGCCTGTTCGCGTTGACGTCGGACATCGCGCTGCAGTTCGTCCCGGTCGACGACGCCGGGATGGCCACCGGCGCGGTGAGCACGGTTCGGCAGATCGGCATCCTGGCCGGCGTCGCTGGTTTGGGGGCCTTGTTCAGCCGGCACGCGGCCGACGGTGCTTCCGCCGGGCTGGCCGGCTTGCCACTCGGTCCGGGGCCGACGCACACGCTCGTCGACCGGCTGTCCGCGGGCGCGGGTCTGCGTGTCCTGGACTACCTGCCCGGCGACCTGCGGCCCGTGCTGCCGGCGATCGCCCGGGTCGCCCGTCAGGCCAGCGCCGACGGCATGCAGGCCGCGCTGGTCGCAGCGGCCGTCGCAGCGACGGTATCCGCGGTCGCGGCGTTGGTTCTCGTTGCAGTTGGAGCGAATTCGCATTGCGAACCCGATGACCATTCTGTGTAGTTGGCCTGAGTTACTTATTTGCTCACCGGACATTTGAGTAACCTGGGCTCTACCATGCTTGGCGATTCAATGTTGATTCCCGCTGCCGACGGCGCGCGCTATAGCGTCATGATCTCCACCGATCCCGCCGACGTCGAAGCCGCCCAACGGCTGCGGTATCAGACCTTTGCCGAAGAGATGGGCGCCAGCCTGCCGCGCGCGGTTCGCGGCCCGCTGACCGGAGAGATGATCGACGTCGACCAGTTCGATCCCTACAGCGAGCACCTGCTGGCCAAGGACGAGGCGACCGGGCAGGTCGTCGGCTGCTATCGGCTGCTTCCGCCCGAAGGCGCGGCGGCCGCCGGGGGGATCTTCGCCGACACCATCTTCGACATCGGTGGTTTGAACGAGTTGCGTTCCAGTTTGGTCGAACTCGGCCGCGCCAGCGTACACGTCGAGCACCGCAACGGTGCGGTGATGGGACTGCTGTGGTCGGGGATCCTCAAGTACCAGGAGATAACCGGCCACGAATGGGGGATCGGCTGTCTGTCGGTGCGCATGGAAGGGGGCCTGCCGCGCGGCGCGTTGGTGCGGGGGGTGCGCGACGCGGCCTTCAAGATCCGTCCCGCGCCACCGCAATACCGGGTGACACCGCGGAATCCGGTTCAGGTCAACGGCTTGAGTCTTTCCGAACTACCCGACCCGGGACGGGTGCGTATCCCGCCGATGGTGCAAGGGTCGCTGCGGGTGGGCGGAATGATCTGCGGTGAACCGTCATACGATGCGGACTTCGACATGGCCGACTTCGTCGTCCTGATCAATCGGACGATGATGCATGAACGCTACCTCGAACGGTTGACACGTTCCTATGTCCACGCTTGACCGAACAGGCCTGCTCGGCATCGGGTTCGGGCCGTCGAACCTCGCTCTGGCGATCGCGCTGGCAGAGCGCGGTCTGGGCGCGGTGTTCGTGGACGCGCAGCCGAAGTTCGGTTGGCACCGCGGTATGTTGCTGCCGGGTGCGCGCATGCAGATCCCTTTCCTCAAAGACCTGGTGACGCTGCGAAACACCAAGAGCGAGTTCACTTTTCTGAACTATCTGAGCGAGCGCGATCGGCTCGTCGAGTTCATCGGCCGGCACACGATGTTCCCCAGCCGGATGGAGTTTCACGACTACCTGGAATGGGCCGCGGCCCGCGTCGGCGCGGAGGTCCGGTACGGGCAGCTCGTGGTCGGCGTCGACGCCGACCAGTCCGGTTTCGTGGTGCGGACCGAAGCTGGGTCGGTGCTGCACGCGCAGACCCTCGTCCTGGGCGCCGGACTGTCTCCGGTGCTGCCCGCCGGCACGGTGGAAACCGCTCGGCAGTGGCACAGTCATGCGCTGCTTCATCGACTGGCGACCGGCAATATGTTCACCCCACGACGATTCGCCGTCGTCGGCGCCGGGCAGAGCGCGGCCGAAGTCGCCGGCTACCTCCATCAGACCTATCCTCAGGCGCAGGTACATGCGGTGTTCGCCCGGTACGGATACAGCGTCGCCGACGACAATCCCTACGCCAACCGGATCTTCGATCCGGCCGCGGTCGACGACATCTACTACGCCGATCGACAGGTCCGGCAGCGACTGCTCGACTACCACCGGTCCACTAATTATTCAGCGGTCGATCTGGAGCTGACCGAAGAGCTGTATTCGCGCGAATACGCCGAACGGGTGGCCGGCAGGCGCCGGCTGTTCATCCACAACGCTTCGGAAGTCGTTGACGCGCAGGAACATTCCGACGGTGTGCGGGTGACGGTTGCCAACTTGATCGACCGGTCACAACTCATCTTGGACTGCGATGCGGTGATCTACGCGACGGGGTACGCGCCGTTGGACGTCCGGCGCTTTCTTGGCAAGCTGTCCGGCCACTACGAGTTCGACGCGGACGGGCTCGCGGTGGTCACCCGCGACTACCGCCTGGCGGCCAAGCCGGGGGCGCCCGGCGACATCTATCTCAACGGTGCGGTCGAGCACACCCACGGTCTGGCGTCGTCGTTGCTGTCCAATGTCGCAGTGCGGGCGGGAGATATCGTCGCGTCCGTTGCCGCGGTCGACGAACGGACACGAGGACCGCGGGTGGCGAGCTGACACCGAATCGGTTACCTGCGAGCCGAAATCGGTGTCACCACCGGGACCACGAACTCTTCGATCATCGCCCGTTCGTCGGCCTCGTCTTTGCCGGGGAACATCAGCAGCGAGATGATCACCCGCACCGCCCACCGGGCTCGGCGTTCGAGGGCGGCCGGTTCGTCGGGGTCCAGCGACTCGAGGAATCCGGACACCAGGCCGATGATTACGTCCGACTGGCCGGCCATCTCGCCGCCGATCGGCAGTCGGGTGGACCCGAACCACGCTGCCAGCGCCGGGTTTTCGCGAACCATGCGCAGCGTGGCGACGATGCTTCCGATCAGCCGTTCAGCCGGGTCTTCGACGCGCTCGATGAGTTGCAGGATCTCCCGGCCGAGGCGATGCGTCTCGCGGTGTACGTAGGCGCTGCGCAGCGTCTCCCGGCTGTCGAAGTAGCGGTATAACGTCGCACGCGAACACCCTGCGGCTTTGGCGATTTCGTTCATCCCGACGGTGGCCGCATCCTGCTCGGTGAACAGCCGTTCGGCGGCGTCGAGGATCCGGTCGGCGGCCGCCTCCGAGCGGTGTTCGGCCAGCCAGTCTCCGCGTGGCATCAGGTGTTGACCGTGATCGGAACCGACAGCGGACGCCGGACGTATCCGCCACCGGCCCAGACGATCGCGGATTCATCTACCTCGAACCTCGGGCACCGGCTCAGCAGTTCGTTCAGCGCCACCCGCGACTGCATCCGCGCGGCGGCAGCGCCCAGGCAGTGGTGTGCACCATGGCTGAACGTCAGGATGTTCCGGGGTCGACGGGTGACGTCGAGTTCTGCGGCGTCCTCGCCGTATTGGCGTTCGTCGCGGTTGGCCGACCCGTACACCAGCAGCACCCGCCGCCCGGCCGGAATGGTGGTGTCCTCGATCGTCACGTCGCGGGTGGTCGTGCGGGCCAGATTCTGGACCGGCGAGGTCAGCCGGAGCAGTTCGTCGACGGCATCGGGGATGAGGTCGGGATCGTCTGTCAGCAGGCGGCGCTGGTCGGGTCGCTGGTGCAGCAAAGGCATTGAGCCGCCGAGCATTCCGGTCACCGTGTCGTTCCCGCCGGTGACCATCGTGAACGTGAAACCCAGGATCGACAGCACCCCGGTGATGTCGCCGTCGGCTCCGATCCCGGCCGCCACCAGATGCGAGATGGTGTCGTCCCCGGGTTCGGCGCGGCGGCGTTCGATCAGCCCCGTGAAGTAGCCCATCATCGTGCCCACTGCGTCGCCGACCGTCTCCAGCGCGCTGACGATGCCACCCTCGGCCGTGTTGGCCGTGACGATGGCCTGCGTCCATCCGTCGAACTGAGCCCAGTCCTCTTCGGGCACACCGAGATAATGCGCGACGACCATCGAGGGCAGGGGCTTGAACAGCTCGGTGACGATGTCGCCGCCGCCGTTGGCGCGAATCTTCTCGATCCGCTCGACGACGAACTCGCGCACCTTGGGCTCGACGGCCTCGACCTGCCGTGGCGTGAACCCACGCGACACCAGTTTCCGAAACTGGGTGTGCACTGGCGGGTCCTGCATCACCATCGGCGGATTGTCCTGCAGCCCAATCATTTCCAGATCGCCATAGTTGACCGTGAGGCCCTGCGCTGAGGAGAACGTCCCGTGGTCCCGGGCGGCCGACCACACGTCGGCGTGCCGGGTCAGGACGTAGTAGTCGTGCTCGGGGTGCGCGGGCGGGACGACGTGGTGCACGGGGTCGTGGTCGCGCAGCGCCTTGTACATCGGCCAGCGGTTCGGCCACGTCTCGGGCGTGGCCAGCTCGAACTTGGCGGGAGCTTCGTGAGACACAACTGCGGTCATGTCTTATTGATACGACAGCAATCCCCAATGTGTCAACCGTCCTGGCGGCCGAGCAGACGCAGAATCGCACGATCGACGCCGCTCCCGTGCGATTCTGCGTCTGCTCGCGGTAGAAGCCAGAGCTCAGATCCCGCTTCCGGGGTTCAGAATGCCCAGCGGGTCCAGCGCTTGCTTGATCCGCCGGTTCAGGTCCATCACGTCGGGTCCCAGATAGTCGGCCAGCCAGGGCCGCTTCAACCGACCGACCCCATGTTCGCCGGTGATGGTGCCGCCCAGGCCGACGGCCAGGTCCATGATCTCGCCGTAGGCCACCTGGGCGCGTTCGGCCATCGCAGCATCGGCGGGGTCGAACACCAGCAACGGGTGGGTATTGCCGTCCCCGGCGTGCGCGATCACCGAGATCATCAGGTCGCGCTCCTCGGCGATGCGCGCAATCCCGGTGACCAGTGAGCCCAGCGCGGGCAGCGGCACCCCCACGTCTTCCAGCAACAGCGAACCCTTGGCTTCGACCGCCGGGATGGCGAACCGCCGGGCCGCGATGAACGCCTCGCCCTCTTCCGGGTCGTCGGTCGAAAACACTTCGGTCGCTTCGTTTTCGGCGAACACCGCGGCCATCAGCTCGGCGTCCTCGCTGCCCGCGCGCCCGCGCTCGTCGGACCCGGCCACCAGCATCGCGGCGGCCGAGCGGTCCAGGTCCATTCGCAAGGTGTCCTCGACGGCGTTGATCGCCACCGAATCCATGAACTCCAGCATCGACGGGCGCAACCGCGCGCTGACCCCCAGCACGGCCTCGACGGCCGCCTCCACCGACGCGAAGTTGGCCACCACGACACTGGAGGTGTTAGGAGCGGGCAACAGCCGCAGCGTCACTTCGGTGACCACGCCCAGCGTTCCCTCGCTGCCCACGAATAGCTTCGTAAGTGACAGTCCGGCAACGTCTTTCAAGCGCGGGCCGCCGAGTCGCACCGCGGTGCCGTCGGCCAGCACCACCTGCATGCCCAGCACGTAGTCGCTGGTGACGCCGTACTTCACACAGCACAGTCCGCCGGCGTTGGTGGCGATGTTGCCGCCGATGCTGCAGATCTCGTACGACGACGGATCCGGCGGATACCACAGACCGTGTTCGGCGACCGCCTTCTTCACCTCGGCATTGAACAAACCCGGTTGGCAGACCACGGTCCGGGTCACGGGGTCGACGGTGATGTCGCGCATCTTCTCCGTCGACAGCACGATCCCGTTGTCCACCGCGGTCGCCCCGCCGGACAGGCCGCTGCCGGCGCCCCGCGTCACTACCGGAACCCGATGCGCCGCGGCCCACCGCAGCACGGTCTGCACCTGTTCGGTGGTCCGGGGCCGGACCACGGCCAGCGGCTTGCCCGCCGACGGATCCAGCGCACGGTCCTGCCGGTATCCCTCGGTCACCGAGGGATCGACCACAACCATCCCGTCGGGGAGTTCGCCGATCAGGCCATCCAGCACGTCCACCGGGCCGATCCTACGTCGCGGCTTCGACGGCGAACTCCGGCGCGCGGTCCAGCTCCCGCAACGACGGCAGCCTGGTGCAGATCAAGCCGGCGAGCAGGATCGGCAGCGCCAAAGCCAGAAAGGCCACATGCAGTCCCGCGAAATCGGTCAACGGACCGGCCAGCAGCAGGCCCAGCGGACCGGCGGCGTAGGCCAGCGACGTCATCACCCCGACCACCCGGCCGCGCATGTGTGACGGCGCGCGGGTCTGCACCACGTAGGCATAGATCGGCTGGATCGGCCCGTACACCAAGCCGACCAGCGCCACCAACGCCAGGATCACCGGCAGCGGCGGCAGCAGCGCGATCACCGCCGCCGCGACACCGAGGGATAGCACCGCGGTCAGCATGATCACCCGGCGCGACATCCGCTTGGCCAGTCCCACATATCCCAGCGCGCCCACCAGGCCGCCCAGCGAGAGCGCCATCAACACGCTGCCGAGCTGGCCCGGCTGGTTGCGGTCGCTGAAGTACTTCGGGAACAGCACGCTTTCCATCGGCAGGTACAGCGCCGTGACGGTCAGGTCGATCAGGGCGAGGGTGCGCAGCACCCGCAAACTCCACACGAACCGCAGCCCGTCGGCGATCCCCGACCGCAGCCCCTGCGGCCGGGTGGTGCGCAGCGGTTTGCCGGCGCCTTCCAGCCGCAGCACCGAGATCGCCAGGATGGACATCGCGAACGCCGCGGCGGTGATCCACATCGTGGCGATTCCGCCGACCGTCGCGATCATCAGCCCGCCGATGCCCGGGCCCACCATGAACGCCAGGTTGAGGATCGCCTCGTAGACGCTGTTGACCCGGTCCAGCGACCACCCGGCCCGGGCGGCCGCTTCGGGCAGCATGGACTGCCTGGCGGTGATCCCAGCCGGGTCGAAGGCGGCTGCACATGCCCCCAGGGCGGCCAGCACCCAGACGTTCACCGCCTCGGCGCCGAACGCCCACGCCACCACCGGCACCGCTGCCACCGCGGCCCCGGACAGCAAGTCGGCCACCATCGACACCGGCCGGCGACCGAAGTAGTCCACCGCGGTACCCGCGACCAGCGTGGAGAACAGCAGCGGCAGCGTCGTCGCGCCGGCCACGATCGAGGCCTGCCCCGCGCTGCCCTGGCGCTGCAACACCAGCCACGGAAACGCCACGATCGAAATGCCGTCGCCCGCACACGCCATCAGCGTGGCGAAAAGGACCAGCAATGCCGGGCTCTTGTTGCTCAAAGGCTTTTTGCCGTTCATGGGATATCGCGGCTGAATCTAACCGCAAACCCCAGTCCGGACCACTGAATTTCCGGCCGCCGACACCGGGCAGGATGTAGCTGTGCTCCGTCATCCCCGTACCGGCCAGGCGTTCGACTCGCCCGTCGTGCCCGGGTCCGGCTGGCCGGGCGATCAGGCGACACCGCAGACGCCGGTGGCCACCGACGCGGCCCGGGTCGCCACGCTGGCGAGTGCGGCAACCTCCCTCACCGAGCTGGACGCCGCCAGCAGCGTGTGCCGGGCCTGTCCCCGGCTGGTCACCTGGCGTGAGGATGTCGCCGTGGTCAAACGGCGGTCGTTCGCCGACCAGCCGTACTGGGGCCGTCCGGTGCCGGGGTGGGGTTCGGAGCGGCCGCGGCTGCTGATCGTGGGCCTGGCGCCAGCCGCGAACGGCGCCAACCGGACCGGCCGCATGTTCACCGGCGACCGGTCCGGCGATCAGCTGTACGCGGCCCTGCACCGCGCCGGGCTGGTGAACCAACCGACCAGTGTGGATGCCGCGGACGGGTTGCGGGCCAAGCAGATTCGTCTCGTCGCGCCGGTGCGGTGCGCGCCGCCGGCCAACGCGCCGACGCCGGCCGAGCGCGACACCTGCGCGCCGTGGCTGCAGGCCGAGTGGCGGTTGGTCGCCACCCACGTCCGGGTGCTGGTCGCGCTCGGCGGCTTCGCCTGGCAGATCGCCCTGGCTATGACGGGCGCAACCGGCAAACCCAAACCGAAGTTCGGCCACCGCGTCGTCGCCGAGCTGCCGTCCGACAAGCGCCTTCTCGGCTGCTACCACCCGAGCCAGCAGAACATGTTCACCGGTAGGTTGACTCCGGCAATGCTCGACGACGTCTTCGCTGACGCAAAGAAGCTGGCAGGGATCAAGTAATGGTGGAATCGGTGCTGGTCTCCGGGGCCAGCGTAGCGGGACTCACCGCGGCGTATTGGCTTGAGCGCAACGGCTATTCGGTCACTGTGGTCGAGCGCTACCCGGGACTGCGGCCGGGTGGTCAGGCAATCGATGTGCGCGGCCCCGCGCTGGAGGTCTTGGACCGGATGGGGTTGCGGGCTCCCGCTGAGGAGCTTAAAACGCGTATCCGGGGATCGTCGGTGGTCGACCGCGACGGCAACGAGTTGTCCCGCGACACCGAATCGACGCCGACGGGCGGGCCGATCAACAATCCAGACATCGAACTGCTGCGCGACGATCTGGTCGGATTGCTTTACGACGAAACGAAATTGAAGACCGAGTTCCTGTTCGACGACAGCATCGTCACGTTGGAGAATCTCGGCCCGGCCGTGGAAGTCACCTTCGAACAGGCGGATCCGCGCAGCTTCGATCTGGTGATCGGGGCTGACGGCCTGCATTCCAATGTGCGCAGGCTGGTCTTCGGGCCCGAGGAGCGGTTCATCAAGAGGCTGGGAACGTTCGCCGCGATCTTCACGGTGCCCAATTTTCTGGACCTGGACTACTGGCAGATGTGGCACTACGGCGACACCAGCATGGCCGGCGTCTACAGCGCGCGCAACAACTCCGAGGCCCGTGCCATGCTCGGATTCATGGACTCCGAACTGCGAATCGACTACCGCGACACCGAAGCTCAGTTCGCCGAACTGGAACGGCGGATGGCCGACGACGGCTGGGTCCGGCCGCAGCTGCTGCAGATGATGCGGTCCGCGCCGGATTTCTATTTCGACGAGATGGCGCAGATCGTGATGGATCACTGGTCGATCGGACGGGTGGCGCTGGTGGGTGACGCCGCGCACTGCGCGTCGCCGTTGTCCGGTCAGGGGACCAGCCTCGCGCTGCTGGGCGCCACCGTCCTGGCCGGTGAACTCAAACTGGGCCGCGTGGACCATGGCCTCGGATTTGCCAACTACTTCAAGCGTTTTCACGCCTACACCGAGCGCACCCAGTTCCTGGCCACCGACAGCATCCCGGGTGGCGCGCCGATCTCGCAGGAGCAGTTCGAACTGATCGTGAACTCGATCACCCTGATGAACTACTGACCCCTGCCGAGCAGACGCAAAAGCCCCGATTTCGTGCCGAAATCAGGGGCTTTTGCGTCTGCTCGCCACACCCCGCCACACCCCCGGCACCCCCGCCACACCCCGGGCCACGGGCCGGGAAGCTTCCGGCGCCCGAACGCGTTGCACCCAGCGTGCGTCTTTCCGTTCTCGATCTCGTTCCGGTGCGTACCGACCAGTCCACCGGCAACGCGCTGGCGGCCACCGTCAAGCTGGCGCAGACCGCCGACCGGTTGGGCTTCACCCGCTACTGGGTCGCCGAACACCACAACATGCCCTCGGTGGGCGCTACCAGCCCGCCGGTGCTGCTGGCCTACCTCGCCGCGCAGACCCAGCAACTGCGGCTGGGCTCGGGCGGGGTGATGCTGCCCAATCACGCGCCGCTGGCCGTCGCCGAACAGTTCGCGCTGCTGGAGGCCGCCGCGCCGGGCCGCATCGACCTCGGCATCGGCCGCGCCCCCGGCTCCGACCCCGTCACCTCCTACATGCTGCGCGGCAGCAACGACGAACGTGACATCCAGAACTTCCCGCAGTACCTCGACGACGTGGCCGCGCTGATGAGCTCCCGCGGTGTGCGGGTGCCGCTGCGATCCGGGGATTACACGCTCAAAGCGACGCCGGCGGCAACCAGCGAACCACGGCTGTGGCTGCTGGGCTCGTCGATGTATTCCGCGCGGCTGGCAGCCGCCAAGGGGTTGCCGTACGTGTTCGCTCATCACTTCTCCGGTCAGGGCACCGAAGAGGCGCTGGCCTACTACCGCTCGCATTTCCGGCCCAGTGACCTTGTCCAAGAGCCCGTGACGTTCCTGACGGTGAATGCGGTGGTGGCCGAAACACGGGATGAGGCAACGGCTTTGATGTTGCCCAACCTGCAGATGATGGCCCGGTTGCGGACCGGCCAGCCACTGGGTCCGGTGCAACTGGTCGAAGAGGCGCGCCAAGCCGAGCTGACGTCGCCGCAGCAGCGCATTGTCGACAGTGGGCTGCGACGGGCCGTGGTCGGCGCTCCCGCCGAGGCCGCCGACCAGCTGCGCGCACTGGCCGAACAATTCGACGTCGACGAGGTGATGGTGCACCCGGTCGCCTCGGCGCATCGCGGCACCGACCCCGACACCGCGCCCGCCCGGGTCGCGACGCTGGAACTGCTGGCCAAGGAGCTTTTCTAGTCGGGCACGCCCGCTTGCGGATTGGCCGCGGCGGGGTTGGCGACGTGGGTGCTTATCCACTCCTGCAGGTCGGCTGCCGGCAACGGCGGACTGTGCACGAACCCCTGGGTGATGGTGCACCCGTACTGCCGCAGCGCGCGCAACGTCGCCTCGTCCTCGACTCCCTCGGCAACGAGGTCGGCGCCCAGGCTTTCGGCCAGCGCGACCGTGGATCGCACGATGGCCACCGACCGCGGGTCCTGGGCAAGCCGCGCCACGAACACCCGGTCCAGCTTGAGTTCGTCGACCGAAACATCTTGCAGCCGCGCCAGTGACGACCATCCGGTGCCGTAGTCGTCCAACGAGATGCGAACGCCCAATTGCTGCAACGCCGCGACGGTGCTGCGTGAACGCGCCGAGTCGACCAGCGTGCTCTCGGTGATCTCGATGATCAGCGCGTCGGCCGGCAGGCCATGGGTGTGCAGCAGTCGCTCGATGGTGCCGACGAGGTCGAGGTCGAGCAGATTCGTCGTGGACAGGTTCACCGCCACGGTCAGCGACAACCCTTGCTCGCGCCAGGAGCGGACCTGTTGGAGGGCGAGGTTGACGGTGAGGTTGGCGACCTTGCGCATCAGGCCGGCCCGTTCGGCGGCGGGCAGGAACTCCTCCGGTAGCAGCAGTCCGCGACTGGGATGGTGCCAGCGCAACAGCGCCTCGACACTGTGCACGCTGCCGTCGTCCGCGTTGATCTTGGGTTGGTAGTGGCAGGTCAACTCGGAGCCGTCGATCAGCGCGGCGCGCAGTTCCTCGATCAGGTTGGGGTCGTTCTCGCGATAGAACTCGAAAGCCGCGTCGTACACCGCGATCTTGCCCCTGGCCGACATCGCGTGCGGCAGTGCCATTTCGGCGCGGTTGAGCAACTCCTGCGGATGGTCGCAGTGGTCGGGATAGAGCGCGATGGCGATGCGGGCATCCACCTGCACGGTCATCGGATCCAGCTTGAACGGCTCAGTCAACGCTTCCAGCAAACGGCCCGCCTGGGCGCGTGCGGCGATCAGGTCGGCGCCCTCGGCAAGCAGGATCGCGAATTGGTCGTCGCCGGCGCGGGTGAGCAGGTCTTCGCGACGGACGTTGTGGGACAGTCGATTCGCGATCTGGCACAGCAACTCGTCGACGAAGTGGGGACCGACGGAGTCGGTGATCTCCTGGAATTCGTGCAGTTGCAGCAACAGCAGGGCGCGACGAGCCGGAGCCTTGGTGGCCGGCTGGGGTCCGAGCACGATCGCCGGCGGCGCGAAGGTGGGCACCTCGGTCAGCACCGTGGCCAGCGACCGGCGGTTGGGCAGCGTGGTCAATTCGTCGGTCATGGCCTGTTTGTGGTTCTCGGCCATGATGCTGACTTCGCGGAACGTCACCGAGAATCGGGCCGCCACCGCGATCAGACTCAACGCTGCCAGCACCTGAGCCGCGCGAGTCTCCGGACCCACCGCGGTGACGGCGAGCGCGACGACGGTGCATGCCACCGGGGCCGCGTAAGAGCCGAGTCCACGCCTTGGCATCGGCGGCGCCGACGACCAGGCGGCCCAACTGGCCAGCGCAATCAACAGCGACGACGCAGGCCAGCCCGCGTCGAGCAGCGTGCCGACCCGGTAACCGCTGCCGGATGTCTCGAAAAGGTAGGCGGTGTCGGCGACCGCGATCAGCACGAACCCCGCCACCAGCAATCCCCAGCGAAACTCGTGTCGCCACCCCAGTATCGGCAGCATTCCGGCGGCCAGCGCCAGCAGGACGAGGTCAGACCACGGGTAGATCAACCCCACCAGCACGGTGGCCGGCGCTCGGGTAGCGGCCGCATGAATGGGTCCTGCCATCAAGCCGGCGGCCACCGCGGCCATGGCCAACCCGCACACCAGGGAGTCGAGTCGGATCGAGGCGGGCACCCGCTTCAAGCGCGACCGCATCAGCAGCAACAGGCCGATGTAGGCGAACGGATAGAACGCCAGATAGGCCGGGTCGGCGATCGACGGGGACTGACCATCCGGGACCCAGCGTGCGTAGATCACGTCACCCAGCGCCGAGCTGAGCATGCCGATCGCGATGAGCGACCAGGCGGCCCGGTCGGCGGTGACGCGATAGGCACGGATGGCGATGAGGATCGCGGCGAACGCGTTCAAGGCCGGGTACAGAACGTCGGCAAAGAAGGGCGTGTGATCGGCGCGCGGGTCGGGCCAGCACGAGGCCGCGAACACGATGACGCCAATTGCCAACGCCACGAACGACATTCGGATGTAGGTCGGTGGCCACCGCACGCTGGACGGTAGGTCGTGCGAACCGTCGGGCCTCGGCTTGGTCGCAGCAACGAGCGGTTGGATGGTGCGCGTCAGTGCCGTCGCGCCGGCGGAGCCGCCCGTTGGGCCGAACGCGCTCGGCGCCCCCCGCGGCAGCCGGCCGTCCTGGAGACCTTCCAGGCCGTTGTCGAACGCCGAGATCGCCGTGTCGGCGAGTTCGGGCAACGCGTAGGGCAGCGGCAGGTCCGGTACGAAGCTGCGAATGCATTGGCCGCCTTCGCGTTTGGCGGCATACATGGCCAAGTCGGCATGGCGCAGCAGTTCGTCGACGGTGACGTTCGACTCGGGGGCGGCCGCGGTGAAACCGATGCTGGGACGCACGGCCAGCGGAACGCCGTCGATCACGATCGCCGCATTGAAAGCTTCCAGGACTCGTTGGGCGACCGCGTGCGACTCCGCGATCGGACCCTCGACGAGTACGGCGAATTCGTCACCGCCCAGGCGGGCTACGGTGCCCGTCTGCCCCAGTACGGTGGTCAGCCGTCCGGCGACCCGGACCAACAGTTCGTCGCCGGCCGGATGGCCCAGGGCGTCGTTCACCGACTTGAAGTTGTCCAGATCCAGGCACATCACCGCGATCGGCGCAGCGTCCTGACGACGACGGGCGATGGCCAGTTCCAACGTGTGCAGGAAGTTGGCGCGGTTGGCGAGTCCGGTCAGACTGTCCCGGAATGCTTCTTGGGACACCTCGACCAGCAGGCCCTGGTTTTCCATCAGCACCAGCAACTGGCGTATCAGCACCGTCGCGACCAGGATTCCGAGCGCGGCCAGCAGCGGCCCGTGCCGCATCATGTGCAACGCGTGGCCCAGCCCCACCGCGGCCGCCAGCAGCAACGGGAGGTAGGGCAACCACAGGCGCACCCGCGAGGTGATCTCGTCCCGGGCGGTGTCGGTGGCGGCTTCGTGCATGCTCACCAGTCCCGCCAGCGCGGCAAGGCCCAAGCCCGCCACTCGGCTCACGTCGACCAGGTCGCCGGTGTGGTAGCTGCCCACGCCGGTCTGGAACAACACCAGCAGGTCGGTCAGGCCGATCGTCGCGATGCCGCCGGCCAGCAGGGTCATGCTGCGCCGCCCGCCGGGGCGTCCGCGTGACAACACCAGAATCGCCATCGTCATGAGCGCGACGTCGGCGAAAACGTGGACCACCGTGGTGGGTCGCGAACTGCTGCGCGTACGCAGCAAGTCGTCCAGGACGAACACCCACGCGGCGACGAAAAGCGAAGTCGCCACGATGATTCCGTCGAGCACGAGCCGCCAGAAATTGTGGCCCGCGGGGTTGAACAGCAGCAGCAAGGCGGTCAAGACGCCGATCGGGTAGAGCAGCAGCACGAACTCCGCCGCGGCCGGATGACTGGCGTGGTCGAGTTCGGGACGCACGTCCAGAACCGCCCAGATGACCTCGCCGACCGCCCAGCCGCTTAGCGCCACCATCATCGCCAGCCAGCCGAACTTGCGCCGCCCGATCGCGTGCCGAGTCGCCTGGGCAGCGCACACGGTTGCGAACGCGATGCACACGAAGGTGACGACCTGGACCACCGGCCGGGTCGCATCTGCACCCTGCCAGCCGCTGAGCGAGGCGATCACGACCAGGAGTCCGGCGACGCCGTAACCGCCGAGGATGGCACAGCTGACGCCCATGGTCAGTCCGGAGAGCGGGCACATCCGTCCCGTCCAGCGCATCATTCCCAGCTCCAGCTCGCACGCGCGCGCATGCAGGCGAAGCGCGCATCCACAGGATAAACCGCCGCACCTACTCCGGCTGTACTACCGGTCTGTTTTAGCGCGAAATCACCGTCTCCGAGTATGAAACGGCGATTTACTGATCCGCCTCGATCTGTAACACTGCGTCGCGCAGGATGCGTCCGGTCGCTTCCCGGTCCGGATCGCGGCGCAACACCATCCCTTTGACCAGCGACAGCTTGTCGCCGCTGCGGCGGGGCAACACGTGCAGGTGAATGTGCAGGACGGTCTGAAAAGCCGCGCGCCCGTCGTTGATCGCGATGTTGGTGGCGTCGGCCAGTTCGGTCGCTTTGGCCGCCTGCGCGATGCGCTGGCCCATCCTGACCATCCCGGCCAGCGTCTCCGGCGGGGTGTCGGCCAGGTCCGCGCTGTGTTTCTTGGGAATGACCAAGGTGTGGCCACGGCTGAACGGCCGGATGTCGAGGATCGCCAGCAAGTCGTCGTCTTCGCAGATCCGGATGGCCGGAGCTTGGCCGGCCACGATCGCACAGAACACGCAGGACATGCCGTCACCGTACTGGGTGCGAAGAGGCCAGCGATACGCTGCGGCTGTGGACCCCAGCGATCTCGCTTTTGCCGGTGCCGCCGAGCAGTCCCGCATGCTGGCCGACGGCGAAATCACGGCGCCGGAACTCCTCGAGGTCTACCTCGAGCGCATCGAGCGGCTGGACAGCGAACTGCGCAGCTACCGGGTGGTCCGCTACGACGCCGCCCGCGCGGAAGCCGAGAACGCTCAGCGGCGCCTCGACGCCGGGGAGCGCCGACCGCTGCTCGGCGTGCCGATCGCGATCAAGGACGACGTCGACGTCGCCGGCGAGGTCACCACCTACGGCAGCGGCGCGCACGGCCCGGCGGTGACCGATGACGCCGAGGTGGTTCGCCGGCTGCGGGCGGCGGGCGCGGTGATCATCGGCAAGACCGCGGTGCCGGAGCTGATGATCATGCCGTTCACCGAGTCGCTGACATTCGGGGCGACGCGCAATCCGTGGAACCCGCGACGCACGCCGGGCGGCAGCAGTGGGGGCAGCGCGGCGGCGGTCGCGGCCGGGCTGGCCGCGGTGGCGTTGGGATCTGACGGTGGCGGATCCATTCGCATCCCGGCCACCTGGTGCGGCCTGTTCGGGCTCAAACCGCAACGCGAGCGGATCTCGCTGGAGCCGCATGACGACGCCTGGTGGGGACTGAGCGTCAACGGTCCGATCACACGCTCGGTGCTGGACGCGGCGCTGGTCCTGGACGCGACGACGACGGTGCCCGGACCCGAAGCCGAATTCGTCGCCGCGGCGCAGCGCCGGCCCGGGCCGTTGCGAATTGCGTTGAGCACCAAGGTGCCTACGCCGATGCCGGTCCGGGTGGGTAGGGCGCAGTTGACCGCGGTCGAACAGGCCGGTGCCTTACTGCGCGACCTGGGCCATGACGTGATCGTCCGGGATCCGCACTATCCGGCGTCGCTGTACGCCAACTACCTGCCCCGGATGTTGCGCGGCATCAGTGACGACGCGGATGCTCAGACCCATCCCGAGCGACTGGAGCCGCGAACGCGCAACATCGCGCGGCTGGGTTCGTTCTTCTCCGACCGGCGGATGGCCGCGTTGCGCGAGGCCGAGATCGGGTTGAACGGTCGGATCCAGGCGATCTTCGAAGACGTCGATGTCGTCGTCACCCCGGGTACCGCGGCGGGCCCGTCACGCATCGGCGCCTACCGACGCCGCGGCGGGGTGTCTACGTTGCTGCTGGTCGGACAGCGGGTGCCGTTTCAGCAGGTGTGGAATCTGACCGGTCAGCCTGCCGCCGTCGTGCCCTGGGACTTCGACGACGAGGGCTTGCCGATGTCGGTGCAGTTGGTCGGGCGGCCCTTCGACGAGGCAACGCTGTTGTCGTTGTCGGCGCAGATCGAAGCGGCGCGGCCGTGGGCGCAACGACGACCGCCGGTGTCATGACGGGTCGATCACCCGCCAGGCGGGCGGTTTCACGCCCGGTTTGACCGCGTGGGCCGGGCTGGATCGCAGACCTTCGTTATACGTTGGCCCCATGGCCGACCCGGTGGACGATGACCTGCTCGCCGGGTTGGAGGGCGCGCAGCGCGCGGAGCGGGCCGAGTTGATCGAATGGTTGCTCGAGCAGGACATCAGCGCCGAGGAGATCCGGTCGACCACCCCGCCGCTGTTGCTGGCCAGCCGGCACCTAATCGGCGACGACGGCACCTACGTGTCCAGCCGGGAGGTCAGCGAAAGCCACGGCATCGATCTCGAACTGCTGCAACGCGTCCAACGCGCCATCGGCCTGGCCCGGGTGGACGACCCGGACGCCGTCGTGCACATGCGAGCCGACGTCGAGGCCGCCGCCTCCGCGCAGCGATTCATCGAATTCGGGTTACCGCCCGATCAAGTGGTAGCCGTGGTGCGCGTACTCGCCGAAGGTCTGTCGCACGCCGCCGAGGTGATGCGCTACACCGCGCTGTCGGCCATCATGCGTCCCGGGCTCAGCGAAGTGCAGATCGCAATGGCTTCCAAGGCGCTGATCAGCCAGATCGCGCCGCTGCTCGGACCGATGATCGAAGACATGCTGTTCATGCAGTTGCGGCACATGATGGAGACCGAAGCCGTCAACGCAGGGGAGCGGGCCGCCGGTCAGCCGCTGCCAGGCGCGCGTTCGGTCACCGTCGCCTTTGCCGACCTGGTCGGGTTCACCAAGCTGGGGGAGGTGGTCTCGGCCGAGGAGCTGGGCCACCTCGCCGGAAGGCTGGCCGAACGGGCGCGCGATCTGACCGCTCCGCCCGTGCGATTCATCAAGACGATCGGCGACGCGGTGATGCTGGTCTGCCCCGAGCCGGCGCCGCTGCTGAGCACCATGCTGGAGCTGGTCGAGATCATCGACACCGACGACGAATTTCCGCGCCTGCGCGCCGGGGCGGCCGCCGGTATGGCGGTGAGCCGGGCCGGCGACTGGTTCGGCAGTCCCGTCAACACCGCAAGCCGCGTCACCGGGGCTGCGCGGCCAGGTACGGTCCTGGTCGCCGAGTCGGTGCGCGACGCGCTGGCAGCCACGTCCGATGAGGTGGGGTTCGAGTGGTCTTTTGCCGGGGCGCGACGCCTCAAGGGCATCAAGAACGAGACAAAGCTGTATCGGGTTCGGCGAACGTCATAACGCATTGGGCAGGCCCGGCGTGACTCTGGGGGCGTGCTGACTCCGTCTTACGCGGGTCGGCCGCGGCCGGGATTTCCCCTCTTCCGGCTCTTGCGATTCGGTCACTTCCGGGCCTGCTTCGGTATCAAAAATACAACTGCAAATGCCTGATAGCAACGGTTTTCGCCGGTCCAGCGTCGGCTATGGCCGGTGCGGTTGAGTTCGCCCGCGGCGAAACCGGCTGGCGTAACGGTGCAAAGGTGTAATCATGTAATCATGAATCTTCATCATCATGGGCGGCGGCACGGTCGCCCCGGCGGCTGGCAACAGGCCGACCAACCCGACGCCACCGGTGCGGCCGAATGGTTCGCCGGGCGCGTCCCCGAGACCTGGTTCGACGGGGATCCCTCGGTGGTGGTCGACCGAGAGGAAATCACGGTGGTCGGAAAGCTCGCCGGAGTCGACGAGAGCGCCGCGCGGGCCGAAGGCCGCGCTTCGCGGTTCCGCGAAGAGACCCGCTCGGAACGAATGGCCATCGCCGAGGAGGCCCAGGCCCGCTACGGGCGCAAGGTGTCGTGGGGCGTGGAGGTGAACGGTGAACGAAAGCTGTTCACCCACATCGCCGTTCCGGTCATGACGCGCCTTCGGCAACCCGAACGCCAGGTGCTCGACACCCTGGTCGATGCCGGCGTGGCACGCTCTCGTGCCGACGCCCTGGCATGGTCGGTCAGACTGGTCGGCGAGCACACCGAGGAATGGTTGGCCAAGCTGCGCTCGGCCATGTCGGCCGTCGACGATCTCCGTGCGCAGGGACCAGACCTGCGCTGATACGTTCCCGGCTTACTTCTCTTTCTCGACCTTCGCGACGATCCTGTCGGTGATCTCGCCGCCCTGGTCGGTGATCCGGAAGCCGCAGGCGTTCACGTCGACGATCACATTGTTCTCCACGGCCATCGCGCGCTGGCATTCCCAGCCGTTGGCGCCCTCCTGGGTGTTGAGCACCGTGATCTTGGGCACGGCGCCCAGCACGTCGGCGAAGGTCCACCGGTAGGTCTTGCCTTTGTTGGTGACCGTGACTGTCTTGTCTGCGCACGCCTTCCACTTGGTCAGCTGCGCCTGCAGGATCGAGCGCGCCTTGTCGGCGGTCGGAAACGCGATCACAGCCTGGTTGACCCAGTGGTCGTTGTTGTCACCCGGTTCGGACAGGATCAGCCCGTTGAGTCCCGTGTAGCCGGATCCGGCGTAGACCGGCCCCTGGCTGGTGTACATCGCACCCTGGCAGTCAGGGTCGGACAGGGTCACCGCTGAGCTGTCCATCGTGGTGATCGCCTTACCCGGTTGCATGGTCGAAGAACTCATTATCGAGTTGATCTCCGAAGAGCTCAGCAACAGAGAACTCAGCCGTTCTTCGGAGATGGGCGGTTTCGGCTTGGGCTTTGACGAATCCGGGATGACCAAGATGATCAGGCCGACGACCAGGACGACCAGCACGATCGCGGCGGCCGCCACGATGGGCCACGGGTTGCGCTTGCGGGGTGCCGGCGGGTGCTGCCCCTGGTGCCAGCCGGGGACGGGGCCGGAGGGGACGGGGCCGGAGGGGACGGGGCCGGAGGGGACGGGGCCGGCGGGGACGGGGCCGGAGGGTTGCTGCGGTATCGGCGTGCTCGGTGGACCACCGGACCAGCCGCCGCCCTGGTAGTGCTGAGGTTTCTGCAACGACGGGGTCGGCGCGGAGATCGGGCCGCTCGCCGGTGTCCACCCGGGCGAGGCCGGTCGCTGCTGCGGTATCGGCCCCGACGGGCCGGAACCGCCTGCGTATTGCGGGTTCGGCGGCTGTGGGCGGGGCCCCGGCGGCGGGGTGGTCGGGGGTGGGGTCGACCGCGGCGGCGGGGTCTTGGGCGGGGACCCCACGGCACCGGCCGGCATGGTCGGGGGGACCACAGTCGGGGGACCGGGCAGGGTGGCTTCCTGGCTGCGGCGCACGATCTTGTCGGCGTGGTCCTGGTCGGGGTTGCTGAGCGCTTCGTGGGCGGCCAGTGCCAGGTCGCCGGCGCTGGCGTAGCGGTCCTCGGGCCTCTTGGCCATCCCGCGCGCGATGACGGCGTCGAAGGCTTTCGGGATACCCGCGCGAATGGTGCTGACCTGCGGGATCGGATCCATCAGGTGCGCGGTGACCAGCATGCCGGCGCTGTCGGCACGATATGGCGCACCACCGGTCAGGCATTCGAACAGCACGCAGGCCAGCGCGTAGATGTCGGCGCGGTAGGTGACCTCGTCGTTGGAGAAGCGTTCGGGCGCCATGTATTTCCAGGTGCCCACCGCGGTGCCCAGTTGGGTGAGTTTTTCGTCGGTGGTGGCACTGGCGATGCCGAAGTCCACCAGGTAGGCGAAGTCGTCGCGGGTGACCAGCACGTTGGGCGGCTTAATGTCGCGGTGCATGACTCCCGCGGCGTGTGCGGCATCGAGCGCCGAGGCGATCTGGGTGATGATGGCCACCGCGCGCGGCGGGGTCAGCGGTCCGAAGCGCTTGAGGATGTTGTCCAGGTCGGTGCCCTCGATCATGCGCATCTCGAGGTACATCTGGCCGTCGATCTCGCCGTAGTCGTGGATGGGCACCACGTGGGGTTCTTGTAATCGGCCGGCGATGCGCGCCTCGCGTTTCATCCGCTCGCGAAAGATCGGATCCTTGCTGAACTCCGCGGTCATCAACTTGACGGCGACGGTCCACTCTTTGACGGTGTGTTCGGCCTCGTAGACCTCACCCATCCCGCCTTTGCCCAGCAACCGCTTGAGGCGGTAGGGCCCGAACATCGAACCCACCCGTGAGCCCTGCGCGTCGCTCATCGCTGATCCTCCCAATCAAGCCCAATGCCGCCGACACTATCAACAACTCTCAGGCGAAACGCCAAACAAATTCCCTTGGGACGCGACTGTCGTCTTCTCAGCCGTCGGCGGGGTTCCATTCGTGCTCAAGCACATCTGACTCACTTGCGGGTGCGACGCTGCGGGCCCAGACGGCGCAGCCGCCATGCTGTGCAGGTCACCAACACCACCGCCTGCACGGCGCATACCGCCGCGGCGATCGACCAGCTGCTGACGCTGTAAGTCCACAACGGATCCCGGTCGCCGCCGACGGTGCGGCGCAGGTCGTTCAGATCCACCGTGGCCGCGGCCATCGCGTAGGCCCACCGCGACGGTGACAGCCAGGACAGCTGTTCCAGCAAGACGTGGTCCTTGACCGCGAACATGCCGCCGCACAGCACCAATTGGGCCATCACCACCAGCACCAGCAGCGGCATACCACGGTCGGCGTGTCCGATCAGCGCCGATATCAGCAGACCCAGCATCATCGACACAACCGTCACGGCCAGCACCGCGACCGCCACTTCCAGTCGCGGCCACGGCAAGACCACCGACTGGTCCGGCGGCGGCAGCAGAGCGACCCCGCACAACCCCAGCAGCAGACCCTGCGTGCCGGTTATCGCACCGAGGACAGTGAGTTTGGAAGCCAGGTAGGCGCCGGCGGACAGGCCGATGCCGTGCTCGCGCCGATAAATCGCTTCTTCCTTGACGATTTCGCGGATCGAGGAGCCACAACCCATCAGCGCGCCGCCGATGATCAGCAACACCAGAAGCTGGCCGGGTTGAGAGGACGACTTCTCGATTGCTTTGGTCAGTGACAGTCCGGCGCCGCCGGGGACGGCATAGGCGAACAGGCTGAGCAGCACCGGCAGGGCGAGCAGGAAGAGGGCGTACTGGCGGTCGGCGGTGATCACCGCCAAGTAGCGGCGGCACAGGATGGCGAATTGCGCCACCGGGTTCTGTTGCGCCCTGGGTTTGCCGGTACTGACGGCGGGGGCACCGGGTTGCTCGGGAGTTTGGGGAGCGGAGGCGCCGTACAGCGGCGACTTTCGGTAGCGGGCGGTCCAATCGGTGTCTTTGTCGTTTTCCAGCAGGATGAACAGGTCGGTGAAGTCGGTGCAGTCGAAGTAGGCCAGCGCTTGCTGGGGCGGGCCGAAATAGGCCAGACGGCCGCCGGGCGCCAGCACCAGCAGCCGGTCGCACATGTTCAGGTGCGCGATGTTGTGGGTGACCACCACCACTGACTGTCCGTCGTCGGCCAGCGTGCGCAGGGTTTGCATGACCGATTTCTCGTAGCCCGGATCCAGCCCGGAGGTGGGTTCGTCCAGGAACAGCAGCGACGGTTTGGTCAGCAGTTCCAGGGCCACGCTGGTGCGTTTGCGTTGGCCGCCCGAGAGGCTGTCAATGCGTTGGTCGGCGTGGCTCGTCAAACCCAGTTCGGCCAGCACCTCGTCGATACGGTCCTGACGTTCCCGGGCGTCGACATCCTGCGGAAAGCGCAGCCGCGCAGCGTAATCCAGCGCGCGGCGCACGGTCAGCGCGGTGTGCAGGATGTCGTCCTGGGGGACGAAACCGATGCGGTGGCGCAGCTCTTCGTAGTTGTCGTACAGGTCGCGGCCGTTGTACCGAACGGTGCCGCCGGTGGCGGGACGAAATCCGGTCAGCGCCCCGAGCAGAGTGGATTTTCCCGCCCCCGATGGTCCGACCACGGCCAGCAGGCTGCGTTGCGGCAGCACGAAGCTGACATCGTCGAGCAGGATTCGGTTCTTGGTGGCCACACGCAGGTTGACTGCTTCGTAGCAGATGTCGCCGGTGTCGACGTATTCGACGAGGCGGTCGCCGGACAGCCGCAGCCGTTGGTGGCCGATGCCGACGATGTCGTCGGGTCCGATGACCGCGCGGGTGATGCGGTTGCCGTTGACGTAGGTGCCGTTGGCGCTGTGGCTGTCGACCAGCTCCCATTGGCTACCCGAACGGCGTAGCTGGGCGTGGCGCCGCGAGACCAGCAAGTCGTGCAGCACGACGGTGTTGTCCGGAGCGCGCCCGATGGTGACCGCGACCTGATCGATGGCGTGCACGGCCGTCGGCGTGCGCTCGGTCGACGTGCCCGACGGCTGCGGCGCTGGCGGAACCGGGGTCACGGTGCTGGTGGCATCTTCGATCCGTGACCCGTCGCCGGCAGAACCCGGCGGCCGGCTCATATGTCAGCCCGTTCCGATCAGCCGTACTTGGCCCACCAGTTGTGCAGGTCCTCCAGAGTGGCCGGGTCCCCGAACACGTCGCTGAGCATGAGCTTGCTCTCGTTGCTCCAGATCAGGTTGGGGTGGTTCTTGTACGTGCCGCACGCGATCATCCCGGCGGTCACCGACGGATCCCGGTCGTAGTGCCAGCCATCCGGAGAGGGTCCCTCACCTGGGCAGTTGGCCAACTGCACCGCGGAGACGTCGTCATTGAAAGCCTGCTTGAGCGCGTCCACGGTCGGGAACAGCCCGTAGATCGCCCGGCTCGGACCGCCGGAGTTGCTGTTCTGCCCACAGTCGACCATCGCCACCGTGCCGGTCCATACGCTGTTCGGCTTGGGCGTGGTCGCTTTGCAGACCCCGGACGGGTAGCCGGGTGGCAGCATCGAGAGCAGCTTGGCCTGCGGGGTATTGGTCGCGGACGACGGTTGGCTGATGGAGGTGGACTGGGCTGCGGAGCTGGATGTCAGCGACGTCGTGGTGTCATCAGCCTTTCGGGTGTCGTCGGAACCCAAGGCCATCCAGAGGCCGACAGCGGCGAGGACCAGGACGACGACCAGGGCGGCGGCGCCGGCCACGTACGGCCAGGGGCTGCGCTTCTTGCCCGGTGGCGGACCGCCTTGATTCCAGGGGGTTGGTCCACTCGGAGGGGGTGTGCCGCCGGTGCCGCCCCAGCCTCCGCTCTGGAAATACGCCGGGGTGGGGGTGGGACCGCTCGGACCCGAAATGGGACCGCTCGGCGCCTGGCTGGGGCCGACGCCCGGGGTCCAGCTCGGCCCACTGGCGACCGGCTGACCCTGCGGTTCGCTGTAGCCGGGCGGCGGTTGATACTGCGCCGGGGCACCCGGCGGCGGGCTGCCGGTGAGGGCTTGCGGAGCCGAAACCGCGGCGGTGCCCGGCAGCGTGGATTCCCGGCTCTTGCGCAGGATGTTCTCGGCGTGGTCCTGGTCGGGGTCGCTGAGCGCGTCGTGGGCGGCACGGGCGAAGTCGCCGGCGCTGGCGTAGCGGTCCTCGGGCCTCTTGGCCATCCCGCGCGCAATGACGGCGTCGAAGGCTTTCGGGATACCCGCCCGCGCGGCGCTGACCTGCGGGATCGGGTCCATCAGGTGGGCCGTCACCAACGTGGTCGCGCTGTCGGCGCGATACGGCGGGGCGCCGGTCATGCATTCGAACAGCACGCAGGCCAGCGCGTAGATGTCGGCGCGGTAGGTGACCTCGTCGTTGGAGAAGCGTTCGGGCGCCATGTATTTCCAGGTGCCCACCGCGGTGCCCAGTTGGGTGAGTTTCTCGTCGGTGGTGGCACTGGCGATGCCGAAGTCCACCAGGTAGGCGAAGTCGTCGCGGGTGACCAGCACGTTGGGCGGCTTGACGTCACGGTGCATGACGCCCGCGGCGTGCGCGGCATCGAGTGCCGAGGCGATCTGGGTGATGATGGCCACCGCGCGCGGCGGGGTCAGCGGGCCGAAGCGCTTGAGGATGTTGTCCAGGTCGGTGCCCTCGATCATGCGCATCTCGAGGTACATCTGCCCGTCGATCTCGCCGTAGTCGTGGATGGGCACCACGTGCGGTTCCTGCAGGCGGCCGGCGATGCGCGCCTCGCGCTTCATCCGTTCGCGAAAGACCGGGTCCTTGCTGAACTCGGCCGTCATCAACTTGACGGCGACAGTCCACTCTTTGACGGTGTGTTCGGCCTCGTAGACCTCACCCATCCCGCCTTTGCCCAGCAACCGCTTGAGGTGGTAGGGCCCGAACATCGAACCCACCCGCGAGTCTGGTGCCTCGCTCATCGCTGATCCTCCTCAGAAAGCCCGAATCCCGCCGACACTACCAACAGCTTCCAGGTATCGCATCGAGCGCGAACACCGAGTCCAGCAGCCGTGAGCCCGGGCGTTGCCGACCAGCAGACCGACGGGATCGTCGCAGCAACGACACGCCTGGCCGCCCGGGTAGTCCTTTGTCGACAACGCTTGCCAATCCCGTTGCCCGCCAGCGTAATTCGCAACTTTGCAAGATCGTCAGGCCTGCGTGTGCGCGGCGATCCGGAAGGTGAATTCGTGATCGCAGATCCGGATGTGGTCGCCGTCGCCGATCGTCGCAGCGACGCGGATCCGTTGGTGGCGCACATGTACTCCGTTGGAGGACCGCAGATCGTTGATGATGAAGTTGGTGCCGGTGTCGACGATGACCGCGTGGTGACGGCTGACGTTCGCGCTGTCCAGCACGATGTCGTTGTCGCTGAGCCGACCGATCCGGGTTGCCGCGGAGCGCAGTTGGTAATCGTGACCGGTGGCGGTGTCGTGCAGGTACGCCAAGACCTTCTGCCCGGCGGCCAGTGTGCGTTGGTCGAGCGCCGTGACGGTCGCCGCGGCAGTGACTTTGGCGTTCTTCTTCGTGTCGAGGGACTCCTGGCGCAGGATCCGCTCGTTGAGCGCACGCAGGGTCGGACCCGGGTCGATCCCCAGGTCGTCGGCCAGTGTCGTCTTCACCCGCCGGTAGGCGTTCAACGCGTCGGATTGACGGTCGGTCAGGTAGTAGGCGGTGATCAACTGTGCCCACAGAGGTTCCCGGTAGGGGTGCTCGACAGTCAGCGCCTCGAGCTCGGCGATCACACCGGAGGCTCGTCCGCAGGCGATCTCGGCTTCGGCCTTGGCGGTGTGCGCCAGGATCTTGTCCTCGACCAGGGCAGTGGCGAAGGAGTCGACGAATTGGAAGTCCCGCAGGTCGTCGAGCACCGGCCCGCGCCATTCACTCAACGCCGCCGACAGGTGCCGGCTGGCCTCTTCGAACCGGCTGCCCGCCGCGGCGTGCACACCCGCAGTCTTCTCGGCGATGAACCGCCCGAGATCGCAGGTGTTCTCCGGGATGGTCAGCCGGTACCCCGGCGGGGCGGCCGCCAACACCACCCGGGGGTCCACACCGGCGCCGCTGACCAGCTTGCGCAGATTCGACACGTAGGAGTGGATGCTGGCCCGCGCGCCCGACGGCGGCCACTCTTCCCAGAGTGCGGTGATCAGCGCATCGACCCCGACGGGCCGGTTGCGGTTGATGACCAGCGTGGCCAGCACCGCGCGCTGCTTGGGAGTGCCCAACGGGATCAATGTGCCGTCGATCTTCATCTCCAGCGGTCCGAGCACACCGAACTCGAGACTTTTGTCCACCATCGCGCTACCAGCCATTCCGGGTCCTCCGCGGCATTCCGGTGCCTTCCGAAAAGCAAGGTGCCGATTCGGCGCCCTTCCTGATCATTTTGTCTCGGCCTTCGTGGATCGTTTCACTGGGTCCTGTCATTGTGGGGCATTTCGCGGCGAAGTTCGCGCATCCAGCCGCACCCGTTTTCTGCGGATGCGACCGGGCAGGCCGGCCATGCCGGGTCACCGGAGTAGCCGAAATGCCGGTTCTGGCAAGACGATCATTTGCCTTCCCCTCGAATCCTGCTGACCGCTAACGAGATTCGTCTGGTGCGGGCCGAATGGACGGCTTCGACCGCGTGTGCTGCTGAAAAGTGCTGGCATTCAACACCGGCGAGGGTTATCACAGCGCCGTCGCAACACAAATCCGTGCATTCCGGTGACTTTGCGCATCACGTCGGTTGCCGCTTTGAGCATAGGTCCTGCAGAGCCAGCGCCGCCCGGGACAGTCAACAGCCGAACCCGGTTCTTCGGCAAGCGTTCGACGCTCAGGCTCGCGTCATCTCGTAGTAGGCGCCCCGGCGCGCCAGCAGTTCGGCATGGCTACCTTTTTCGACGACCCGACCCGCCTCGACGACGACGATCTGGTCGGCGTCTCGAATTGTCGAAAGACGATGGGCGATAATGAAACTCGTCCGGTCGCGGCGAAGTTCGCGGGTCGCAGAGGCGATCAGCACTTCGGTCCGGGTGTCGACCGAACTGGTCGCTTCGTCCAGGATCAACAGCTGAGGGCGGGCGAGAAAAGCGCGGGCGATCGTGATGAGCTGTTTCTCGCCGACGCTGATGTTGCCGCCGTCGCCGCTGATCCGGGTCTGGTATCCGGCGGGCAGCGTGTGGACGAACCGGTCGACGTAGGCCGCCTTGGCGGCCGCGACCACTTCGTCCGGGCCGGCCTCCGGGCGGCCGTAGGCGATGTTCTCCTCGATCGTGCCGTCGAACAGCCAGGTGTCCTGCAGCACCATGCCGATACGCGAGCGCAGCGCCTGCCTGTCCAGTGCGGCGATGTCGACTCCGTCGAGCAGGATGCGGCCGAACTCGACGTCATAGAACCGCATCAACAGGTTCACCAACGTGGTCTTGCCGGCGCCGGTCGGTCCGACGATGGCCACCGTGCTGCCCGGCTCGGCGACCAGCGACAGGTCGTGGATCACCGGGTGCCCGGGGTGGTAGGCGAAGCTCACGTGCTGGAACTCGACCTTGCCGCGGCGGTCGGGCGCGACGGGCGAAATCGGCTGGCGGTCCTGACTTTCTTCGGGTTCGTCGAGCAGGTCGAAGACGCGTTCGGCGCTGGCCACGCCGGACTGCAGGGTGTTGTACATCGCCGCGACCTGACCGATCGGGTTGTTGAACTGCCGGACGTACTGGATGAATGCCTGGATGCTGCCGAGCGTGATCTGCCCGGTGGCCACCTGCAGGCCGCCCACCACGGCCACCGCGACGTAGCCGAGGTTGCCGATGAATCCCGTTGCCGGTCCGACCAGGCCGGAGAAGAACTGGGCACCGAAGCTGGCCTGGTAGACGTCGTCGTTGAGGCGACGAAACTGTTCCCGCGCGGCCGCCTGGTGTCCGAACGTCTTGACCACCGTGAAGCCGCTGTAGGTCTCTTCGATGTGCGCGTTGAGCCGACCGGTGCTGGTCCAATGAGCCAGGAAGAGCCGCCGGGAACGACGGGTGACGGCCCGCGTCGCCAGCAGCGAGAGGGGGACCGTGAGCACGGTGATCACCGCCAACAGCGGTGAGATCCACAGCATCATGGCGAACACGCCCACCACCGTCAGGACTGATGTCGCCAGTTGGCTGATAGTCATCGACAGCGACGACTGCATGTTGTCGATGTCGTTGGTCACCCGGCTCAGCAGTTCGCCGCGTTGTTGCCGGTCGAAGTAGGACAACGGCAGCCGGTGCATCTTGTCCTCGACATCCGCACGCAAGCTGGTGATGGTCTTCTGCACGGTGCTGTTCAACAGTCGCGCCTGGCCCCAAATCAGCGCGGCGGCAATCACATACAGCACCAGAGCCAGCGCCAAAGTCCGCAGCACCGCACCGAAGTCCACGCCGGTGCCCGGAACCACGTTCATGCCCGACAGCAGGTCGGCGAAGGCGTCGTCACCGCGGGCGCGGGCAGCGGAAATCGCTTGCGCTTTGCTGGTGCCGGCCGGCAGACCGCGGCCGATCACGCCGTTGAACAGCAGGTCGGTGGCGTGGCCGAGGATGCGCGGAACCGCGACTCCGACGGCGGTGCCGGCGACACCCAGCACGACGACGGCAATGCTGAGTCGACGATGCGGGGACAGTCGCCGGATCAGTCGCCCCGCCGATCCCCAGAAGTCCCGGGACCGCATGTTGGGCGGGGCGGGGGCGGCACCACGCGGGCGGGCGTTCATCGGCGCTGTCATTGCGCCCTCCCGGCTTCGGCGCCCACCGCCTGGGATGCGGCGAACTCGGCGTAGGTGGGACAGTCGGCCAGCAGCGACTCGTGGTCTCCGGTGCCGATAATCCTGCCGTTGTCGACGACGATTACCTTGTCGGCCTGGGCAGCCGTCGAAATCCGTTGTGTGACAACGATCATCGTGGCAGCGGCCGCCTCTTCGCGTAGCGCGGCCCGGACGCGGGCATCGGTGTGCACGTCGAGCGCGGAGAACGCGTCATCGAACAGGTAGATGGCCGGGCGGCGGATGACAGCGCGCGCGATCGCCAGTCGTTGGCGCTGCCCGCCGGAGAAGTTCATCCCGCCTTGCGCCACGCGCATCTGCAACCCGTACGGTCGCACGAAGTCCTCGGCGGCAGCGATGCGCAGTGCCTCCCACATTTCCTCGTCGCCCACTGCCTGTCCTGGAGCCGCGCCGTAACGCAGGTTGTCGGCGACGGTGCCGGTGAACAGGAAGCCGCGCTGCGGTACCAGGCCGACCGCCGACCAGAGTCGCTCGGTCTGATAGTCGCGGACGTCGATCTCGTCAATGAGCACCGCACCGTCGGTGGCGTCGTAGAGCCGGCAGATCAGCGACACCAATGTCGACTTGCCCGAGCCGGTGCTGCCCACAATCGCGGTGCTGGTGCCGGGCTGTGCGGTCAACGAAATATTCTGCAGCACCGGGCAATCGGCTCCCGGATAGCTGAAGGTGACGCCGTCCAGGCGTATCGCGCCGGTGATCCCCTGCGGCGGGAACACGGGATGCTGGGGGTCGCGGACCGCAGGTGCGCTGGACAGCACCTCGGTGATGCGCTCGGCGCACACCGACGCGCGCGGCAACACGACCAGCGTCATGGTCGCCATCAGGACCGCCATCAGGATCTGGGCGAAGTACGACAGGAAGGCGATCAGCGACCCGACCTGCATCTGGCCCTGGTCGATGCGCAAACCGCCGAACCAGATCAGCGCGACGCTGGACAGGTTGATGGTCAGCGTGGTCACGGGCAGCATCAGCGCTTGCCAATTCCCTGCGCCCAGAGCGGCATTGGATAACGCCCGGTTGGCCCGCGCGAACTTCTCGCGCTCATATTGTTCGCGGGTGAACGCCCGGACCACCCGGACGCCGGACAGCTGGTCGCGCAGCACCCGGTTGACGCCGTCGATCAGGCGCTGCATGTTGCGGAACAGCGGCAGCATGTGGGAGATGATCCAGTAATTGGCCGTCGCCATGACCGGCACGCTGACCAGCAGCAGCCAGGTCAGCGCGGCCTCCTGGTGAATGGCCATGACGACACCGCCGACGCACATGATCGGCGCGGTGACCAGGACGGTAGCCGCCGTCTGGACCAGGAACACGATCTGCCGGACATCGTTGGTGCTTCGGGTCAACAACGTCGCCGCACCGAAGCGGGCCGTCTCGTGCTCGGAGAAGGTGATGACGTGTTCGAACATCGCCGCGCGCAGGTCACGGCCGAACCCGGTCCCGGTCCGGGAGCCGAAGTAGGTGGCTCCCACCGCGCACAGCACCTGCAGCCCGGTGACCATCAGCATCAGCACGCCCAACCGGACGATGGTGGCCGTGTCACCTCGGGCGACGCCGTCGTCGACGATCGCCGCGTTGAGCGTCGGAAGGTACAGCGATGCCAGGGTGCTGATCGACTGCAGCGCCATCAACACCGCGACCAGCCGACGATAAGGCCGGATGTACTGGCGCAGCAGTGCCAGGAGCATGGGGTAACTGTCGCACACCCGCCGGGTGCGGGTACCGCTGTCGCCGGTAAGTCCGAAATGCCTGCTCAGATGGCGTGTCGGTGGTTGACCTACGGGGCTGCGGCTACAGTGCATCGTGTGGAGCGGCAGCAGGTAGGTAGCGGTGCGGCGTAATTTGGCGACGCGACTCGTGGCGGGCTTAGCCGCGATCGCGTTCATTCTCGGTGTTGCGGGGTGTTCGGATTCCGGAGATAACAAGCCGGGTGCGACGATTTCCTCGACGCCGGGCAAGAACGACGGCAAGCACGGGCCGTTCTTCCCGCAATGCGGCGGTGTCACTGACGAAACGGTGACTCAGCAGACCCGGATCACCGGGTTGATCAACACCGCCAAGAACTCGGTGGGATGTCAGTGGCTGGCCGGCGGCGGGATCTCGGGCCCGCACTTCTCTTTCTCCTGGTATCGCGGCAGCCCGATCGGGCGCGAACGCAAGACCGAGGAACTCTCGCGTGCCAGTGTCGAGGACATCAACATCAACGGTCACAGCGGCTTCATCGCCGTCGGCAACGAGCCCAGTCTGGGTGACTCGCTGTGTGAGGTCGGCATCCAGTTCCAGGACGACTTCATCGAATGGTCGATCAGCTTCAGCCAGAAGCCGTTCCCGCCGCCCTGCGACATCGCCAAGGAACTGACCCGGCAGTCGATTGCGAACTCCAAATGAGTAGGTGGATGCGTTTCGGCGCGGCGTTGCTGGCCGTGCTGGCGGTGCTGACGGGTTGTTCCCGGTCCGTCGACGGGACGGCGGTCAAGGCGGGCGGGGCCGGTGTCCCGCGCAATGACAACTCCGAGAAGCAGTACCCAAACCTGCTCAAGGAATGTGAGGTGCTGACCACCGACATTCTGGCCAAGACCGTCGGCGCCGATCCGCTGGACATTCAGAGCACGTTCGTCGGCGCGATCTGCCGGTGGCAGGCCGCCAATCCGGCCGGCCTGATCGACATCACCCGGTTCTGGTTCGAGCAGGGCAGCTTGAGCAACGAACGCAAGGTCGCCGAGGGGCTCAAGTACCAGATCGAGACCCGCTCCATCCAGGGCATCGATTCCATCGTGATGCGGCCGAACGATCCCAACGGCGCCTGCGGTGTCGCCAGCGACGCGGCGGGAGTGGTCGGCTGGTGGGTCAACCCGCAGGCACCCGGCATCGACGCATGCGGGCAGGCGATCAAGCTGATGGAACTGACACTGGCGACGAACGCCTAACGCGGCACATGGAATTCGACTAGCGCGGCATTCCCGGGTTCCAGCTCTGCCCACCGTTCGGGGACGCGCAGCACGGTGATCCCCGACGTCGGGTATTTCTCCGAAATGCGTTCCGCCGCCTGGATATTGTTGTCGCCGTCGTGAAGGATCAGCGCCACCGACGAGATCGTCGGCTCGTGTCCGACGACGAGCAGGGTGCTGACATCGGCCTCGTCGACTTTGTTCACCTCCTCTATCAGCGTTCCCGGGGTCGCGCCGTACAACTGAGCTACATAGTTGACCCCGGCCTCAATTCCGGTGCACGTCAACGTTTCCCGGGCACGGGTAGCGGTTGAACAGAGCACCCTGTCGATGGTGGGCAGGTTGGCGCGCAACCAGTCGCCACCCAGCGCTGCCTCGCGCCGGCCCCGCGGCGCCAATGGCCGGTCATGGTCGGCCACTCCGCTGGGGTAGTCCGACTTGGCATGCCGCATCAGCACGAGAGTGAGCTGCCGTCCTGTCACCGGACACACGTTAGCCACCAGATCAGCGCCGGCGCTACGGGTCTTCGTCGTCTTCGGGTATCAGCAGTTTCTCGGGGTGGTGGAAAGTGTTGATCCAACGCCTCAGCGAAACCCATACACTCCGGAGTCGTCAGTGGCTCGGCGCTCAACGACACCACCCGCGAGACCGCGTCCCGCAGCGCATCGAACGCCGCCGTCCAATCCTCACGGGTATTCGAAAACATGTTCGAATGATATCGCCGGGCACCGACGCGTCGTCGACCGTGAAGCGAAAATGTGGATAAACGTCGAACTCTGGATAACTGGGTCGGATCGGGCGTCATCCATGGACTCCCGCTCAGACCTGCCGGTCGACTTCCCCGGACTTGTCGGAGCTCCGACCTACACTCGCGGTGCCTTGGAAATCACGGTTCCGGAAGGGGGTCCCCGACATGCGGTTCCTGCACACTGCCGACTGGCAATTGGGCATGACGCGACACTTCCTGGCCGGCGATGCCCAGCCTCGTTATTCGGCGGCTCGCCGTGATGCGGTGGCGGGGCTCGGCGCGCTGGCCGTCGAAGTGGGTGCGGAGTTCGTCGTCGTAGCCGGCGACGTCTTCGAACACAACCAACTGGCACCGCAGGTGATCGGCCAGTCCTTGGAAGCCATGCGCGCCATCAAGATTCCGGTCTATCTGCTGCCCGGCAACCACGACCCGCTGGACGCATCGTCGGTCTACACCGGTCCGCTGTTCACCGCCGAATGCCCGGACAACGTCAAGGTGCTCGACCGGGCTGGCATTCACCAAGTCCGGCCGGGACTGGAGATCGTCGCGGCCCCGTGGAGCTCCAAAGTGCCTACCACCGACCTCGTCGCTGAGGTGCTCGACGGTCTGCCCGCCGGCGACGCCACCCGCGTGCTGGTCGCGCACGGCGGTGTCGACATTCTCGACCCGGACCGCGACAAGCCGTCGCTGATCCGCCTGGCAGGCGTCGAAAAGGCGTTGTCCGACAGCACGATTCACTATGTCGCCCTTGGCGACAAGCATTCACGCACCGAGGTCGGCCGCAGCGGCCGCGTCTGGTACTCGGGTTCGCCGGAGGTCACCAACTACGACGACGTCGAGCCCGACCCCGGTCATGTGCTCGTCGTCGACATCGGCGAAACCGACCCGCGGCGTCCGGTAAGTGTCCAGGCCCGTCGCGTCGGCCGGTGGCGGTTCATCACGCTGCACCGCCAGGTCGACAACAGCCGCGACATCGCGGACCTCGACCTGAACCTGGACCTGATGACCGACAAGGAACGCACTGTGGTGCGAGTGGCGCTCACCGGCTCATTGACGGTCACCGACCGCGCGAAACTCGATGCCAGCCTGGACCGGTACTCCCGGCTATTTGCCTGGCTGCATCCCTGGGAGAGTCACACCGACCTCGCGGTCGTGCCCGCGGACGGCGAGTTCGCCGACCTGGGCATCGGCGGCTTCGCGGCCGCCGCGGTCGACGAGCTGATCGCAACGGCTCGGGCAGGCGATTCGGACACGGCGCTGGATGCCCAGGCCGCCTTGGCGCTGCTGCTGCGCCTCGCCGACCGGGGTGCCGCATGAAACTGCACCGGTTGGTCATGAACAACTACCGCGGCGTCGCGCACCGCGAGATCGGGTTTCCCGACCACGGCGTGGTGGTCGTCCACGGCGCCAACGAAATCGGCAAGTCGTCGATGATCGAAGCGCTGGACCTCCTGCTGGAATCCAAGGACCGCTCGACGAAGAAAGACGTCAAGCAGGTCAAGCCGACCAACGCCGACGTCGGCTCCGAAGTCACGGCCGAGATCAGCAGCGGCCCTTATCGTTTCGTCTACCGCAAGCGGTTCCACAAGAAACCGGAGACGGAGTTGACGGTGCTGGCGCCGCGGCGCGAGCAACTGACCGGTGACGACGCGCACGACCGGGTTCGGGCGATGCTGGCCGAGACGGTGGACACCGAATTGTGGCGTGCCCAGCGGGTGTTGCAGGCGACCTCGACGGCGGCAGTCGAGCTGTCCGGCTGCGATGCGCTGTCGAGGGCGCTCGACATCGCTGCCGGTGACAGCGCGGCGCTTTCGGGCACCGAGCCGCTGCTCGTCGAGCGCATCGATGACGAGTGTGCGCGCTATTTCACCGCCACCGGGCGCGCCACCGGGCAGTGGGCTGCCGCGGTCAAGCGATTGGACGAAGCAAAAGTCGTTGTGGCTGAGTGTGTGTCGGCCATGGCCGAGGTCGACGAACGGGTGCGGTGCCACGCCGAGCTGACCGGGCAAGTGGCGGAATTGTCGCGGCAGTGCGAGGCCGCCGCGCCCCGCCTTGCCGGCGCGCAAGCCGCCGCGGATCGCGTTACCGCACTGGCCGACCAGGTCAAGGAAGCCAAACTGGTCGCGGCCGCCGCCGTCGCAACCAGTGCCACATCGTTGGCCGCGCACGCGGGCCGGCTGGCGTTGGTCGCCGAAATCGAAAGCCGCACAGCAGCTGTCGCTGCCGTAAGTGCTGAAGCGCAACAAGCCGCGGCCGCGATGGCGACGGCGTCCGCCGCAGCAGCTGAGCTGGAAGCCGCCGCCGACGCCGCGGCTCAGACCCTCACGGCAGCGCAAGATCGCGCCAAAGCCGCACAAAGTCACCTCGACCGCATCGCCGAACGCGAAGAGGCCGAGCGGCTGCGCGGGCGACTCGCCCGGATCGACGACGCCTACGGTCAACTCGAGAGCATCGACCAGGAATTGTCCGCGATCGTGCTCACCGACGAACTCCTGCAACGAATCGACACCGCGGCCGCCGCCGTGGATCGCGCCGGCTGCCAGCTGGAGTTGATCTCCGCGGTCGTGGAGTTCACTGCCCAATCCGACATCGAGCTGACCGTCGGCGCCGAACGGGTTTCGCTGACCTCGGGTCAGAGCTGGTCGATCACCGCCACCCAGTCCACCGACATAGAGGTCCCCGGCGTGCTGACGGCGCGGGTCATTCCGGGTGCCACCGCGCTCGATATTCAGGCGGAATATGATGCCGCGCAACGGAATCTGGCTGATGCGTTGCAAGCGGTCGGTGCCGCTGATGTGCCTGCGGCCCGTGCGCTCGACCAACGCCGTCGCGAACTACACGGTAGCCGCGACCGGCTGACCGCAACGCTGACCGGACTGTGCGGCGACGAGCAAGCCGAGACGCTTCGTGCCCGGCTGGCGCAGCTGCAAGCCGGGCAACCCACGCAGTCCGATCTGTTCGCCATCGACACCGTGACCGCCAGGACCGAACGCGACGAAGCCGATGCGGCCCGGGCGACAGCCCAGGCTGATTGCGACGCCCGGCGGCAGGCCGCTGCCAGCGCCGCCCGTCAATGCGCCGAAATAACCGCTCACACAACGAATTTGCAGAAGAACACGGCGACACAACGCACCGAACTCGACGCGGTGACCGCCCGGCTCGCCGGAGACCGGGCCGGGGTCAGCGACGAGGTGCTCGCCTCGGTGGCCGACAGCGAGCGTCGGGCGGCGCAAGCCGCCGAGCTGCGTGTGACCGAACTCGATCAGGCACTCGCCGCCGCGGCGCCCGACGCGATTGCCGCCGAACTGGCCGAGGCGACGGATGCATCGCGCACCCTGCGCAAGCGTCACGAGGACGCGGTCGCCGCGCTGGAGAAGATCGGCATCGAACTCGCGGTGCTGCGCAGCGAGGGACGGAAAGGCAAGCTCGACGCCGCCGAGACCGAACTCGAGCACGCGACCAGCGAGCATGCCCGAATCGGCGAGCGGGCAAGGGCCGCGCAGCTGCTGCGGTCGGTGATGTCCAGACACCGTGACACCACCCGCCTGCGTTACGTCGAGCCCTATCGCAACGAACTGCAGCGGCTGGGACGCCCGGTTTTCGGACCCACCTTCGAAGTCGAGGTGGACAGCGACCTGTGCATCCTGAGCCGCACCCTGGACGGCGTCACCGTGCCCTACGAGTCGCTCTCGGGCGGAGCCAAGGAACAGCTCGGCATTCTGGCGCGCTTGGCGGGTGCGGCTCTGGTCGCCAAGGAGGACTGCGTTCCCGTGGTGATCGACGACGCGCTCGGGTTCACCGACCCGGACCGGTTGGCGAAGATGAGCCAGGTATTCGACACCGTTGGGGCGCACGCGCAGGTGATCGTGTTGACGTGCAGTCCCACCAGGTACGACGGCGTCACCGGCGCGAATCGCATCGATCTCAATGTGTAGTGCCGAGCCCGCCCGAAGCCTAAACTCAGCCCAAAACGGGGATGCACAATGGACATTTCGCGGGACATTTCGCGCGACTACGTAGTGATCGGTACCGGCTCAGCCGGCGCTGTCCTGATCGACCGACTCAGTGCCGATCCGGGCACCGAAGTGGCGGCGCTGGAAGCCGGCCCCGGCAACACCAACAGGTTCATCGGAATCCCGGCTGCATTCTCCAAGCTGTTCCGCACCGAGGTCGACTGGGATTACCTCACCGAGCCGCAGCCCGAACTCGACGGACGCCAGATCTATTGGCCGCGAGGCAAAGTGCTCGGCGGTTGCTCGTCGATGAACGCCATGATGTGGGTGCGTGGTTTCGGCGCCGACTACGACGAGTGGGGCAGGCTGGCTGACCCGCAGTGGTCGGCGACAGAGATCCTCGAGTATTACCGCCGCATCGAGAACGTCAGCGCGGCGTGGCACTTCGTCAGCGGCGACGACAGCGGAGTCACCGGCCCGCTGCACATCTCCCGTCAGCGCAGCCCCCGGCCGTTGACCGCGACCTGGCTGGCCGCCACCCGGGAATGCGGCTACCCGGCTGTGCAGCCCAATTCCATTGCCCCCGAGGGTTTTTGCGAGACAGTTGTCACGCAGCACCGCGGTGCCCGGTACAGCACGGCAGACGCCTACCTGACCCCGGCGCTGAGCCGCAAGAACCTCACCCTGCTCACCGAGGCCACCGCGACGCGGATCCTCTTCGAGGGCAACCGGGCAGTCGGGGTGGAATATCAGCGCGGCGGCCACACGTCGGTGGTGCACGCCCGCAAAGAGGTGGTGCTCTGCGGTGGCGCCGTCAACAGCCCCCAGCTACTGATGCTCTCCGGCATCGGCGACCGGGACCACCTCGCCGAGCACGGCATCGAAACCCTCCATCACGCGCCGGAAGTGGGGCAGAACCTGCTCGACCACCTGGTGACGCCGGTGGGCTTCGACGTCGACGACGGCAGCCTGTTCGCCGCCGAAAAGCCCAGGCAGCTGATCAGCTACCTGCTGCGGCGGCGCGGCATGCTCACCTCCAACGTCGGCGAAGCCTACGGATTCGTGCGCAGCCGGCCCGACCTCGACCTGCCGGACCTGGAGTTGATCTTCGCGCCGGCGCCCTTCTATGACGAGGCGCTGCAGCCCGCGGCGGGGCACGGCGTGGTGTTCGGGCCCATCCTGGTCGCCCCGGAAAGCCGCGGACAGATCACGTTGCGATCGGCCGACCCGCACGACAAACCGATCATCGACCCCCGGTATCTGTCCGATCCCGGCGGCGTGGACCGTGCTGCGATGATGACGGGCCTGCGGATCTGCGCCGAGATCGCGCAAGCCCCGTCATTGCGCGATGTGCTCGGATCCGTCGTGCGACCACGCAACTGCACCGAGCTCAACGAAGAGACGTTCGAGACGGCGCTCAACCAGTGTTCGCATACCCTGTACCACCCGATGGGCACCTGCCGGATGGGCAGCGACGAGGCCAGCGTCGTCGATCCGCAGCTGCGGGTCCGCGGGGTCGACGGGCTGCGCGTCGCCGACGCGTCGGTGATGCCCAGTACGATCCGCGGACACACGCACGCGCCGTCGGTGCTGATCGGAGAAAAGGCCGCGGACCTGATCCGCGGGTGACCAGAGCCCTTGAGACAATGTGCGCATGGTCGAACAAAGCCTCTGGATGCAGAAGGTTGCGGCCGATCCGGGGCATTCACACTGGTACGTCGAGCGTTTCCGGACGATGGCGCGCGCCGGCGAGGATCTGCACGGTGAGGCGCGCTTAGTCGATGCGATCGCGCCCCGGGGCGCCCACATTCTCGATGCCGGATGCGGTCCCGGCCGGTTGGGCGGGTATCTGGCGGCAGTGGGCCACCAGGTCGTGGGTGTCGATGCCGACCCGGTGCTCATCGAAGCAGCCGAACAGGACCACCCGGGGCCCCGCTGGCTCGTCGGCGATCTCGCCGAGCTCGACCTCCCCGCCCGCGGCATCAGCGCGCCGTTCGACGTGATCGTCTCGGCCGGCAACGTCATGACCTTCCTCGCCCCCAGCACCCGCATCCAGGTGCTGCGCCGACTGCATGCCCACTTGGCCAGCGACGGCCGATTAGCGGTCGGCTTCGGCGCCGGCCGAGGCTATGAGTTCGCCGACTTCCTCGACCACGCAACAGCCGCCGGGTTGGCGCCCGATCTGCTGCTGTCCACGTGGGATCTGCGGCCGTTCGACGAGGACTCCGATTTCCTCGTTGCGGTCCTGCGGATCAGCGCATGAAACCTATTGCGGTGTAATCGAGATCGGCCAGCCCCCGTGCGCCGAAGTTGGCCAGATCGCTGCGGACGGCGATGGTGCCGACGGACTGGATCAGCGGCAGGCTGAACCCCTCTGCCCAGACGAGGCGATCGACCTCGTTGGCCAAGGCCCGGGCCTTGACCGGATCGAGTTCGCCGAGTGTTTGTTCGATGACGTCGTCGATCTGCGGGCTGCCGATCTTGCCGAAATTGCTTTCCCCGTAGGAGGCATAAATCTGGGTCAACCCGGACAGCGGGAACGCGTCGCCTTGCCAGCCGAACAGTGCGATGTCGAACGCGCCGACGTTGACGTAGTTGCTGAAAAAATTACTTCCCGACCGGGATTGAAGCTCGAGCTTGACGCCGATCTCGGCCAGGCTGTGCTGGGCGGTCTGCGTGAACACCTTGGCGTTGGGCGTCTCGTAGAACAGCAATCGGACGGTGAGTTGACGCCCGTCCTTCTCTCGAAACTTCCCGTTCAGCTTCCATCCCAGCGCGTCCAGCTCTCGCCGAGCCTGTTCTGGATTGTAGGGAAAGCTGTTGTCCTGGTAGCCCTCTTGCCCGGCGACGAAGATGTGGTTGTTCAGTGGTACCGGATCAGCCGTCAAGCCGTTTAATGCGACTTTGGCGATAGTCTTGCGGTCGATCCCCCTGCAGATGGCCAGGCGCAGTGCCGGATCGGACAGGATCGAACCCTTGGCGCCGTTCATGGTGAAGTGCGTCCAGCTCGGTGCGGGGGCCCGCCGGATCGAGACGCCTCTGGTGTGCTCGGCGATGACGAGTTGGTCGAGCGAGCCTGTTCCGGTGGCGTCGATCGTGTTGTTCTGCAGCGCCGGCAATCGGGCCATGTCGTCGAGCACCAAGTAGGTGATCGAATCTAGGCGCGGTTGACGACCCCACCATCTAGGGTTGCGCGTCAACGTGATTCGCTGCTTGGCCCGGTCCAGCCCGGTCAACATGAACGGGCCGGCGGATAAACCGGGTCTGTCGAGCCAGCCAGTGTTGAACGCTTCAGGAGTACCGGTCACGCTGGCGGGCAACAGCATTCCGTTGCCGGCGAACATGCCCTCCCATTCGGCGTAGGGCTTGGCGAAGGTCATGACGGCCTGCCGGTCGTCGACACCGCGGGTCACCGAGGCCACCCGCTCGGCGCCCCCGGTCGACGCGATCTGAAAGGCTTTGTCGGCACCGCTTACGGCGTGAATCTGACTGGCGATGTCCTGCCAGGTGATCGGACTGCCGTCGGACCAGACCGCCTTGGGGTTGATGGTATAGGTGACCACCTGCGGATTGGTCCCGGTGAGCTCGACGCTGGTGAAGTAGTCGGTGTTGACCGTTCTGGACCCGTCCGGCCTGATGATGAACGCGCTAGGCAGGGTGGCCTTGAGCATGTTTGCGGTTTCGGCGCTGTTGCCGTCGATGTGCAAGATGTTGAAGTTGGGCGGCAAGTCGCTGAGGGAAAGCCGCAAATTGCCCCCATCGCGCAGTGTCGCAGGGTTGCGCGGGTTGATGTCGCTGTTCGTGCCCAGCCCGGCGTTTCCGGCAACCGGAGGTGTGGTCTGGGTCGGCGCGGAACAACCAGAAAGCAACAAAGCGCTGATGAGCGCTGCGCTGCACAGGCGGTGCACCACTGCCCTACGCATGATCTGGCTCCGGCTGAGGTACGGCACTCAGCAGCCGACGCGTGTACTCGTGTTGTGGATTGCCGAACACCTGCTGACTGTCACCCTGCTCGACCACCGCACCGCGAAACATCACCAACACCTGGTGGGCCAGGTGCTTGACCACGGAAAGATCATGAGAGACAAACAAATACGACAAGCCGAACTCGTCTTGTAGGTCCAGCAACAGATTGATGATGCCGGCCTGAATGGAGACATCGAGGGCGGAGACCGGTTCGTCCAGAGCAAGGATCTTGGGCTGCAGGGCCAGCGCCCGTGCGACGCCGATACGTTGCCGTTGCCCGCCAGAGAACTCGGCGGGGTAACGGTCGGCGTCGGCGCGGCGCAGTCCCACGATGTCGAGCAACTCCGCGACGCGGGCCGTGGTGTCGCTTTCGGTAAACCCGTTGGCCAGCAACGGTTCGGCGATCAGATCGGACACGGGCAGACGGGGGTCCAGCGACGCCGCCGGGTCCTGGAACACCAACTGGATGTCCCGTCGCAGCGCCCGTCGACTGCCTGTGGTCAGAGTCGCGACGTCGGCACCCAGCACCTCGATCGAACCAGATTGCGGCGCAACGAGTTCCAGGACCTGATACAACGTGGTGGACTTGCCCGACCCGGATTCGCCGACAATGCCCAACGTGCGGCCTTGCGGCAACTCGAAGCTCACCCCGTCCACTGCCCGGACCTCGCCCACCTTGCGCCGCAGCAACACACCCTTGGTCAACGGATAGGTCTTGACCAGATTGCGCACGCGCACCACGACGCTCGCGTCGTCGGGTACCACGTCGCCGCGTCCGGTGTCGACGCCGTAGATCTCGGCGGCACTGCGTCCGATCACTTGATCGGTGCGAATGCACGCGGCCCGGTGACCGGGGCCGACCTCGATCAATTCCGGCTCCGCGGCGCGGCATTCGTCGATGGCCAGCGGGCAGCGCGGTGCGAATGGACATCCCGGATCCAGGCCCGACAACGAAGGGGGCGCACCGGGTATGGGGACCAGTCGGGTACCTTGGGCGGCATCCAGGCGCGGGACAGACCCCAAAAGTCCAATGGTGTAAGGCATTTGACGGTCTCGGTAGAGATCACCCACCGATGCTGACTCGACGACCCGCCCGGCGTACATCACCAGCGCCCGGTCGGCGAATTCGGCCACTACGCCGAGGTCGTGGGTGATGATCAGCACTCCGGCCCCGGTGACGTCGCGGGCCTTCTTGAGCACCTCGAGGATCTGTGCCTGCACGGTGACATCGAGGGCGGTGGTGGGTTCGTCGCAGATCAACAGGTCGGGATCGTTGGCGATCGCGATGGCGATCACCACGCGTTGGCGTTCGCCGCCGGACAACTCGTGCGGGAAAGCCCGGGCCCGTTGCTCCGGCTGGGTGATGCCCACCAGCTCGAGGAGCTCCACCGCCCGCACCCGCGCGGCCTTCTTGCCGACGTCGGGTTGATGAACCCGGATCGCCTCGGCGATCTGATCGCCGACGGTGTAGACCGGGGTCAGCGCGGACATCGGGTCCTGGAACACCGTGCCGATGGATTTGCCGCGGTACTTCGACATCGCGGTGTCGTCGAGCCCGAGCAGTTCGGTGCCCTGCAACCGCACTGAGCCTCCTACCTCGGCGTACTCAGGCAGTAGGCCCGCCACCGCCATCGCCGCCGCGGACTTACCGGAGCCCGACTCTCCCACCATGGCGACTACTTCACCGGAGTTGACGTGGTAGCTGATGCCGCGTACCGCGCTGACCGGTTTCGTGTCGGTAGGGAAGGTGACGGACAAACCGGAAATCTCGAGCAGCGGCCTCATGCGCCACCACGCCGCAGAGTTCTGGCGCCCGGATCGAACGCGTCCCGCAACGCGTCGCCGCTGAGGTTGGCGCACAACACAATCAGCACCAGCACCCCAGCCGGAAACAGGAAGACCCAGGGAAATGTGGTCGCGGACTGGGTACTGTCTGCGATCAGGGTGCCAAGCGACACGTCCGGTGGCTGGACGCCGAACCCGAGGAAACTCAATCCCGTCTCAGCGAGGATGGCGGTTCCGACGTTGAGGGTGGCGTCGATGATCAGAATCGAAGCCACGTTGGGTAGCACGTGGCCGACGATGATACGGCGGCTGGAGACTCCCATATATCTTGCCGCTCGGATGAATTCGCGTTCTCGCAGGCTCATGGTCAGCCCGCGCACCATGCGAGAGCTGACCATCCAGCCGAAGCCGGCCAGCAGCACCACCAGCGTGATGATGTTCGCGGAGCTCCTGGTTCGCGGCGAGATGATGGCAATCAGATAGAAAGACGGCACCACCAGCATCAGGTCCACCACAAACATCAGCGCCGCGTCGCGCCATCCCCCGAAATATCCCGAGATGGCCCCGACGGTCGCGGCGATACCGGTCGAGATCACCGCGACGCAGACACCGATCAGCATCGACTTCTGCATACCGCGCAGAATCTGGGCAAGCAGATCCTGGCCTATCGCATTGGTGCCCAACCAGTGCCGCGTATTCGGCGGCTGTAGCAACGCATCAAAGTCGAGATCCTGATACGAGTAGGGGAGCACCGGGGGCAATGCATAGCAGCCGACGAACAGCATGACCAGGATTACCAGCGCCACCACCCCGGAGCGGTTACGCAGAAACCGCCGCAGTACCAGAGTGCGACGTGAGGTGAACTGCGTCGGTGTCGCCTGGTTGATGACGGTCATGACACTCGTACCCTCGGGTCGAGCGCAGCGTAGAAGATGTCAGACAGCAGGCCTGCCAGCAATGTTGCGATGGCGGTGAATAGCGATATGGTCACCGCGATGTTGGTGTCCTGAGTAGAAACGGCGCGGATGAACCATTCGCCCATGCCGTGCCAGCCGTAAATCTTCTCGACGAAGACGGCGCCCGTGACCAGGCCGGCAACGCTGTAGGCAAACAGCGTGGCCATGGGTATCAGTGCGGTGCGCAGGCCATGCTTGACCAGCGCGCGACCTCGGGTCAGCCCTTTGGCGCGCGCGGTACGGATGAAATCCTGGCCGAGTACATCGAGCATGGCGTTGCGTTGGTAGCGGCTATAGCCAGACGCACTGAGCAGCACCAGGGTGAGCGTGGGCAACACCAGATGCTTCAACCGGTCGGCTACGGCCGCCCAGCTCCCGTCGTCCACCCCCGGCGACGTCTCCCCGGTGTAGTCGAAGAGTTGGATGCTCAGCGCCCAGTTGACTCGCAGCGCGGCGATGATCAACAGCGTGGCGAGGACGAACGACGTCGTGCTCAGCGTGACGAATGCCCATATGGTCACGACCCGGTCGCTGAGTCGGTACTGGCGGATGGCGCCCCAGGCGCCCAGCGCTACGCCCAGCAGCGTGCCGATCACCGAACCGATGACCACCAACCGCAGGGTGACTCCGACGCGGCGCCACAGTTCGGTGCCCACGGGTTGGCCGGTGACGGTTTTGCCGAAATCACCCTGCACAGCGTGGGAAACCCAGTTCGCATAGCGAATCGGAAAAGGCTGGTCCAAGCCCAGATCGTGCGCTTTGGCGTCGATGATCGCCTGCGGCGGGCGGGGATTGCGCTGCAGCAGGCTGTCCAACGGTGAAAACGCAAGTGAGGCCACGCTGTAGGTCAGGAAGGAAGACAGCGCCAACAGCACTATGTACTTGAGCAACCGACGCAAGAGAAATCGCGTCATGCCCGACCCTGTTGCCGCATTGGGACAGGGTAACGATCCAGCCCGTCGAGCACGCTCGGACATTCCGATCCAGCTGATCCACACCGGTGTAATCCGGCGGTCCGATTGTTAAGATCCAGCGCGGCAGCGATCGACGCAGCAAACCCGAGGAGACTTGCGTGACGGTTACCGACGACTATCTGGCCAACAACGCCAACTACGCGAGCGACTTCAACGGTCCCTTGCCGCTGCCGCCGAGCAAACACGTCGCGGTGCTGGCTTGCATGGATGCGCGCATCGACGTGTATCGCGTGTTGGGCATCAACGAGGGCGAGTCGCACGTCATCCGCAACGCCGGCGGCGTGGTCACCGACGACGCGATCCGCTCGCTGGCCATCAGTCAACGGTTGCTCGGCACCGAGGAGATCATCCTGATCCACCACACCGACTGCGGCATGCTCACCTTCACCGACGACGACTTCAAGCGCAGCATCCAGGAGGAGAGCGGTGTCAAGCCGCCGTGGGCGGCCGAGGCGTTCTCGGATCTGGCCGAGGATGTCCGGCAGTCGTTGCGCCGCATCGAGAACAGCCCGTTCGTCACCAAGCACACGTCGCTGCGCGGGTTCATCTTCGACGTCGCGACCGGCAAGCTCGAAGAGGTCACCCTCTAGCGCGAGCAGACGCAAAAGCCCCCGTTTCGTCCCGAAACGAGGGGCTTTTGCGTCTGCTCGCCCCAAGAAACGCGCCAGAAACGCGCCATTGACACCCACCGGCCGAGCCTGGTTCTATGTAATGACCATAAATATGGTCAATCCAACCAACTTTGCCAGAAATGAAAGCCGATGACGACTGACCTGTCTGCCGGTCCTGCTGCCGGCCAGTACGAGCTGAGCCATCTGCGCTCGCTGGAGGCCGAGGCGATCCACATCATTCGCGAGGTCGCCGCCGAGTTCGAGCGGCCGGTGCTGCTGTTCTCCGGCGGCAAGGACTCGATCGTGATGCTGCACTTGGCGCTCAAGGCGTTTCGTCCCGGGCGGTTGCCGTTCCCGGTGATGCACGTCGACACCGGACACAACTTCGACGAGGTCCTCACCACCCGCGACGAGTTGGTGCAGGAGTCCGGCGTGCGCCTGGTGGTGGCCTCGGTGCAGGAGGACATCGACGCCGGGCGCGTCGTCGAGACCATCCCGTCGCGCAATCCGCTGCAGACCGTGACGCTGCTGCGGGCCATCGGCGAGAACAAGTTCGACGCCGCGTTCGGGGGCGCCCGCCGCGACGAGGAGAAGGCACGCGCCAAGGAGCGGGTGTTCAGCTTCCGCGACGAGTTCGGCCAGTGGGACCCCAAGGATCAGCGGCCCGAACTGTGGAACCTCTACAACGGACGGCATCACAAGGGCGAGCACATCCGGGTGTTCCCGCTGTCCAACTGGACCGAGTTCGACATCTGGTCCTACATCGGCGCCGAGCGGGTCAAGCTGCCGTCGATCTATTTTGCCCACCGCCGCAAGGTTTTTGAGCGCGACGGCATGCTGCTGGCGGTGCACCGGCACCTGCAGCCGCGAGCCGACGAGCGAGTGTTCGAGGCATGGGTGCGGTTTCGCACCGTCGGCGACGTCACCTGCACCGGCTGCGTGCTGTCCGAGGCCCGCACGGTCTCGGAAGTCATCGCCGAGACTGCGGTGTCCCGACTCACCGAGCGGGGCGCAACCCGCGCCGACGACCGGATCTCCGAAGCCGGTATGGAAGACCGGAAACGGCAGGGGTACTTCTGATGACCACCCTCCTACGGCTGGCGACCGCCGGTTCAGTCGACGACGGCAAGTCCACCCTGATCGGGCGTCTGCTGTATGACTCCAAGGCTGTCATGGAGGACCAGTGGGCGGCCGTCGAGCAGACCTCGAAGGACCGCGGCCACGACTACACCGACCTGGCGCTGGTCACCGACGGCCTGCGGGCCGAGCGCGAGCAGGGCATCACCATCGATGTGGCCTACCGCTATTTCGCCACTCCCAAGCGGAAATTCATCATCGCCGACACGCCGGGCCACATTCAGTACACCCGCAACATGGTGACCGGTGCGTCCACCGCGCAGCTGGTGATCGTGCTGGTCGACGCGCGCCACGGTCTGTTGGAACAGTCCCGGCGCCACGCCTTCCTGGCGTCGCTGCTGGGCATCCAGCACATCGTGCTCGCGGTCAACAAAATGGACCTGATCGACTGGGACCAAGAGAAGTTCGAGGCCATTCGCGACGAGTTCCACGCCTTCGCCGCACGCCTGGACGTGCAGGACGTCGCGACCATCCCGATGTCGGCCCTGCACGGCGACAATGTGGTGACGAAGTCGGACAAGACACCGTGGTATGAGGGGCCGGCGCTGCTCTCGCACCTGGAAGAGGTGTTCATCGCCGGCGACCGCAACCTGGTGGACGTTCGCTTCCCGGTCCAGTACGTCATCCGCCCGCACACCCACGAGCACCAGGACCACCGCAGTTATGCGGGCACTGTGGCCAGTGGGGTGATGCGTCCCGGCGACGAGGTCGTCGTCCTGCCGATCGGCAAGACCACCCGGATCACTGCTATCGACGGCCCCAACGGGCCTGTCGCAGAAGCCTTTCCGCCGATGGCGGTGTCGGTGAGCCTGGCCGACGACATCGACATCTCCCGCGGGGACATGATCGCCCGCACCAACAACCAACCCAGGGTCGCCCAACAGTTCGACGCCACCGTGTGCTGGATGGCAGACACGTCGGCGCTCGAACCGGGCCGCGACTACGTCATCAAGCACACCACCCGCACCACCCGCGCCCGCGTGACCGCGCTGGACTATCGGCTCGACGTCAACACCTTGCACCGCGACAAGACGGCAATAGCGTTGAAGCTCAACGAACTTGGCCGTATCACGGTGCGTACCCAGGTTCCGCTGCTGCTGGACGAATACTCCCGCAACGCCAGCACTGGTTCGTTCATCCTGATCGATCCCGACACCAACGGGACGGTCGCTGCCGGCATGGTGCTGCGTGACGTCGCGGCGCAGCAGGCCAGCCCGAACACGGTGCGGCACAAGTCACTGGTCACCGCCGCGGATCGGGCGATCCAGGGCCGGACGGTGTGGCTCACCGGACTCTCAGGAGCCGGTAAGTCGTCGGTGGCAATGTTGGTCGAGCAGCGGCTGCTCGAAAAGGGTGTTCCCGCATACGTTCTCGATGGCGACAACCTGCGCCACGGCCTGAACGCCGATCTGGGTTTCTCCATGTTCGATCGAGCGGAGAACCTGCGTCGGCTGGCGCACGTGGCCACGCTGCTGGCCGACTCCGGCCAGATCGTGCTGGTGCCGGCCATCAGCCCGCTGGCCGAACACCGTGAGATGGCACGGAAGGTCCACGCCGACGCGGGATTTCAGTTCTTCGAGGTGTTCTGCGACACCCCCCTGCAGGAGTGTGAGCGACGTGACCCCAAGGGGTTGTACAAGAAGGCCCGCGCCGGCGAGATCACCCATTTCACCGGCATCGACAGTCCGTATCAACGGCCGAAGAACCCCGATCTGCGGCTGAGCGCCGATCGCAGCATCGAGGAACAGGCGCAGAGCGTGATCGACATGCTCGAGTTGGGCGCCTAGTCACCCCGGGACACGGCGAGTGGCACAATCGGTAAACCATGCGGATGTCGGCCAAAGCGGAGTACGCCGTGCGGGCGATGGTGCAGCTCGCCACGGTCCCGGTCGGCACCCTGGTCAAGACCGAAGATCTGGCCCAGGCCCAAGGCATCCCGTCGCAGTTCCTGGTCGACATCCTGACCAACCTGCGCACCGATCGTCTGGTCCGAAGCCAACGGGGTCGCGACGGCGGCTACGAGTTGGCCCGACCCGGCACCGAGATCAGCATCGCCGACGTCTTGCGCTGCATCGACGGCCCGCTGGCCAGCGTCCGCGACATCGGGCTCGGTGACCTGCCCTACTCCGGGCCGACGGTCGCGCTGACCGACGTGTGGCGGGCGCTGCGCGCCAGCATGCGCTCGGTGCTCGAAGAGACGACGATCGCCGACGTCGCCACGGCAACCCTGCCCGATCATGTGGCAAAGATGGCCGACGATTACCGGGACCAGGAGAGCCACCGGCACGGTGCGACGCGGGACTAGCCGGAGCCGTAGGGCCGGGTGAGGATCTCCAGCGCGTGCCCGTCCGGGTCCTTGAAATAGACTCCGCGACCGCCGTCGCGGGTGTTGATCTGACCGGGCCGACCTGCGCCAGGATCGGCCCAGTGCGGGAGCCCGCGCGAGGTGATCTTGCCGTAGATCGTGTCGAATTCCTCTTCGGAGACCAGGAACGCATAATGCTGCGGCCGGATCTCGTCGCTGTCGGCAACATCGGCGTAGTCCAGGGAGGCGCCGTGTTCGAGCGTGACGACCAGGAACGGACCGTACGGCGTCGGGCTGGGCAGGTCGAACAACTCGGTCAGGAACTCGGCGGACTTGCGCTTGTCCCGGGCCGCGACGATGGTGTGGTTGAAACTGATTGGCATCTTTCCTCCCGCGCGAGCGGGCACCGCTGTACGCCAGCATGCCCTGACCCCACCCTACTTCGGCGCGGTCAGCTCCAGCGCAATGTTGTCCGGGTCCCGGAACTCCAGGATGTAGGACGGACCGATGTCCTTGATCGGCTCGTGTGCGATCCCCAGCTCGTCCAGATGCGCTGCCGCAGAATCCAATTCGTCTTTGCTGCCCAACCGGAACGCGATGTGATCCAGACCGGTGCGATCTTCGTGGAACTCATCGGTGCCCACCGGTCGCAACCCCAGCAACCCGCCGCCCAGGTCGTAGATGACGCCACCGAACAGGAAGCCGAGTCGCGCGCGGGTGGCTTCGTCGGCGTTCTCCGGTATTTCGATGAGTACCGGCCAGCCGAACACGCTCTCGTAGAACTGCCGGGACCGCTCGATGTCGGTGACGGTCAGCCGGACATGCGCAATCGACGTGCTGCTTAAGGCCATCCGCCCCATGCTGCCAGAATCATCGTGTGCAAGTAGGTATGACCATGCCGGTGATGGAGCCCGACCTCGATGCGACCGTGCTCAAAGATTGGGCAACAAGCATCGACGAGGGCCCGTTCTCCTCGTTGTGCTGGGGCGAGCGGATCGCCTTCGACAACCCCGACAGCCTGACCCTGCTCGGCGCGGTGTCGGCCTGGACCGAGCGGGTGCGGCTGGTGACGACGGTGATCGTGCCGCAGCTGCACGACCCGGTGATGTTGGCCAAAGCGCTGGCGACCGGTGACGTGCTCAGCGGCGGTCGCTTGACGGTAGGCATCGGGGTGGGCGGACGCCACGAGGACTACAACGCCGTCGGCGCCGACGTCAAGACGCAGACCATGCGGGGGATGGCCGAGAGGGTGGCGGTCATGAAGCGCGTGTGGGCTGGTGAGAAGACCACCGACTCGGTGCGCCCGGTGGGGCCGTTGCCGGTGCAGCAGGGCGGTCCGCGCCTGATGGTCGGCACCATCGGACCCAAGACCGTCCGCAGCGCCGCAACCTGGGCCGACGGGCTCGCCGGGACCACCCTGGACCTCGACGTCGCCAGACAGGACGAGCTTTTCGACGTGGCCCGCGACGCCTGGGCCGAGGCCGGTAAACCCAAACCGCATCTGGCGACCTCGTTCTGGTTCGCCTTCGGCGACCCGGAGGAGGCCCGCGCGCAGGTGCATCGTCATTTGCGCCGTTACATGAACTGGATACCTGCGGAGTTCGTCGACGCCATGGCGCCGACGACCGGCTGGGCCGGCACTGAAGACGAGCTGGTCGCGGTACTACGCAGGTTCGCGGACATCGGCACCGACGAGGTGCATCTGATCCCCACCAGCTCGAACATCGAGCAACTGCGACGGGCGGCCGACGTCGCAGCGGCCTTCTGAACTATCCCGCCTCCGACAGCATGTCGGACTCCATGGCCTGCCCTTTCCGTAGCGCCGTCAGCAGCTCCCGGTACGGCCCGACGAGATAGACGGTGTCCCCGCCCTGCAACCGGGCGTCGCGGCGCGGATGCAGTTTCACCTGGCCGTCGGGCTCGGTGATCGCGATGACGCGGGTCTGGGTGGACAGTTCGTGCATCGGGACGCCGTCGAGTTCGCTGCCCGCCGACACGTGCATCCCGCCGACCATGAACGAACGCTGCCCGACCGAGAATGTCCCGAGCACATGCAAACCCATGGCGGCGCCGATGAACCACGGCGCGGCCAGATCGACGGTCGAGCGTACGGTTTCGAAGCCGAATCGCTGCGCCACCGCAGACCCCAGCGAGCGGTCGTAGACCCGCAGCACCAGCGGGACATGTGGTCGTTCGACTCCCGATTCGGAACGGACGCTGAGCATCTCGCGCAAGACGATACCGATCTCGATGTTGACCATGTCGTCCTTCGTCAGCACCGCCACCGCACGGGCCTGCTCGATGTTGGCGGACTCCAAGGTCTGGCGCAGGGTGGCGTCTCCGAAGATCACCGGCACGTCGAGTTCGGCCGCGGTCGACAGGAAGCGGTTGTTCTCGTCGCGTTCGATGACCGCCACGTCGTATCCGGCGGTGGTGAGGTCGCTGGCCACCCGGATGCCGAACGAGCCGAGCCCGACGACGATGACGTGGTTGCTCAGGTACCGGACCTTGCGCGGGCCGGCCGAACTGAGCAGGCGGCGGGTGATCATCAGCTCGGCGAGGAACGCGACCAGCACCGCGGTGGTGATCACGCCGGCGAACATCAGCAAGATGCTGAACAGCCGCAGCCAGGTGGGTTGGTTGATGAAGCTGAAATCACCGTAGCCCACGGTCGCGACGGTCTCGGTGCTGAAGTACAGCGCGTCGACCCACGTCATTCCGGGTGGAAGCCGGTAGGTGTAGCGCAGCAGGACCGTCGATCCGACCAACAGCACCACTAACGCCCATAGCGAGCGGTAGAACATCGGGTTCACGTCGTTGCGCAGGGCACGTGCGGTATCGGCGACCTGACGCCATCGCGACCGTCGGGTCCGCCGGGGCGGGGGATACGGGACCGTGATGCCGCGGGCGGCCAGCTCGTCGGCGCTGCCGATCATCGCCGTACAGTCGCCGGCGTGCACGGCTTGATCCCGTCCCGGGCATGCCACCACCTCGCCCGGGTCGGGTGACGCCTTGCCGTGGATCACCGCCACCGGTGCCAGGTCGCCGTAGATCTCCCGCAGGGTCGCGTCGCGTGGGGCCTCAGCCGCCGAGACGACGAACTCCATGCCGGCCGCCTCGAAGGCATGCGCGGTGTGCCCCAGACAGGCTTCGACTACCGAGGGCGCCGCGAGATCGGCGACGTCCAGAATGGCGCCCGGTCCGTTGTCGGCCGCCACCGCTTCGCGGAGCACGTCGTTGGCAAGTCGCGCCACGACCCGCACGCCGGGGTTGATCGTCCTTGCCAGCAAAGCGATTTCGAGGTTGTGTGCGTCGTCGCTGCCGGCGCAGACGATCGCTTCGGCGTCGTCGAGCATGGTGCTGCCCAAGTCGTGATCGTCGAGCATGACGACGTTCGCACCGACTTTGTTGAGCTCTTCGATGATGGTCAGGGCCAGTGCATTGTCACCGCTGACGATGATGTGTCGCGCCGTGTCCCGGCCAGTCCGCAAGTCGTCCGGCATCGACACCCACCCTCTGGTAACTGGAGCGTTCGCCGGCTGAACGTGACAACCGGCCACCGTGCCAGTCTGAGCCGTCCGAACGTGCTTCTGGGCGAGATGATATGACCGTTGTGCCTGCCCCGGAAGACCGGCAACCGGATCGTCATCCGACGGGTGACCAATCTCGATGTGCCGCAACCGGAGTCGAGTAAAGGGATTGCGGCCCGTCGCTTGTCCCGATTCAGGGACCGCGGCGATACTGGGCGAGTGCCTTACATCGAGTCTGTCGCTTCCCGTGAGATCTACCGCAACTCGTGGATGGTGTTACGCGAAGACGAGATCCGCCGCCCCGACGGCAGCCCCGGCATCTACGCCGTGGTGGACAAGCCGACCTATGCGCTCGTAATACCGTACGACGGAACGCGTTTGCGGCTGGTGGAGCAGTTCCGGTACCCCCTCGGTGCACGGCGCTGGGAGTTTCCGCAGGGAACCGCTCCCGGGCTTGCTGACCTCGACCCAGCCGCCCTGGCAGAGCGGGAGCTGCGCGAGGAGACCGGTTTGCGCGCAGCCTCTTTCGAGGTGCTGGGTCAGCTCGACGTCGCGCCCGGTATGAGCAGTCAACGCGGCTGGGTGTTTCTGGCCACCGGGATATCCGAAGGAGAAGCCGAGCGCGAGCACGAAGAACAGGACATGCGCAGTGCCTGGTTCCCGCGGCCCGACGTCGAGGGCATGATCCGCGACGGCGTCATCGCCGACGCTCAGTCGATCGCCGCCTACGGACTGTTTCTGTTGCGGGGTCGATGACGCGCCGATACCTCGTTGCGTCGTGCATGCGCCAGCATCGACACGGTGCGTCTGGGATCAGCATTGGCAATGCTCGCCGTTGCCGCGATGCTCGGTGCTCCTGCGGCGCATTCCGCGACGCCGTCGTGGACGGGAAAGTACTCCCTGGTGCGATATGCGGTCGAAAAACACGGCACCAGCGTCGCCGCAAGTCAGGCCGAGCCGACCTTCAGCGCCGACTATCTCTTCTCGACGGCGTGCTCGGCCACCACCTGTGTGGCCACCGCCAACGACGGGCCCACCCCCAACAATCCGACGATCACCGTGCCCTCGCATTACACCTGGGACGGAGCGAGATGGGTCGAGCGATTCGACTTCCAGTGGGATTGCTATATGGGAGAAGGGGTTTCCAAAATTTGGGCGCCCGCGAAGTCGTGGGCCTACTACACACCGCAACCGGACGGGTCGTTGCGCGGCACCTGGCACACCGACATCCTGAACGGCCCGTGCCGGGGCAGCGTGGAGATGCCGGTTGCGGCGTTCCGGGCGAAAACCTGAGCGCAACAAGACAATGCGGGGATCCGAAGATCCCCGCATTGTGATTGGTCGTGCTCAGGTGGTGGTGACGTACTGCGGGCAGTAGGCATTGGCGGCGTCGACGGCGAAGGTGTTGGCGCCGCTGTTGCTCAGACCGGTGCGCTGCGCGACGTTGGCGATGACCTGCTTGCTCGGCTTTCCGGCGTTGAGTTCGCTGCAGACGGTGTGTGCTTCGCTGATGGCGCGCGCGACACTCGGCGCTTGGATGCCGTCGGCCTCGATCTGGGCGATGAACGCGTCGTCGACTGAGTTGGCGCTGGCGGTGCCGGCGAGGCCGAGGGCGGCCAGACCGAAGGCGGCGGCGGTCAAGGTGGTGCCGGCCAGGGATGCGGTGAAGCGGCGAGTGAACATTTGGTACTCCGTTTGTGCTGCTGGTGGTGGTGGACGCTGGTTGCGCTATCCAAATACTCAGCACTGCGCCTTGACGGATTCTTGATGGATCCTTGGCGTGACCGAGACGTACCGTTCACCAATGCTCGGACGGGCGAAGGAGTTGCGCCCGTGCTCGAACAAACCGCTGAAATCACTTGCGGCGCAGCGGTTTTGACAGGCAGGTCAGCCGGCGGCGTTGGGCCGCAACGGCGGACACGCACCGCCGTAGTCGGACGCCAGCTCGAAGTGCCAGATCTCGTTGGCGTAGATCTGACACAACCCGTACGCCGGGCCGTTGGCAATCAGCCAGGAGTCGGCGGCGCCAGGACCGACGTCGACCGCCTTGCCGATCACGTGCTTGGAGACACTCGGCGAGGCGACGTACTGGCTGGCGACGGCGGCGCTGCCGTAGGTGACGACGGCGTCGTCGAAGAGTTGCTGCTGGAACTGCGGTGAGCGCCATCCCGAGGTGAGACCGACGGTGATGCCGTCGGCCGCGGCTGCGCGGGTGGCCCGCTCGAGAGCATTGAGCAGGGCGGGGTCGAGCCGGCTGACGGCCGGGTCGGACAGATCGAACGGGCTGAGCTGCTGGCCGTCGGGGATCCAGCCGCCGGAGACGGGACCGGCCGGGGCCGGTTGGTCGGAATTGTCACCGGGCGCGGCCGCGGCAGGCGCCGCCAACGCGACGCCGGCAGCCACTGCTGCCGCCAGCAGCGGATAGGAAGCACGCATCGACCCAGTCTGACCGATGCGCTCAACAACCACTCAAGCGGCCGCGATCGTCGACATCAATGGCTGCAGCGTCTCGAACAGCGGTTTGCGGTTGCGCAGGTAGAAGTGGTCGCCACGCAACATCCGCACCGAGAAGTCCGCCTTCGTCCGGGACCGCCATTCGTGCAGGTCGGTTTCTTTGACGATCGGGTCCTCGCTGCCCCCGAAGACGTGGATCGGGCAGGACAGTTCGGGTGCGTCGGTCTCCTGGTCGACCGTCACCAGCAGCTTCAAGTCGTGCCGGGTGATCGTCAGCGCCTGCTCGTGCAGAGTCGGCCAGCGCGTCAGACCGGCGGGCATCAGGCCCATCTCGGCCAGGAACGCCGCGAGCTGCGTGTTGTCCAGCTGGTCCACCACGTGCAGCGGCAGCTGGCGGTTCGGCGGGGCGTAGGCCGACAGGAAGATCGCCCGCGGTTGCTCAGCGCCGGCCGCGGCACGCACGCAGGCCAGCCGGTAAGCCAGCATGGCGCCGAAGCTGTGACCGAAGAACATGTGCGGTTCGTCCAGCAGTGGGCCGAGTTTGGCGATCACCTCATCGACGAGTTCGCGCATGGTGGCGAACCGCTCGCGGTTGGGGATCTCGACCGGGACCACCTCGACGGCTGGCCGCAGCGCCTTGACCCAGGCATTGAAAACCAACGCGCCGCCGCCGGCGTGGTGAAAGCAGAACAGCCGCATGATCGTTGCCTTTCGTCTCAATGTCGGACAAGGTCAGCTTCGGTGATCGGGCTTGGCGGATCCTCTACGAATCCTTGGAGGCTTCTTGCGTTCGGTCTGGCCTAACACCTAGGCCAGGTCCTCGGCAGCCTCGAAGTCGGCGTACTGACGGACACCGGTCTGCAACGCTTTCTGCATCAGCTCTTGGTCGTAGGCAAACGGTTCGGTCGAGTCGATGAACTGCTCGACGGTCGCCACGAAACGGTCCGGGTGATCGTCATGTGGCATGTGGCCGGACTCCTCGAAGATCTCGAGACGCGAACCGGGGATCTGCTGGTGGGCCAGCCGAGCGTGGCTCACCGGGATGATCATGTCGTCTTCGCCCCAGATGATCTGTACCGGAAGGTCCTGCATGAGGTAGGTGCGGTCCAGCATCGTGACGAACTGGCCGCGGGTGTCGACGACTGCGCGCAGCGTCCGGGCGAACGCGGCCACGGCGCCGGGCTTGGCCAGCCCGCGGGCCAACCGGGGCAGGCTGGACACGTCCCGGGTGAATCGCGTTGAGCCCACGACGTTTTCGATGGTGCGGCCAACGAGTTCCAGGGCGGGCAGCGCACCGGGCACCTGCAGCATGGACAGCGCTTCGGCGCCCAAGGGCATGGCGGCAAAACGCAGGGCGATGCTGACGTCCTTGGTGACACCGCCGGCGCTGACCAGGATGACGCGCTCGACGAACTCCGGGTACTGGTAGGTGAACTGTGCGGCGATGCCGCCACCCAGGGAATGCCCGACGAGGGTGACGCGGTCGATGTCGAGCACGGTGAGCAGGTCACGCAGACCGTTGGCGAAGGCCGCCAGCGAGTAGTCGGCGTGCGGCTTGTCCGACTCGCCGTGGCCCAACAGATCGGGCGCGATGACGGTGAATCGTTGCGCAAGCTTGGCGTGCACCGGGCTCCAGGTGGTGGAGTTGTCGCCGACGCCGTGCAGCAGCACGATCACCGGGCCGGAGCCGGCGATGCGGTATGCGCGGCGGTGACCGTGGATGGTGCGGAACCGCAATTGCGGCTCGGTGATGTCGCGGACGGGCCGCAGGTGGCGGCGGTTGCGGTTCGACATGGTGTCCCTCCCTGGCGTATGTCTCCTCCGCCGAAGCGGGGTGTTGCAGACAACAGTCCAGGGCAGCCCTTGGGGAGTTCTTGAGAAATCCTTGGAGGAGGGTTTGCGGGAGGCCGGTTACGAATCCCGGTGGTCGTGCAGACCGCAGGACACGGAGCTGTCCAGGAAATCCACTTCGCCGGTCAGCGTGACCGGATCCCCCCGCTGGAAGACGTTGACGGCGCGCTCGCGCCTGCGATCAGGCGGATGAGATCGGCGGTGCGACGCGGTCGCTCGACCATCACATGGTGTCCCGCGGGAGAAACCGTGACATGTTCTGCTCCAAGGGTTTTGGCCAAACGGATCTGCTTGTCGCGCCACCAGCGGGTGCGCCAACCCGTATGGGCCGTGACGACCATGCGCGGCACCGGCGGCAACGGGTAGCGAGGCCGCAGCGCGCACAGTTCGACCGCCAGCTCGTGGTAGGTGGCATGCTCGGCGAGCAACGCGACCGCAACTTCGGGTTGCCGTGCGGCCTCGCGTATCTCGCGCATCATCTCGGCATCCAGTCCGCCGGGCCGTCGACGTTGCAGGAGCATCAGTGCGGTGCGGGTCAGTGGTTCCTGCAGGTGCAGTCTGCGCAGCACCGTGGCGGTGGCACGCGCGGCGAGCAGCTTGGGCCGCAGCGGCAGCGCCGGGCGCCACGGGCGATCGGCGGCGATGCTGGAGTCGAGCAGGAGCAGCGCGCGGGTGCGGTTTGGATACAGGCGGGCGAACGCTTCGGCGTAGAAGCCGCCGACCGAGTGCCCCACCACCACAACTGGCTCGGACTTGCACACCCCGTCGAGTACACCCGCGATCCGGTCGGCTTCGGCTCGGATCGTGTAACGCCCTTCGGCCCCCGGTGCTACCGGGATGCCGGGCCGGTCGAATCGCACGACAGTGTGGTCTTCGGCGAGTTCGGCGACGGTGTCCCGCCAATGCAATGCGCGACCCCCGAGGCCACTGCACAACACCACGACCGGACCGCTGCTGCCGTCGACGAGGACCTGCACCCGGTGACCGGCGACCTCGATCTCGAAGCGGCCGGTCATGGGCCGTTTCCGATGCGGACGCGGGCGGTGCGTAGCGCAACGTAGATCAGCCAGCCTGCGAAGGCGACCAGTTCTGCGCGCTGGGCGATCCCTACCGCGCCCACGACGTCGGCGCTGTCGATCACGATGGCGACGCCGGTCAGTATCGCGGTTCCGCTGAGGGCGGCCAGCATGAACAGTCCGAGGCGACGCACCGATGTCGGCGCGTTTTCGCGGCGATCGGCCACCGCGAAAGCCAACAGTGATGCTAAGGCCGCGGCCAGGACCACGCCGCTGCTCAGCCAGTGCAGTTGATGGCCGATCGGGACCGTGCCCGTCGCCTCACGGGCTTTGCAGCTGGCGTTCGAGCTGGGAGCGCACACCAGCACCCACACGGTGCTGTCCAAGACGGTCGCAAGGGCGAAGACCACCAGGGCCCACCATCCTCTGGTGCTCCAACGGGTGGCCGGGACGCCGAGCATGGCGGCGGTCGCCGCGAGCACCAGGACGGCGGCGGCGGCCAGATCGCCGGCGCGGAACCATTCCCCGAAAGGTTGGTCGGCGGCGGCCAGTTCGCTGATGTAGAGGTCGGGGTCGGGCAGCGTGTGGGTGAAGACGACCTCGAGCACCCAGTTGGAGTACAAGACCGCGCCAGCCACGGTGCCGGCAACGGCGACCCACCGCAGCACGGGCAACAGCGATCGGCGCTTGGTTGCCACCAGGTCAGGGCGTTGCCGCAGGGCCATAAAGCCATCATGCCGTGCTTGTCGCTGCGCAGACGTGATTCGTCAACGGGTCGCGCCCACGTCGATCACGGGGGCGCGAGGGCTACGCGATTTTGGTGAGCGTGAACGTGTCGTGCGCGTCCGGAATACCGCAGGGCGCCGAGCTTTCCACGAAGTGCGCCTCGCCGGCCAGGGTGCGCGGGTCCCACCACTGATGGACGGTGACCGGATGCGTGCCGCCATCCCAAAGCGAGCCGTTGTCTCCGAGGTAGTACGAGGGGCATGTCACGCCGTCCGGAATCATCCGCGTCACGGTGTGGCGACCATTGACCAGCGGAGCGGAGAAGCCGTGGCCCGGTTCGGTCGTCACATGGGCGACGCATTGTGGCGTGCAGGTGGTCGTGATGGTCCACGTTGCGGTGTCGCCGTCGTCGTCCAGGTAACGGTAGGCGCCGTTCATCGCGGAACCCTCGGCTTGGGCAAGCGGCGCTGTGCCAGCGCAAATCGCGAATGATAACGCAAGCGCTGCGATCGGCAAGTCGAGTTTCATGCTCCCGCCTCGGGCCAGAGTTTAGTTGCCTAGGGACAATATCGCCGAAGTGTATCAGTAAACTCCCAGCTGACGAACGGAGTTCGGCGGTTTACGTGGCAGGCATTGGCTCGTGACGGTCGTTCGGCGCGCTGGCCTGGCGGATTGCACTCATCATGCGTGAAATTGGCCGCGGCGCGGTGGTACCGCCCCGGGCGCAGTCGTCTGCGGCATAGTTGTCTGCGTCGAACCGGGAGAACGCGATGAAAGCCTGGCAACTAGTCGGCGCCAACCAGCCCCTGCAACTCGTCGAGCGTGAGGACCCGCGACCGGGACCGGGGCAAGTCGTCCTCGACGTGCGGGCGGCGGGACTCTGCCACAGCGACGTCGGGTTCCTCGACGGCACGCTGACGCCGTTGTTGCCCAAATTGCCGATCATTCCTGGGCACGAGGTGGCGGGGGTGGTCGCGGCGGTCGGCGCCGACGTCGCCGGATTCGATGTCGGCGAGCGCGTCGTCATCGAGTCGGGCAAGGCAGGCGCGCCGGGGTGGTCGAGCGACGGAGGCTTCGCCGAAAAATGCCTCAGTTCCGCCAAGGCCCTGATCGCACTGCCCGACCAGATTGATTTCGCCCAAGCCGCTACCGCCACGGATGCGGGCCAGACGGCCTACGGCGCCGTGATGGGCGTCGGGCAAGTGCGGGCCGGTGAGAAGGTGGGCATCGTCGGATTGGGCGGTTTGGGTCTGACCGGGGCGCGCATCGCCGTGCTGGCCGGCGCGCAGGTGTACGCGGCCGAACCCAAACGCGACGTATGGGACCTCGCCCGACAGCAGGGTGTTCTCGAGGTGGTCGAAGACGTCCGTCAGTTGGCATCGCACCAACTCGACGTGATTGTGGACTTCGCCGGCTTCGGCACCACCACCGCCGGTGCGATCAGCGCGGTTCGGGTGCATGGCCGGGTAATTCAGGTCGGGCTCGGGCTCAACGAGGCAACGATTTCGACTCCGGAACTGGTGCTCAAGGAAGTGACCTTGCGCGGTGCACGAGGTGGTCATACCGGTGCCCTGGCAGCGGTGCTGAGGCACATGGCCGCGGACGAACTCACCATCCACACCGAAACGATCACTTTCGACGAGATTCCCGCCGCCATCGAGCGACTCCGAGCCGGCGACGTCGTCGGCCGGTTGGTCGCTGAAATACCCTGAGCTCAGGCGGTATTGGGATCGGCCACCTGGACGTCCGGCGACAAGTCACCCACCCGCGTCGCGGTGAACGGTACGACTATGGGAGCGCACGGTGCCTCCAACTGGGTACTGACCCCGACGAACGTCCCGTCCGACTTCACTTGGAAGGCAAGGGTTTCCGTGCCCTGCTTGGTGGTGCTGTTGCAGGTGAACATCTTCCATCTGGTCGCCACCCACTGGTCTCTGTTCTCCCGGAACACCAGGGCGCCCTCCTCAGGCGGTTGCAGCCAGGTGGGGCCGATCGAGGTGTCCCATGCGGTCGCGACGCACCCGCTGGCCCGGCACGCCGAACGGATGGCGATCAACCTGGAATACGGGGCGGACGGCTTCGGTACGCCGTCGACCGTCTGCCTGGTGCCGTCGAAGTCGAACTTGTAGGTGCCGTCAGCTAATGCCGACGCGGCGGCGGTGCCGGGCAACGCCGTCGCGACCAACGGCCCTGCGGCGATTGCGAATATGGCCGCTGAAAGTACCCGACAGATGGTCATGGCGTCGACTCTCATTTCGTTGGCACGCCACTGATCGTGTGCTTGTGAGCTGACAATTGCAAGAGCGTCTTGTTGGGATCGGTAGTCGTTCTTGGAGTGTGCACTGACTGCACCGCCGTCAACGCGGCGGCCGGTCCAGGAAAGGAACCTCCATGAGGAAGACATTCATCGCAGGGCTGGTGACAGCCGCCTTGGTGTCGAGCGGCGCTGTGGCCCCTGCGGGAATCGCACACGCCGACAACCAGGGCCCATACCAATGGTGTCCAGGGCAGGACATGGCGTTTCCGCCGGGGCCGGGTCGGGACATGGTGTGGGACATGACAATCTGCCACACCTTCTATTTCGTCGACTACGGCAAGGGCAACGTTCCGCGTAACACTCCCGGCCCTCCGGAACCTTGGGTCTGGGACGGCGCCAACCCGCCGCCGAGTAATCGGTGCTATCCCTGGTGCCTGTAGAAGGGGAACCGAGCTAGTCCAGGTCGTTGGGCAATAAGGCCAAGCTATCCCGAGAAGGTGACGACATTGCCTGGGAACAGCTGGTTGCCCGGTTGAGACGGTCGGGGATCGCACGATCGGTCCCTGCTCGCCCAGCAGTTCACCGAGCTGGTCCAAACGTCATTGCCGCCCGCGTCGAACGCGATGTCCATTGTCGCGGTGCCGGCCGGGCTGTCAGTTCCGTTCGTGTCGTAATGAAAGTTGGCCACGATCGTGGTGCGCCCCTTGTTCCGCTTGTCGGACCGGCTGCCCTCCATCTGTAGAAGAGCAAAGGTGAACTTCTGTCCAGGCTTGACGTGGTCGTTGTGATTAGGGCCTGACTGCGGGTATTTGGCAGTGCTGTTGTAGTCCCAGAACACCAGGTCGAACTTGGTGTTGTTCACGATCTCGAAGGGGCTCGTGTTGCTAGCAGGGTCAGCGCCGGCGTTTCCGAAAACGCTTGTGGCCGAAGCAATAACGACGACAGTAGCGACAGCGCCCACTCGCATCATCTGGGTGATCGAGGATCTCATCGTTGTCCTTCAACGTAGTTGGAACGCAATTGGCGAGACGAGTCCTTAGCCTAACTGCGAAGGTGCCGATCTTGTGGTGATATGCATCGGTTGGCGCTCCTATGGCCCTGCGGCAAGGCGGTTTTCGATCGAGTTGATGAGGATGCGCCGGCTGCACGGCGAGTGCGCCTCTTGCGGCTGCCGGAGCTAAGTCGGCCGGCCGAAACCAGACGTGGGTCTTTGCTTTATGCGCTGATGAAGTGTGTTGACCGTTCTCCACTGGTGGTGCTCTGTCGGAGAGCTTTACGGGGACGTCTGGAGTTCCCGGGTAGCTTCCTCGAGTTTTCTGAGCAGACGCTTCTGACTCCTCGGCAAGGTGCGCGCATAAACTGGTTCGACCATGGCGAGTCTGCCGCGAAAGCTCACGGCCAGTGTCCAACGCAATTTGCAACGCCCAGCCGGCATGGGCGTGACTTTGTAGACCTATTTCCGACCCTCTGAACTTGCTTCACCGTCCTGGAAACGACGCCGGCGACATGTAGGCAAGTCCACCGTTCGACTCATAGACGTCGACCCGGCTGGGCGGCGTGACGAACTTACGCCAACCTCCGCCCGCCACTGGTTCACCTGCTGCCTCCGCGAAGTTGTAAACACCCCGCGCGACTTCCTCCCCGAACTTGTAGTAGTCCCTCTCGTTGGTTTTCGATATCCACATTTGCTGAGGTTGCAACGTCACCTTGACGCTGCCGGGCGCCTCGGACTCGATCTTGGCAATAGCGCATGCCCACGCGACAGGTGTTTGGCACATATCGGTGAACGACGTTGCCATGCCATCGTCAGTCGACAAGCCACTAAGGACCGCGTCTGATACTTGCTTCGCATATGCCGTGCCGTCATAGGGGGGCGACGAGGTGCCGCCGGGTGCTGCTGACCTGCTCGGGTCGGCCGCGCAACCGGTGAGCGCCAAGAGCAAAACCGCGATGAAGTGCCACCTCATGCACCGAAACCCTATAGCTAGCGTTTCCCGGTCGAGGCCAAATAGATGATACGAGGGGGACTCTAATCTGCGTGTCAGCTCGGCGAATTGGCTGAAAAGCACGCGCGATTGAGGCATGGCTGTGCGTCTCTGCTTTCGCACCATTCATGCACCTGGTCGCGGTTCTCAAGCGCGTCCGTTGCTATGCGTAGGAAGCGGCTATCGTTGTGGCCGGCGCACGCCGACAGCGGCTACGTCGCGGTAAACCAGTGGGACAGCCGAACGCGGCCCACACCCTCACGCGGATCTGGCTCAAGCTGGCCAAGGCGACCGGTGTGCGTTCGCACCGGCTGCACGATGCCCGCCACTCCCGCGGGACTGCGCTGCTCGGGCACGCTGACGCCTCTATCACTGCCCGCCTCTACGCCCACAGCCAGGACGACGCGCTCCGCTCCGCTGGACAGAGTTTGGCGCAGTTGTGACATCGTCGTCACGCTGAACGCAGTTTCGCGGGGCAGCCGATCGAGGGTGTTGCGATAAACCGCAGGTGAAAGCTGGTTTCTCTGGGTGCCCCCGGCAGGATTCGAACCTGCGGCCTTCTGCTCCGGAGGCAGACGCTCTATCCCCTGAGCTACGGGGGCGCACGAACAGCATGTTGCGCCATAGGGCATAAACAAGCCCCGCCAGAGTAGCGCATCCCGGGGACCGCCCGACCACCGGTAATGGATTCGAAGCCAACGCGCCCCAGCCAATAGGATGGACGCTCGTGACCCCCGCCGACCTCGCTGAGCTGCTCAAAAACACCGCCACCGCGGTGTTGGCCGAGCATGGCCTCGACGTGTCCGCGTTGCCGGCGACGGTCACCGTGGAGCGCCCGCGCAACCCCGAGCACGGCGACTACGCCTCCAACCTGGCCTTGCAGCTGGGCAAGAAGGTCGGCGCAAACCCGCGTGAGCTGGCCGGATGGCTCGCCGACGCGCTTGTCCAGACCGACGGCATCGCCGCAGCCGAAGTGGCCGGACCGGGCTTCATCAACATGCGCCTGGAGACCTCGGCCCAGGCCAAGATCGTCAACGACGTCATCGATGCCGGCGCAGGTTACGGCCACTCCGACGCCCTGAAGGCCCTAAAGGTCAACCTGGAGTTCGTCTCGGCCAATCCGACCGGGCCCATCCACATCGGCGGCACCCGCTGGGCCGCCGTCGGCGACGCGCTCGGCCGGTTGCTGACGACGCAGGGTGCCGACGTTATCCGCGAGTATTACTTCAACGACCACGGCGCGCAGATCGACCGCTTCGCTCAATCCCTGGTCGCCTCAGCGAAAGGTGAGCCCCCTCCCGCAGACGGCTACGCAGGCACCTACATCACCGAGATCGCCGCGCAGGTACTGCAGAAGGCGCCCGAGGCGTTGGACCTGCCCGACGGCGAGATGCTCGAAACGTTCCGGGAAATAGGCGTCGATTTGATGTTCGCCCACATCAAGGAATCACTGCACGAATTCGGCACCGACTTCGACGTCTACACCCACGAAGACTCAATGCACACCAGCGGCCGGGTCGAGCAGGCGATCGACAAGTTACGCGAAACCGGCAATATCTACGAGAAGGACGGCGCAACCTGGTTGCGCAGCAGCGCTTTTGGTGACGACAAGGACCGCGTCGTGATCAAGAGCGACGGCATTCCGGCTTACATCGCCGGGGATCTGGCGTACTACCTGGACAAGCGGGAGCGCGGCTTCGACCTGTGCATCTACATGCTCGGTGCCGACCACCACGGCTACATCGCCAGGCTCAAAGCGGCTGCTGCCGCGTTCGGTGAGGACCCGGCCACGGTCGAGGTGCTGATCGGGCAGATGGTCAACCTCGTGCGCGACGGCCAGCCGGTCAAGATGAGCAAGCGCGCGGGCACCGTGATCACCCTCGACGACCTGGTCGAGGCGATCGGCGTGGACGCCGCGCGCTACAGCCTGATTCGTTCCTCGGTGGACACCCCGATCGACATCGACCTGGCGCTGTGGTCGTCGGCGTCGAATGAAAACCCGGTCTATTACGTGCAGTACGCCCACGCCCGGCTGTCCGCGCTGGCCCGTAACGCCGCCGAATTCGGCCTGATCCCCGACACGGCGCACCTCGAGCTCCTCGGTCACGACAAAGAGGGCACGCTGCTGCGCACCATCGGCGAGTTCCCGCGGGTATTGAAAACGGCTGCGTCGCTGCGAGAACCGCACCGCGTCTGCCGCTACCTGGAAGACCTCGCGGGCGACTATCACCGGTTCTACGACTCGTGCCGGGTGCTGCCGCAGGGTGACGAGCAGCCGACCGACCTGCACACCGCGCGGCTGGCGCTGTGCCAGGCCACCCGCCAGGTCATCGCCAACGGATTGGCCATCCTCGGAGTCAGCGCGCCGGAGAGAATGTGAACGTCCATCCCGCCGGACCCCGGCACGCCGAGGATGCCCGGCACGCAGGTAGCCCGCCCCGCCCGCAGTCAGCCGAGGAGTTGCTGCGCCTGGCGCCAAATGTCTGGCCGCGCAGCACTTCTCGTAACGAAAGCGGAGTGGCTTCGATCGCCGGGGTCACGGTCACCGACCTCGCGCAGCAGTACGGGACCCCGCTGTTCGTCGTCGACGAGGACGACTTCCGCTCCCGCTGCCAAGAGACCGCCGCGGCCTTCGGCGGGGGAGCCAACGTGCACTACGCCGCCAAGGCATTCCTGTGCAGCGAGATAGCCCGCTGGATCGAGGAAGAGGGCCTGTCCCTGGACGTGTGCACCGGTGGCGAATTGGCCGTTGCGCTGCACGCTGACTTTCCGCCGGAGCGAATCACGTTGCACGGCAACAATAAATCGGTTACCGAGCTGACCGCGGCGGTAAAAGCCGGTGTCGGGCACATCGTGCTGGACTCGGTGACCGAGATCGAACGGCTCGACACCATCGCCGGCGAGGCGGGCATCGTGCAGGACGTGTTCGTGCGTCTCACGGTCGGTGTCGAGGCCCACACCCACGAGTTCATCTCCACAGCGCACGAAGACCAGAAGTTCGGACTGTCGGTCGCCAGCGGCGCGGCCATGGCCGCGGTGCGGCAGGTGTTCGCCGCCGACCACCTGCGCCTGGTCGGCCTGCACAGCCACATCGGGTCCCAGATCTTCGACGTCGCCGGCTTCGAGATCGCCGCACACCGGGTCATCGGGCTGCTGCGCGACATTGTCGCCGAATTCGGGGTCGACAAGACCGCGCAGGTGTCAACGGTGGATCTTGGTGGGGGACTGGGTATCTCGTACCAACCATCCGACGATCCGCCGCCCATCGCCGACCTGGCGGCCAAGCTGAGCGCCATCGTCGGCCACGAGTCCGCCGCCGTCGGACTGCCCACCCCCAGGTTGGTGGTCGAACCCGGCCGCGCCATCGCTGGACCGGGCACCATCACGCTGTACGAGGTCGGCACCGTCAAGGACGTCGACGTGAGCTCGACCGCGCACCGCCGCTATGTCAGCGTCGACGGTGGCATGAGCGACAACATCCGTACTGCCCTCTACGACGCGCAGTACGACGTGCGGATGGTGTCCCGTCTGTCCGACGCGCCCGCCACCGCGGCCCGTCTGGTCGGAAAGCATTGCGAGACCGGCGATATCGTCGTTCGCGACACCTGGGTGCCGGACGACATCCGGCCCGGTGACCTCGTTGCCGTGGCCGCGACCGGCGCCTACTGCTATTCCTTGTCGAGCCGTTACAACATGGTGTGCCGTCCCGCCGTGGTGGCCGTGCGTGACGGAAAGTCCCGGGTGATCCTGCGCCGCGAGACGGTCGACGACCTGCTGAGTTTGGAAGTGAGGTGACCGTGCCCGATAACGAGAAAGTCGTAGGCGTAGCGGTACTCGGGTTGGGCGTAGTCGGCAGTGAGGTCGTACGCATCATCGAGGAGAGTGCCGAGGATCTGGCGGGCCGCATCGGCGCCCCACTGGTGCTGCGCGGCGTCGGGGTGCGCCATGTGGCCGAGGACCGCGGGGTGCCCGTCGAACTGCTCACCGACGACATCGATGAACTCGTCTCCCGCGACGACGTCGACATCGTCGTCGAAGTGATGGGCCCGGTCGAACCGGCCCGCAAGGCGATCCTGACTGCGATCGAACACGGCAAGTCCGTGGTGACGGCGAACAAGGCATTGCTGTCCACGTCCACCGGAGAATTGGCCAAGGCCGCCGAAACCGCCGTCGTGGACCTGTATTTCGAGGCAGCGGTCGCCGGGGCGATCCCGGTGATCCGCCCGCTGACCCAATCGCTGGCCGGGGACACGGTGTTACGGGTGGCGGGCATCGTCAACGGCACCACCAACTACATCCTGTCCGAGATGGGCAGCACCGGAGCCGATTACCAGCAGGCGCTGGCCGATGCGAGTGCGCTGGGCTACGCCGAAGCCGACCCCACCGCCGACGTCGAAGGTTATGACGCCGCGGCCAAGGCGGCGATCCTGGCATCCATCGCCTTCCACACCCGGGTGACCGCCGATGACGTGTACCGCGAGGGCATCACCAAGATCACCCCGGCGGACTTCGAGTCCGCGAAATCCCTGGGCTGCACCATCAAACTGCTGTCCATCTGTGAGCGCATCACCACCGACGAAGGCCAGCAACGCGTTTCGGCCCGGGTTTACCCGGCGTTGGTGCCGCTGGACCATCCGCTGGCCTCGGTGAACGGCGCGTTCAACGCGGTCGTGGTGGAGGCCGAAGCGGCCGGACGGCTGATGTTCTACGGGCAGGGGGCCGGTGGTGCGCCCACCGCATCGGCGGTCACCGGCGACCTGGTGATGGCCGCCCGTAACCGGGTGCTGGGCAGTCGCGGGCCGCGTGAATCCAAGTACGCCCAACTCCCGGTGGCGCCAATGGGTTTCATCGCCACCCGCTACTACGTCAGCATGAACGTCGCCGACAAGCCCGGCGTGCTGTCGGCGGTGGCCGCGGAATTCGGCAAGCGCGAAGTGAGCATCGCCGAGGTCCGTCAGGAAGGCGTGACCGACGACGGCGGTCAACGGATCGGGGCACGCATCGTCGTGGTCACCCACCAGGCAACCGACGCCGCACTGTCGGAAACCGTTGAGGCGCTTGCCGACCTGGACGTGGTACAGGGAGTGGCGAGCGTGTTGAGACTGGAAGGAACGGACCTATGAGCCGGACGGTCGTCCACCAACCCTGGCCGGGGTTGATCGCGGCCTACCGGGACCGACTCCCGGTGGGCGACGACTGGACCCCGGTCACCCTGTTCGAGGGCGGTACACCGCTGATCCCGGCGCCCCGGTTGTCCGAAAGAACCGGTTGCACTATCCATTTGAAGGTCGAAGGCCTCAACCCCACCGGCTCCTTCAAGGACCGCGGCATGACGATGGCCGTCACCGACGCGCTGGCCCGCGGCCAGCAAGTGGTGCTGTGCGCGTCCACCGGCAACACCTCGGCATCGGCCGCGGCATATGCCGCCCGCGCCGGCATCACCTGCGCGGTGCTGATCCCGCAGGGCAAGATCGCGATGGGCAAGCTGGCGCAGGCGGTCATGCACGGCGCCAAGATCATCCAGATCGACGGCAATTTCGACGATTGCCTGGAACTGGCCCGCAAGATGACCTCCGACTTCCCGACCATCTCGCTGGTCAACTCGGTCAACCCGGTACGTATCGAAGGCCAGAAGACCGCGGCGTTCGAGATCGTCGATGCGCTGGGCGTCGCGCCGGACGTGCACGCACTGCCGGTCGGCAACGCGGGCAACATCACCGCGTACTGGAAGGGCTACACCGAATATCACCGCGACGGGGTGATCGATCGGCTGCCGAGGATGCTGGGCACCCAGGCTGCCGGTGCGGCGCCGCTGGTGCACGGTGAGCCGGTCAAGAATCCGGAGACCATCGCCACCGCCATTCGCATCGGCGCCCCAGCGTCGTGGACGGCGGCCGTGGAAGCCCAGCAGCAGTCCGACGGCCGGTTCCTGGCGGCCACCGACGAGGAGATCCTGGCCGCATACCACCTGGTGGCCAGCCTCGAAGGCGTCTTCGTCGAGCCTGCGTCGGCGGCCAGCATCGCCGGTCTGCTCAAGTCTGTCGAGGACGGTTGGGTGCCGCGCGGCTCGACAGTGGTGTGCACCGTGACCGGCAACGGCCTCAAGGACCCCGACACCGCCCTCAAGGACATGCCGGCGGTGTCTCCGCTGCCGGTCGATCCGGTCCTGGTGGTCGAACAACTGGGGCTCGGATAGCGGTGACGAAGACGCTGCCCGCGGGGTTGGTTGCGAGCGCCGTAGTCTCGGCGTCCAGCGCCAACCTCGGCCCGGGTTTCGACAGTCTGGGCATGGCGTTGAGCCTGTGCGACGAAATCGTGCTCGAGACAACGGATTCGGGCCTGGAGGTGACCGTCGAGGGCGAAGGTGCCGGTCAAGTGCCGCTGGGTCCCGAGCATCTAGTGGTACGCGCCGTTCAGCGCGGCCTGCAGGCCACCGGTTTCCGTGCCGACGGGCTGGTGGTGCGCTGCCGCAACGACATTCCGCATTCCCGCGGTCTGGGTTCCTCGGCGGCGGCTGTGGTGAGTGGCCTCGCCGCAGTCAACGGCCTTGTTGCCCAGACAGATTCGCCACCGCTCAGTGAACCTCAGTTGATTCAGCTGGCCTCGGAGTTCGAAGGGCATCCCGACAACGCGGCGGCCGCGGTGCTGGGCGGTGCGGTGGTTTCCTGGGCGGACCACCGCGGCGACCGGACTACCTACTCCGCGGTGCCGCTGCGCCTGCATCCCGATATCCATCTGTTCGCTGCCATCCCCGAGGAGCGATCGTCGACCGCGGAAACGCGAGTCCTGTTGCCCGCCCAGGTCAGCCACGAGGATGCGCGGTTCAACGTCAGTCGCGTCGCATTGCTGGTGGTCGCGCTCACCGAACGGCCCGATCTGTTGATGGCTGCCACCGAAGATGTTCTCCACCAACCGCAACGCGCTCCCGCGATGTCGTCGTCGGCGGAATATTTGCAGCTGCTGCGACGTCATAACATTGCGACAACCCTGTCCGGGGCCGGGCCGTCGCTCATCGCGCTCGGCACCGAACCGGAGTTACCAGGTGAAGCGGTCGAATACGGGGCCGCAAACGGATTCGTCATCAAGAAGATGACGGCGGGCGACGGAGTTCGCTGGAAGCCGGGTGTCACGGTCGCAGGATGATCCACAGTGCGGCGGCGGGTTTTCTTGCTTCCCGCCAGGAAGCGGGCTATTCTCGGAGCCGTCCAGCAATCGCAGCATCTGCATCCATACTGCCTTGACGCTAGGACAACCACCAATTCTTCTCGTGATTCGTCGCCAATCCTGGCGATCACCGTTTCAGAGTCGATGATTGGGCGCACTCGGCACTTGCCTGAATAATCGTCCGATGCAGGAAACCCCCGCTTGACGTGAGCAGCGGGGCAAGAAAGGAAATCCGTGACTGATACGGACCTCATCACGGCTGGCGAAAGCGCCGACGGCGGAAAGCTGTCGGACGTCGTGACCACAGACTCTCCAGAGGTCAAGAGCAACGCGCCGGGCGGGTCGCTAGCCACCATGGTGCTGCCCGAATTGCGCGCTCTGGCCAATCAAGCCGGTGTCAAAGGGACATCGGGCATGCGCAAGAACGAGTTGATCGCCGCGATCAAGGAAAGCCGGGGACAGGCCAACGGCACGTCGTCGGAACCGCCGCCCGCCAAGGCCGCGCCGGAAGCCGACCAGGCCGATGCGCCGCGCCAGAAGGACGCCACCGACACCGCCACGGCGCAGACGGCGCCGCCGGCCGAAGGCGTTGTGCAGGACGAGCAGAAGAACGACGCACCGCGGCGGGAGCGTCGCGGCGCCTCCCGCGACGCTGGAGCGGCCGCCAGCAAAGAGAACGGCGACGACACTTCCACCGGTCAGCGCGACCAGAAACCGCCGAAGAACGAGGAGCGCTCGTCGGACTCGGGCAACGACCAGAACGGTGACCAGCAGGGCAACAACCAGCGGGGCGGCGACGACGACGGCGACGGGCGGCAGGGTCGCCGGGGCCGCCGGTTCCGGGACCGCAGGCGCCGTGGTGAGCGCACCGGCGAAGGCGGGGGCGGGGAAACCGAGCTGCGCGAAGACGACGTCGTCCAGCCCGTGGCCGGCATCCTCGACGTCCTGGACAACTACGCCTTCGTGCGCACCTCCGGCTACCTGGCCGGTCCGCACGACGTCTACGTCTCCATGAACATGGTGCGCAAGAACGGCCTCCGGCGCGGTGACGCGGTCACCGGCGCGGTTCGGGTACCCAAAGAAGGCGAGCAGCCCAACCAGCGGCAGAAGTTCAACCCGCTGGTCCGCCTGGACAGCATCAACGGCGGCTCCATCGAGGACGCCAAGAAGCGTCCCGACTTCAGCAAGTTGACGCCGCTGTACCCCAACCAGCGACTGCGCCTGGAAACCACCCCGGACCGGTTGACCACCCGGGTGATCGACCTGATCATGCCGATCGGCAAGGGTCAGCGGGCGCTGATCGTGTCGCCGCCCAAAGCGGGCAAGACGACCATCCTGCAGGACATCGCCAACGCGATCACCCGCAACAACCCGGAATGCCACCTGATGGTCGTGCTCGTCGACGAGCGGCCTGAAGAGGTCACCGACATGACCCGCTCGGTCAAGGGCGAGGTCATCGCCTCGACCTTCGACCGGCCGCCGTCAGATCACACCTCAGTCGCCGAGCTGGCCATCGAGCGCGCCAAGCGCCTGGTGGAGCAGGGCAAGGATGTCGTGGTGCTGCTGGACTCCATCACCCGACTGGGCCGCGCGTACAACAACGCCTCGCCGGCGTCGGGCCGCATCCTGTCCGGTGGTGTCGACTCCACCGCGCTGTACCCGCCCAAGCGGTTCCTGGGTGCCGCCCGCAACATCGAGGAAGGCGGGTCGCTGACCATCATCGCCACGGCGATGGTCGAGACCGGCTCCACCGGTGACACCGTCATCTTCGAGGAGTTCAAGGGCACCGGTAACGCTGAGCTCAAGCTGGACCGCAAGATCTCCGAGCGCCGGGTGTTCCCGGCGGTCGACGTGAACCCGTCCGGCACCCGTAAGGACGAGCTGCTGCTTTCGCCGGACGAGTTCGGCATCGTGCACAAGCTGCGTCGGGTGCTCTCGGGTCTGGACTCCCACCAGGCCATCGACCTGTTGATGTCGCAGCTGCGCAAGACCAAGACGAACTATGAGTTCCTGGTCCAGGTGTCCAAGACGACACCGGGCAACATGGACAACGACTGACCCGGCAGGAATACCGGCCTTGCCCCCACTGTTTTGGGGAGCAGGGAGTTGACCTGGCATAATGGGCGCTCGACCAGCGAAGAGGACAGCATGAAAACTGACATTCACCCCGCCTACGAGGAGACCACAGTCCACTGTGGTTGCGGCAACACGTTCACCACCCGCAGCACCAAGCCGGGTGGCCGGATCGTGGCCGAGGTCTGCTCGCAGTGCCACCCGTTCTACACCGGTAAGCAGAAGATCCTCGACAGCGGCGGACGCGTGGCCCGCTTCGAGAAGCGTTACGGCAAGCGCAACAAGACCGAAGCCGGCGACAAGTAGCCGGCTCACCGACGCCCGAACTGTGCACCACGAGCGCAGGCCGGGCGTCGGTTCGCGTTCGGGGCAGGGACCGCTTGAGGAGGTGAGATGACGCAGCCGGTGAAGACGATTGACGTCCTGCTCGCCGAGCACGCGGAGCTCGAGCGGGCGTTGGCCGATCCCGAACTGCACAGCAAAGCCGACGAGGCGCGCAAAGTGGGCCGCCGGTTCGCCCGGGTGGCCCCGATCGTCGCGACCCACCGCAAACTGGTGTCCGCACGCGAGGATCTGGAGACCGCGCGCGAGCTGGCCGCTGACGACGCGTCGTTCGCCGACGAGGTCCCCGAGTTGGAGGCCCGGGTCGCCGAACTCGACACCCAACTCACCGACATGCTGGCGCCGCGCGACCCGCACGACGCCGACGACATCGTGCTCGAGGTGAAATCCGGTGAGGGCGGCGAGGAATCGGCACTGTTCGCCGCCGACCTGGCCCGGATGTACATCCGCTACGCCGAACGGCACGGGTGGACGGTGACGGTGTTGGGGGAGACCACGTCGGATCTGGGTGGCTACAAGGATGCGACGCTGGCCATCGCCAGCAAGGGTGACAGCGCGGACGGGGTGTGGTCGCGGCTGAAGTTCGAGGGCGGTGTGCATCGCGTGCAGCGCGTGCCGGTGACGGAATCCCAAGGGCGCGTGCATACTTCGGCGGCCGGGGTGCTGGTCTATCCGGAGCCCGAAGAAGTCGGCGAGGTGCAGATCGACGAGTCAGACCTGCGCATCGACGTGTACCGGTCGTCGGGCAAGGGCGGTCAGGGCGTCAACACCACCGACTCCGCGGTGCGAATCACCCACCTGCCCACCGGCATCGTCGTCACCTGCCAGAACGAACGCTCCCAGTTGCAGAACAAGACCCGAGCGTTGCAGGTGCTGGCCGCGCGCCTGCAAGTGCTGGCCGAGGAACAGGCGCTTGCCGACGCCTCCGCCGATCGGGCCAGCCAAATCCGCACGGTGGACCGCAGCGAACGCATCCGTACCTACAACTTCCCCGAGAACCGGATCACCGATCACCGGATCGGCTTCAAGTCCCACAATCTCGACCAGGTTCTCGACGGTGACCTCGACGCGTTGTTCGATGCGCTGAGCGAAGCCGACAAACAGTCCCGGTTGCAACAGGCGACATGAAGTCGCTGCGGCAGGCAATCGATTGCGCTACGACGCTGTTGGCCGAAGCGGGAATCGATTCTGCGCGTTGCGATGCCGAGCAACTGGCCGCGCACATCGCCGGCACCGACCGCGGCCGGCTGGCCCTGCTCGAGGTTCCAGGCGAGGAGTTCTTCGGACGCTATGACGACGCCGTCGCCGCCCGGTCGCGCCGCGTGCCGTTGCAGCATCTGATCGGAACCGTGGCATTCGGCCCCACGCTGCTGCACGTGGGTCCGGGTGTGTTCATTCCGCGACCGGAGACTGAGGCGATGTTGGAATGGGCGATGGGACAACCACTTCCGGAGCGTCCCGTGATCGTCGACGCGTGCACCGGATCCGGCGCGTTGGCGGTTGCGCTGGCCCGGCACCGGCCAGCGGCGCGGGTGATCGGCGTCGACGACTCCGAGGCGGCCTTGGTGTACGCACGACGCAATGCAGAAGGTGCCAACGTGGAATTGGTGCACGCGGACGTGGGTGCGCAGGGACTGCTACCCGAATTGGACGGACAGGTGGACCTGCTCGTCGCGAATCCGCCCTACGTACCGGATGACGCTGTGCTGGAACCCGAAGTCGCGCAGCACGATCCGCACCACGCGGTATTCGGTGGACCGGACGGCATGGCGGTGATCCACGACGTCGTCGGCCTCGCCGGCCGGTGGCTGCGGTCCGGTGGCTTGTTCGCCGTCGAGCATGACGACACCACGTCGGCGTCGACGGTCGAATGCATCGACAGCACAGACCTTTTCGACGACATCGTGGCACGGAACGATCTGACCGGACGGCCGCGGTTCGTCACCGCCCGCAGGAGGCCAAGGTGAGCGACGTCTTCGACTGCGCCGACCCGGACCAGCGCGTGCGCGGCATCACCTCCGCGGTGGACGCGCTCAAATCCGGTCGCCTGGTCGTGATGCCGACCGACACCGTGTACGGCATCGGTGCCGATGCGTTCGATCGCGGCGCGGTGGATGCGCTGCTCGCGGCCAAGGGCCGGGGCCGCGACATGCCGGTCGGCGTCCTGGTCGGTTCCTGGCACACCATCGAGGGCCTGGTGTACGGCATGCCCGACGGCGCGCGCGACCTGGTGCGCGCGTTCTGGCCGGGGGCGCTGAGCCTGGTGGTGAAGCAGGCTCCCTCGCTGCAATGGGATCTCGGCGACGCGTACGGCACGGTGATGCTGCGGATGCCGTTGCACCCGGTGGCCATCGAGTTGCTGCGCGAAGTCGGACCGATGGCGGTGTCCAGCGCCAACATCTCCGGTCAACCTGCCGCCGGCGACGTCGACGAGGCACGACGCCAACTCGGCGACCTCGTCGACGTCTACCTCGATGGTGGCCCGGCCGCACAGCAGGCCGCGTCTACGATCCTCGACCTGAGTGGGAAGACGCCATGCATCCTGCGTGAGGGGCCGGTCAGCGTCGCGCGGATAGCCGAGGTGCTCGGCGTGGACGCCGAGATCCTCGCCGGCGACTTGCCCAACGTGTAACCACTGCGAAAATCTCGGTCGATTTTCGCAGTCACTGCACGCTCGACGAAGGCGAACCCGGGTTGCAGCCACCGCCACACGTTCGGCGAGCGAAAGGCCGCGGCACGAGACTCAGGTTGGTGACGTAGCCTCTCGTGGTGTCCAGCGACGTGACCAGCCTTGCCGGTGGTTTGCTCGCCCTCGCGCCCCGCACCGCCGGCGTCCCGCTGCGTGAACTCGCTTTGGTCGGCCTGACCGCGGCGATCATCACCTATTTCGCGACCGGGCCGGTCCGCGTGCTGGCCACCCGGCTGGGCGCGGTCGCCTATCCGCGCGAACGCGACGTGCACGTGACGCCCACTCCCCGCATGGGCGGGCTGGCGATGTTCCTCGGCGTGGTCGCCGCGGTGTTCCTGGCTTCTCAGTTGCCGGCTCTCACCCGCGGATTCGTCTATTCCACCGGCATGCCCGCGGTGCTGGTCGCCGGTGCGGTGATCATGGGTATCGGGCTGATCGACGACCGCTGGGGCCTGGATGCGCTGACGAAGTTCGCCGGGCAGATCACCGCCGCCAGCGTGCTGGTCACCATGGGCGTCGCCTGGAGCGTCCTCTACATCCCGGTCGGCGGCGTCGGGACCATCGTGCTGGATCAGGCCTCTTCGATCCTGCTCACCTTGGCGCTGACCGTGTCGATCGTCAACGCGATGAATTTCGTCGACGGCCTGGACGGGCTGGCCGCCGGACTGGGGCTCATCACCGCGCTGGCCATCTGCGTGTTCTCGGTGGGCCTGCTGCGCGACCACGGCGGCGACGTGCTCTATTACCCGCCGGCGGTGATCTCGGTCGTTCTCGCAGGTGCCTGCCTGGGCTTCCTGCCGCACAACTTCCACCGTGCCCGGATCTTCATGGGCGATTCCGGGTCGATGCTGATCGGCCTGATGCTGGCTGCGGCTTCCACCACGGCCGCCGGTCCGATCTCCCAGAACGCCTACGGCGCCCGCGACGTGTTTGCTCTGCTGTCACCGTTCCTGCTGGTGGTGGCGGTCATGTTCGTGCCGATGCTGGATTTGCTGCTGGCGATCGTGCGACGCACCCGGGCGGGCCGCAGCGCGTTCACACCCGACAAGATGCATTTGCACCACCGGCTGTTGCAGATCGGGCATTCGCATCGACGGGTGGTCCTGCTCATCTACTTGTGGGTGGGCATCGTCGCATTCGGCGCCGCGAGCACGATTTTTTTCGACCCGCGGCACACCGCTGCGGTGATGCTGGGCGCGATCGTCGTCGCCGGTATCGCGACGGTGATTCCGTTGTTGCGGCGCCGCGACGACTACTGGGACGAGGACTGAGGCCGACTACGACAGCCGGTAGTAGCTGTCGCTAGTTTGTGATACGGTGCTGGTAGAACCCCGAAATAACCATCGCGGGTTGCCGGCCCCCCGGCCTGTCGGATGTGTATCCGGCCGCGCCGCTCGACGACCGACACAGGGAGCTACCCCTTGGGAAAGTCCAGCGCGAGCCTTGCGATACGCTCGGCGGGCCACGAATCAGCAAGTGATGTGGTTCACGCTCCATCAACCCGGGATTGAGGTGCTGCAGTGACGACACCAGCGCAGGACGCGCCGTTGGTGTTTCCCGCTGTTGCTTTCCGCCCCGTGCGCCTCTTCGTCATCAGCCTGGTCCTGACTGCGGTCGCGACGGCGATAGCCGGCTACGTGGGCAACCCGATGGTCGGGGTGTACTTGGGTGTCGGGTTGCTGCTGGGTTTGCTCAACGCTCTTCTGGTGCGTCGTTCGGTGGAGTCGATCACCGCACGCGACCATCCGCTGAAGAGGTCGATGGCGATCAACTCGGCGTCCCGAGTCACGGTCATCACCATCCTGGCGCTGATCATCGCCTTCATCTTCCGCCCCGAAGGATTGGGCGTGGTGTTCGGCCTGGCGATCTTCCAGCTGCTGCTGGTGGCATCGACCGCGCTGCCGGTGTGGAAGAAGCTGCGGACCGCAAACCTGAATGAGCAGCATGAAACGCCGCCGAGCGGGGTATTGACCGGATCGGAACGGACTGAGGAAAGAGGCACCGGTGATGACTGAGTCGATCTTGGCCGCCGCCCAGATCGAGGTCGGCGAGCACCACACGGCCAAATGGCTGGGCTTGACCGTCAATACCGACACCATTTACTCGACGGCTATCGCCGCGGTAATCGTGCTTGCGTTGGCGTTCTGGCTGAAATCGAAGGTCACCTCCAGCGATGTTCCGGGCGGCGTGCAGCTGTTCTTCGAGGCCGTCACCATCCAGATGCGCAACCAGGTCGAGTCCGCTATTGGGATGCGGGTCGCCCCCTTCGTGCTGCCGCTCGCGGTGACAATCTTCGTCTTTATCTTGATTTCGAACTGGCTCTCGGTCCTTCCGCTGCAGTACAAAGACGGTGAAAAGCCGACCGAGTGGCTCTCGGCAGCGGCATCGGACATCAATTACGTGCTGGCGCTAGCCCTCTTCGTCTTCGTTTGCTATCACGCCGCAGGGATCTGGCGGCGCGGCATCATCGGCCACCCGGTCAAGGTGCTCAAGGGGCACGTGGCAATCCTGGCGCCGATCAACGTCGTCGAAGAATTGGCCAAGCCGATCTCGTTGTCGCTCCGACTCTTTGGCAACATCTTCGCCGGCGGCATCCTGGTCGCACTGATTGCGATGTTCCCGCCCTACATCTTGTGGCTGCCCAACGCGATTTGGAAATCCTTCGACTTGTTCGTCGGCGCGATTCAGGCGTTCATCTTCGCGCTGTTGACAGTCCTGTACTTCAGTCAATCCATGGAACTGGACGAAGACCACCACTAGAAAAATCCTGGTAGACCGCTACCAGTTATCAAGGAGGAGAAACAATGCCAGCAGCTCCCGAAATTCTTCAGGGCGCCCTTATCGGCGGTGGGCTCATCATGGCCGGCGGCGCCATCGGCGCGGGTATCGGCGATGGTATTGCCGGTAACGCACTGATCGCCGGTGTTGCGCGCCAGCCCGAGGCGCAGGGACGGCTGTTCACGCCGTTCTTCATCACCGTCGGTCTGGTCGAGGCCGCCTACTTCATCAACCTGGCCTTCATGGCGTTGTTCGTCTTTGCCACTCCAGGTGCCCAGTAATCGTTGTGATGGGTCCTGAAGGCGAAGTGCGCCTTCTTGCTTCGGCTGTCGACCTCGTAGCAGAAGGCCAGAAGAACTTCCTCATCCCGAACGGCACCTTCTTCTTCGTGCTGGCCATCTTCCTGGTGGTGTTGGGCGTGATCAGCACCTTTGTCGTGCCGCCGATACTGAGAGTGCTTCGGGAACGCGACGCGATGGTCTCGAAGACGCAGGCCGACAACAAGAAGTCGTCCGAGCAATTCGCTGCCGCCGACGCCGACTACGAGGAAGCGCTGAAGGAGGCCCGGGTCCAGGCGGGATCCTATCGGGACGACGCCAGGACCGAAGGTCGCAAGGTCATCGACGAGGCGCGCTCGGAAGCCGAGCGGCATGTGGCAGACACGTTGGCGCAGGCCAACGAGCAACTGAAGCGGGAGCGCGACGCCGTGGAAATGGATCTGCGCGCCAACGTCGGTTCCATGTCGGCAACGCTGGCCAGCCGGATCGTCGGCGTCGAGATCACTCCTACAGCTACGACTTCAGAAGCGACTAGGTAGCCAATACATGTCGACATTTATCGGACAGCTGATCGGATTCGTTGCCATCGTGCTGCTCGTCTGGCGTTACGTCGTGCCGCCGGTGCGCCGGATGATGAAAGACCGGCAAGAGATGGTGCGTCAGCAGCTGAAAGACTCGAAAGAGGCGGCCGAGCGCCTCGAGCGGTCCGAACGCGCGCACACCAGGGCGGTGGAATCGGCCAAAGACGAGTCCGAGCGGCTCATCGAAGAAGCCAAAGCCGACTCCGAACGCATCGCCGAACAGCTGCAGGCGCAGGCCGAGTCCGACGCCGAACGCGTCAAAGCGCAGGGCAGCCGCCAGATCGGTGTGCTTCGGGCACAGATGATCCGGCAGCTCCGTCTGGAACTCGGACACGAATCGGTGCGTCAGGCAAGGGAATTGGTGCAGAACTTCGTCGCCGACGAGCAGCAGCAGGCTTCCACCGTCGACCGCTTCCTCGACGAACTCGACGACATGGCGCCCGAGCCGAGCGACGTGCAGTCCCCGGTGGCGGCCAAGATGCGCTCCGCCAGCCGGCTGGCCCTGAAGAACTCCGTGGACAAGTTCGAGTCGCTCGCCAAGGACCTCGACAAGAAAGGCCTGACGACGCTGGCCGACGAGCTCGTCTCGGTGGCCAAGTTGCTCGGCCGCGAAGCGGTCGTACTCCGGTATCTGAGTGTGCCGTCGGAGGATTCGGCGCCGCGCGTCCAGCTCGTCGAGCGGCTGTTCGACGGCAAGGTCGGTGACCCCACTCTGGAGCTGCTCCGTGCGGCGGTGTCCGAACGCTGGTCGGCCAACGACGATCTGGTCGACGCGATCGAGCAGGTGTCCCGGCAGGCGTTGCTCGCGGTCGCCGAAAACGACGACAAGATCGACGAGGTCGAAGACCAGCTGTTCCGGTTCTCCCGGATCCTCGACACTCAGCCGCGACTGGCCATCCTGCTCGGCGATCAGCGAACCCCGGTCGAAGGTCGGGCCGAGTTGCTGCGCAAGGTGCTCGACAGCGCCAGCGGCCGCGTCAACGCCGTCACCTCCGCGCTGTTGTCGCACACCATCGAGCTGTTGAGAGGCAAGCCGGCCGACGAGGCCGTGCTGTTCTTGGCCGAGGTGGCGGTGGCGCGCCGCGGCGAACTCGTCGCGCAGGTCAGCGCAGCGGCCGAACTCAGCGATGCGCAGAACCAGCGGCTCGTCGAAGTGCTGAGCCGCATCTACGGGCACCCGGTTGCCGTGCAACTGCAGATCGACAAGGAGCTACTGGGCGGACTGTTGATCACCGTCGGTGACGAGGTCATCGACGGCACGCTCAAGTCTCGTCTTGCCGCCGCCGAGGCGCAGCTACCGGACTAACCGCCCAGCCCGACCGAAGACACGAACTAGTCAGAACCCAAGTAGGAAGACGAAACGTTATGGCCGACTTGACAATCTCCGCCGACGACATCCAGAGCGCGATCGAGGAGTACGTAAGTTCGTTCACTTCCGACACCTCTCGCGAGGAGGTCGGCACTGTCGTCGATGCCGGTGACGGTATCGCCCACGTCGAGGGATTGCCGTCGGCGATGACCCAGGAACTGCTCGAATTCGAGGGCGGTGTGCTGGGGGTGGCGCTCAACCTGGACGAGCACGACATCGGCGCGGTCATCCTGGGTGACTTCGAGCAGATCGAAGAGGGCCAGCAGGTCAAGCGGACCGGCGACGTGCTGTCGGTGCCGGTCGGGGACGGCTTCCTGGGCCGCGTGGTGAACCCGCTCGGGCAGCCGATCGACGGCGGCGGCGACATCGACACCGACGACCGGCGGGCTCTGGAGTTGCAGGCGCCCTCGGTGGTGCAGCGGCAGGGCGTGAAGGAGCCGTTGCAGACCGGGATCAAGGCCATCGACGCGATGACTCCCATCGGCCGCGGACAGCGTCAGTTGATCATCGGCGACCGCAAGACGGGCAAGACCGCGGTGTGTGTCGACACGATCCTCAACCAGCGCAAGAACTGGGAGACCGACGACGAGAAGCTCCAGGTTCGCTGCGTCTACGTGGCGATCGGGCAGAAGGGCACCACGATCGCCGCGGTCCGCCAAGCGCTGGAAGAGGGCGGCGCGATGGACTACACCACCATCGTCGCGGCTCCTGCCTCGGAGTCGGCCGGCTTCAAATGGCTTGCGCCGTACACGGGTTCGGCGATCGCGCAGCACTGGATGTACCAGGGCAAGCACGTACTGATCGTGTTCGACGACCTGACCAAGCACGCCGACGCCTACCGGGCCATCTCGCTGCTGCTACGCCGCCCGCCCGGCCGTGAGGCGTTCCCGGGTGACGTGTTCTACCTGCATTCGCGGCTGCTGGAACGTTGCGCGAAGCTGTCCGACGATCTCGGTGGTGGGTCGCTGACCGCTCTGCCGGTGATCGAGACCAAGGCCAACGACATCTCGGCGTACATCCCGACCAACGTCATCTCGATCACCGACGGCCAGTGCTTCCTGGAGTCCGACCTGTTCAACCAGGGTGTCCGTCCGGCCATCAACGTGGGTAGCTCGGTGTCCCGAGTCGGTGGTGCGGCTCAGATCAAGGCGATGAAAGAGGTGGCCGGCTCGCTGCGGCTGGACCTTTCGCAGTACCGCGAACTGGAGTCCTTCGCCGCCTTCGCCTCCGACCTCGACGACACGTCGAAGAAGCAGCTGGCCCGGGGTGAGCGCCTGGTGGAGCTGCTCAAGCAACCGCAGTACGAGCCGATGCCCGTTGAGCAGCAAGTGGTTTCGATCTTCCTGGGCACTGGCGGTCAGATCGACTCGGTGCCGGTACAGGACGTGAAGCGGTTCGAAGCCGAGTTGCTGGACCACATGCGCGCGTCGGAAGAGTCGTTCCTGGAAGGCATCCGCTCGAGCGGCAAGTTCGGTGACGACGAGGAAGAAAAGCTCACCGCGATCATCAAGAAGTTCAAGAAGGGCTTCGCGGCCAGCGATGGCGAATCGGTGGTGCCTGACGAACATGTCGAGGCGATGGACGAGGACGACGTAGAGAAGGAGTCGGTCAAGGTCCGGAAGGAAAAGCCGAAGGAAGAGAAGAAGGATTCCAAGGACTCGTCCGGCAAGGCGACCAAGAAGGAATCGGTGGACTCCAAGAAAAACAAGAAGTAACGGACCATGGCTGCCACACTTCGCGAACTCCGCGGCCGGATCCGCTCGGCGGGTTCGATCAAGAAGATCACCAAGGCCCAGGAACTGATTGCCACGTCGCGCATCGGCAAGGCGCAGTCCCGGCTGCAGGCCGCCCGGCCATACGCCTTCCAGATCACCTCCACGCTTCTCACGTTGTCCGCCGAAGCCGCCCTCGACCACCCGCTACTGGTGGAGCGGGAGAACCCGAAAAAGGCTGGCGTGCTGGTGTTGTCGTCCGACCGTGGCCTGTGCGGCGCCTACAACTCCAGCATCTTCCGTCGCTCGGAAGAACTGTTCTCGCTCCTGCGCGAGGAAGGTAAGCAGCCGGTTCTCTTCACTGTCGGCCGCAAAGCGCAGAACTACTACTCGTTCCGGAACTGGGACATTCAACAGTCCTGGTCGGGTTTCTCCGAGCAGCCCCAGTACGAGAACGCCGCTGAGATCGGCGACACGCTGGTCGACGCCTTCATGAAGGGCACCGGCGAGGAATACGACGATTCCGGCATCGAGGTCGACAGTGATGTGCAGGGCGTCGACGAATTGCACATCGTCTATTCGGAATTCAAGTCGATGATGTCGCAATCGGCTGCCGCGCACCGGATCGCGCCGCTGGTCGTCGAATACGTCGGAGACGATGACGACGACGAACCGCACACCCTGTATTCCTTCGAGCCGGACGCCACCACGCTGTTCGACGCACTGTTGCCGCGGTACCTGACCACTCGGGTGTATGCGGCGCTGCTGGAATCGGCGGCCTCCGAACTGGCTTCGCGCCAGCGTGCGATGAAGTCGGCCACCGACAACGCCGACGACCTCATCAAGGACCTGACGCTGCAGGCGAACCGTGAGCGGCAGGCCCAGATCACCCAAGAGATCAGCGAAATCGTCGGTGGCGCCAACGCGCTCGCCGACGCCGCCAAGTAAGCACCACGAGGAAGCGATAGACATATGGCAGCTACATCAGACACGACAGAGAAGTCCGGCAAGAAGTCGAACGGCTCCGACACCAACGGTCGCGTGGTCCGTATCACCGGACCCGTTGTCGACGTCGAGTTTCCGCGTGGTTCCGTACCGGAGCTGTTCAACGCGTTGCACGCCGACATCACCTACGAGTCGATGAAGAAGACCTTGACTCTCGAGGTGGCTCAGCACCTCGGTGACAACCTGGTCCGTGCCATCTCGATGCAGCCCACCGACGGACTGGTGCGCGGCGTCGACGTCACCGACACCGGCAAGTCGATCTCGGTCCCGGTAGGTGAGGAAGTCAAGGGCCACGTCTTCAACGCGCTGGGCACGTGCCTGGACGAGGAGGGGTACGGAGAAGACTTCGACCACTGGTCGATCCACCGCAAGCCGCCGAGTTTCGAAGACCTGGAGCCTCGCACCGAGATGCTCGAGACCGGTCTGAAAGTTGTGGACCTGCTCACGCCGTACGTGCGTGGTGGCAAGATCGCACTGTTCGGCGGTGCCGGCGTGGGCAAGACCGTGCTGATCCAGGAGATGATCAACCGTATCGCCCGAAACTTCGGTGGTACTTCGGTTTTCGCCGGTGTGGGCGAGCGCACCCGTGAGGGCAACGACCTCTGGGTCGAGCTCAAGGAAGCCGACGTGCTCAAGGACACCGCGCTGGTGTTCGGTCAGATGGACGAGCCGCCCGGCACCCGTATGCGGGTGGCGTTGTCGGCGCTGACCATGGCGGAGTGGTTCCGCGACGAAGCCGGCCAGGACGTGCTGCTGTTCATCGACAACATCTTCCGGTTCACCCAGGCCGGTTCGGAGGTCTCCACGCTGCTCGGCCGGATGCCGTCCGCGGTGGGTTACCAGCCGACGCTGGCGGACGAGATGGGTGAGCTGCAGGAGCGCATCACCTCCACGCGAGGCAAGTCGATTACGTCCATGCAGGCTGTCTACGTGCCCGCCGACGACTACACCGACCCCGCGCCGGCCACCACCTTCGCGCACCTGGACGCCACCACCGAGCTGTCGCGGTCGGTGTTCTCCAAGGGCATCTTCCCCGCGGTGGACCCGCTGGCCTCGAGTTCGACCATTCTGGACCCCAGCGTCGTCGGCGACGAGCACTACCGCGTGGCGCAGGAGGTCATCCGAATCCTGCAGCGCTACAAGGACCTTCAGGACATCATCGCCATCCTCGGTGTCGACGAACTGTCCGAGGAGGACAAGCAGCTGGTCAACCGCGCGCGGCGCATCGAGCGGTTCCTGTCGCAGAACATGATGGCCGCCGAGCAATTCACCGGCCAGCCCGGTTCGACGGTGCCGGTCAAGGAGACCATCGAGGCCTTCGACAAGCTGACCAAGGGCGATTTCGACCACGTGCCCGAGCAGGCCTTCTTCCTGATCGGTGGACTCGACGACCTGGCCAAGAAGGCCGAGACCTTCGACGTCAAGCTGTGAGGCGTGCAAGTCCTGACTCGAAAGATATGGAAGGTGGTGTGGCATGGCTGAATTGAACGTGCAGATCGTCGCGGTCGACCGTGAGATCTGGTCGGGGGAAGCGACGTTTCTGTTCACCCGCACCACCGTCGGGGAGATCGGCATCCTGCCGCACCACATCCCGCTGGTCGCGCAGCTGGTCGACGACGCCATGGTCCGGGTGGAACGGGAAGGCGAAGACGACCTGCGGATCGCAGTGGACGGCGGCTTCTTGACGGTGACCGAGGACGGCGTCAGTGTCCTCGCGGAATCGGCCGAGTTCGAGAAGGACATCGACGAGAGTTCGGCCAGGCAGGATTCCGAATCAGACGATCCCGCAACCGCCGCCCGGGGCCGCGCCAGATTGCGCGCCATCGGCGCGATCGACTGATCCGTAGGATGAGCGCGCCCATGGTCGGCATGGTCGTGCTCGTTGTCCTGCTGGGTGCGGCCGTTCTGGCCCTGAGTTTCCGGCTGTGGAAACTGCGCCAGGGAGGAATGGCGGCCATCATGCGCGACATCCCCGCGGTGGGTGGTCATGGCTGGCGGCACGGGGTGATCCGTTATCGCGGTGGCGAAGCCGCGTTCTATCGACTGTCCAGTCTGCGGTTGTGGCCGGATCGCCGGCTGAGCAGGCGCGGAGTGGAGGTCGTGGGCAGGCGTGCGCCCCGCGGCGACGAATTCGACATCATGAGCGACGAGATCGTGGTGCTGGAACTGCGCGACACCACCCAGGAGCGTCGGCTGGGATATGAAATCGCCTTGGACAGAGGCGCTTTGACGGCTTTTCAGTCATGGTTGGAGTCTCGGCCGTCACCCCGCGCCCGTCGCCGCAGCGTCTAGCCCCCGAGCAGGGGGTCACCTTACCCTCGCGAGCAGACGCAAAAGCCCCCGAAAATGCCCATTTTCAGGGGCTTTTGCGTCTGCTCGCGGCACTACCGCCGTCTGCTCGCGGCACTACCGCCGCCCGGCTGCCAGAGCACGTCACCGTCGGGATTGGCCACCCGCGACAGAATGAACAGCAAGTCCGAGAGCCGGTTCAGGTACTTCGCCGGCAGCACGCTCACCCCGTCCGGATGCGCCTCGACCGCGGCCCACGCCGAACGCTCGGCGCGACGGGCGACCGTCCGCGCGACGTGCAGCAGTGCCGACAGCGGCGAACCACCCGGCAGGACAAACGAATTCAGCGCCGGCAGATCCTCGTTGTAGGCGTCGCACCAACCTTCCAGCCGGTCGATATAGGGCTGGGTGATACGCAGCGGCGGATACTTCGGGTTGTCCACCACCGGAGTCGACAGGTCCGCGCCCGCGTCGAACAGGTCGTTCTGAATCTGCTTGAGCACACCTGCGAGTTGCTCATCGGGTGCGCCCAACGCCACCGCGACGCCGATCGCAGCGTTGGCCTCGTCGCAGTCCGCGTAGGCGACCAGGCGTGCGTCGGTCTTGTGGACCCGTGAGAAATCGCTCAATCCCGTCGTGCCGTCGTCGCCGGTGCGGGTATAAATGCGGGTCAGATGGACTGCCATAGGCAAAACCGTACCGGGCCGACTGACATGGACGGTGTCGCTCACTAGACTTACCCGGGTGGCGGAGCGATTCGTGGTGACTGGTGGCAGCCGGTTGTCCGGCGAAGTCGCCGTCGGAGGCGCCAAGAACAGTGTGCTCAAGCTGATGGCCGCGACCCTGCTGGCCGAGGGCACCAGCACCATCACCAACTGCCCTGACATCCTCGACGTGCCGTTGATGGCCGAGGTACTGCGTGGTCTCGGCGCCACCGTCGAGCTCGACGGGGACGTCGCCCGGATCACCTCACCCGACGAGCCCAAGTACGACGCCGACTTCGCCGCCGTACGCCAGTTCCGCGCTTCGGTCTGTGTGCTCGGGCCCCTGGTCGGACGCTGCAAACAGGCCAGAGTCGCGCTGCCCGGCGGTGACGCGATCGGATCGCGGCCGCTGGACATGCACCAGGCGGGTCTGCGGCAGCTCGGCGCCACCTGCAACATCGAGCACGGGTGTGTGGTTGCTCACGCAGATACGTTGCGCGGGGCGGAGATTCAGCTGGAATTCCCGTCGGTGGGCGCCACCGAGAACATCCTGATGGCAGCGGTCATGGCCGAGGGCGTCACCACCATCCACAACGCCGCACGCGAACCCGACGTCGTCGACCTGTGCACCATGCTCAACCAGATGGGTGCCCAGATCGAGGGAGCCGGCTCACCGACCATGACCATCACCGGCGTCCCGCGGCTGCATCCCACCGAGCATCGGGTCATCGGTGACCGCATCGTGGCGGCTACGTGGGGGATCGCCGCCGCCATGACCCGCGGCGACATCACCGTGACGGGAATAGATCCGGCGCATCTGCAGTTGGTGCTGCATAAGTTGCACGATGCGGGCGCCACGGTCACCCAGACCGATACCAGCTTCCGGATTGCGCAATACGAACGGCCCAAAGCGGTCAACGTCGCGACGTTGCCGTTTCCGGGGTTCCCAACTGACTTGCAGCCCATGGCGATTGCGCTTGCCTCGATCGCCGACGGCACCTCGATGATCACCGAGAACGTGTTCGAGGCACGGTTTCGATTCGTCGAGGAGATGATCCGGCTCGGGGCCGACGCGCGCACCGACGGGCACCACGCCGTGGTGCGCGGACTGCCGCAGTTGTCCAGTGCTCCGGTGTGGTGTTCGGACATCCGCGCAGGTGCCGGCCTGGTACTGGCAGGCCTTGTGGCAGACGGAGATACCGAGGTCCACGACGTGTTTCACATCGATCGCGGCTACCCGTTGTTCGTCGAGAACCTGGCGATTTTGGGAGCCGAGATCGAGCGGGTACAGTAGCCATCGTTCACGCCCCACAGGCGCGATCACCTCCCAGAAGATGATCGAAACCAGGGCTTGACTCTCTAGCCGGATCTGTATTAAGCTGGCAGGGTTGCCCCGAAGCGGGCGAAACAAGCAGTAAAAAGTGTTGTTTGAGAACTCAATAGTGTGTTTGGTGTTTTTGTTTGTTGTTGTTTTTTGACTACATTCGGCGCCCCCCGTGTGTCGGTGTAGTCGTTTTTTCAGATGCCAGTTCATGGCGTCTTTTTGTTAGGTCAGATTTTCTCTGATTGTGAATTCACCTCGGTATCGAGGGGTTTTTGTTTGGAGAGTTTGATCCTGGCTCAGGACGAACGCTGGCGGCGTGCTTAACACATGCAAGTCGAACGGAAAGGCCCTTCGGGGTACTCGAGTGGCGAACGGGTGAGTAACACGTGGGTGATCTGCCCTGCACATCGGGATAAGCCTGGGAAACTGGGTCTAATACCGGATAGGACCACGGGATGCATGTCCTGTGGTGGAAAGCTTTTGCGGTGTGGGATGGGCCCGCGGCCTATCAGCTTGTTGGTGGGGTGACGGCCTACCAAGGCGACGACGGGTAGCCGGCCTGAGAGGGTGTCCGGCCACACTGGGACTGAGATACGGCCCAGACTCCTACGGGAGGCAGCAGTGGGGAATATTGCACAATGGGCGCAAGCCTGATGCAGCGACGCCGCGTGGGGGATGACGGCCTTCGGGTTGTAAACCTCTTTCACCATCGACGAAGGTCCGGGTTTTCTCGGATTGACGGTAGGTGGAGAAGAAGCACCGGCCAACTACGTGCCAGCAGCCGCGGTAATACGTAGGGTGCGAGCGTTGTCCGGAATTACTGGGCGTAAAGAGCTCGTAGGTGGTTTGTCGCGTTGTTCGTGAAATCTCACGGCTTAACTGTGAGCGTGCGAGCGATACGGGCAGACTTGAGTACTGCAGGGGAGACTGGAATTCCTGGTGTAGCGGTGGAATGCGCAGATATCAGGAGGAACACCGGTGGCGAAGGCGGGTCTCTGGGCAGTAACTGACGCTGAGGAGCGAAAGCGTGGGGAGCGAACAGGATTAGATACCCTGGTAGTCCACGCCGTAAACGGTGGGTACTAGGTGTGGGTTTCCTTCCTTGGGATCCGTGCCGTAGCTAACGCATTAAGTACCCCGCCTGGGGAGTACGGCCGCAAGGCTAAAACTCAAAGGAATTGACGGGGGCCCGCACAAGCGGCGGAGCATGTGGATTAATTCGATGCAACGCGAAGAACCTTACCTGGGTTTGACATGCACAGGACGCCGGCAGAGATGTCGGTTCCCTTGTGGCCTGTGTGCAGGTGGTGCATGGCTGTCGTCAGCTCGTGTCGTGAGATGTTGGGTTAAGTCCCGCAACGAGCGCAACCCTTGTCTCATGTTGCCAGCGGGTAATGCCGGGGACTCGTGAGAGACTGCCGGGGTCAACTCGGAGGAAGGTGGGGATGACGTCAAGTCATCATGCCCCTTATGTCCAGGGCTTCACACATGCTACAATGGCCGGTACAAAGGGCTGCGATGCCGCGAGGTTAAGCGAATCCTTTTAAAGCCGGTCTCAGTTCGGATCGGGGTCTGCAACTCGACCCCGTGAAGTCGGAGTCGCTAGTAATCGCAGATCAGCAACGCTGCGGTGAATACGTTCCCGGGCCTTGTACACACCGCCCGTCACGTCATGAAAGTCGGTAACACCCGAAGCCAGTGGCCTAACCCCTTGGGAGGGAGCTGTCGAAGGTGGGATCGGCGATTGGGACGAAGTCGTAACAAGGTAGCCGTACCGGAAGGTGCGGCTGGATCACCTCCTTTCTAAGGAGCACCACGAAAAGCACTCCAATTGGTGGGGTGCGAGCCGTGAGGGGTTCTCGTCTGTAGTGGACGAGGGCCGGGTGCACGACAACAAGCAAGCCAGACACACTATTGGGTCCTGAGGCAACACTTGAGTGTTTCAGGTGTTGTCCCACCATCTTGGTGGTGGGGTGTGGTGTTTGAGAACTGGATAGTGGTTGCGAGCATCAAATGATCGCGTCGCCGTTCGCGGTGGCGTGTTTCTTTTGTGCAATTTTATTCTTTGGTTTTTGTAGTGTTTGTAAGTGTCTAAGGGCGCATGGTGGATGCCTTGGCATCGAGAGCCGATGAAGGACGTGGGAGGCTGCGATATGCCTCGGGGAGCTGTCAACCGAGCGTTGATCCGAGGATTTCCGAATGGGGAAACCCAGCACGAGTGATGTCGTGTTACCCGTATCTGAATATATAGGGTGCGGGAGGGAACGCGGGGAAGTGAAACATCTCAGTACCCGTAGGAACAGAAAACAATTGTGATTCCGCTAGTAGTGGCGAGCGAACGCGGAACATGGCTAAACCGCATGCATGTGATACCGGGTAGGGGTTGTGTGTGCGGGGTTGTGGGAATGATCTTCTCAGCTCTACCTGGCTGAGAGGCAGTCAGAAAGTGTCGTGATTAGCGGAAGTGGCCTGGGATGGTCCGCCGCAGACGGTGAGAGCCCGGTACGCGAAAATCCGACACCTGCCTTGATCAATCTCCCGAGTAGCAGCGAGCCCGTGGAATTTGCTGTGAATCTGCCGGGACCACCCGGTAAGCCTAAATACTTCTCGATGACCGATAGCGGATTAGTACCGTGAGGGAATGGTGAAAAGTACCCCGGGAGGGGAGTGAAAGAGTACCTGAAACCGTGCGCCTACAATCCGTCAGAGCCTCCTTGTGGGGTGATGGCGTGCCTTTTGAAGAATGAGCCTGCGAGTCAGGGACATGTCGCGAGGTTAACCCGTGTGGGGTAGCCGCAGCGAAAGCGAGTCTGAATAGGGCGCATCCCCTTTGGGGTGTAGTGGCATGTTCTGGACCCGAAGCGGAGTGATCTACCCATGGCCAGGGTGAAGCGCGGGTAAGACCGCGTGGAGGCCCGAACCCACTTAGGTTGAAGACTGAGGGGATGAGCTGTGGGTAGGGGTGAAAGGCCAATCAAACTCCGTGATAGCTGGTTCTCCCCGAAATGCATTTAGGTGCAGCGTTGCGTGGTTCACCACGGAGGTAGAGCTACTGGATGGCCGATGGGCCCTACTAGGTTACTGACGTCAGCCAAACTCCGAATGCCGTGGTGTCAAGCGTGGCAGTGAGACGGCGGGGGATAAGCTCCGTACGTCGAAAGGGAAACAGCCCAGATCGCCGGCTAAGGCCCCAAAGCGTGTGCTAAGTGGAAAAGGATGTGCAGTCGCAGAGACAACCAGGAGGTTGGCTTAGAAGCAGCCACCCTTGAAAGAGTGCGTAATAGCTCACTGGTCAAGTGATTGTGCGCCGATAATGTAGCGGGGCTCAAGCACACCGCCGAAGCCGCGGCACATCTACTTTTGTAGGTGTGGGTAGGGGAGCGTCCCTCATTCAGCGAAGCCGTCGGGTAACCGCCGGTGGAGGGTGGGGGAGTGAGAATGCAGGCATGAGTAGCGAATAGGCAAGTGAGAACCTTGCCCGCCGAAAGACCAAGGGTTCCTGGGCCAGGCCAGTCCGCCCAGGGTGAGTCGGGACCTAAGGCGAGGCCGACAGGCGTAGTCGATGGACAACGGGTTGATATTCCCGTACCCGTGTGTGCGCGCCCGTGATGAATCAATTGTGCTAACCACCCAAATGGTCGCTGATCAATCCCTTCGGGGTGCGACGGTGACCGGCTGCGTGGGACCCCGGTTGGTAGTAGTCAAGCGAAGGGGTGACGCAGGAAGGTAGCCGTACCAGTCAGTGGTAATACTGGGGCAAGCCCGTAGGGAGAGCGATAGGCAAATCCGTCGCTCACTAATCCTGAGAGGTGACGCATAGCCGATTGAGGCGAATTCGGTGATCCTCAGCTGCCAAGAAAAGCCTCTAGCGAGTTCACACACGGCCCGTACCCCAAACCAACACAGGTGGTCAGGTAGAGAATACCAAGGCGTACGAGATAACTATGGTTAAGGAACTCGGCAAAATGCCCCCGTAACTTCGGGAGAAGGGGGACCGGCATGCCGTGAACACCTTTTCGGTGGGAGCGGAAACCGGTCGCAGAAACCAGTGAGAAGCGACTGTTTACTAAAAACACAGGTCCGTGCGAAGTCGCAAGACGATGTATACGGACTGACGCCTGCCCGGTGCTGGAAGGTTAAGAGGACCCGTTAACTCGCAAGGGTGAAGCGGAGAATTTAAGCCCCAGTAAACGGCGGTGGTAACTATAACCATCCTAAGGTAGCGAAATTCCTTGTCGGGTAAGTTCCGACCTGCACGAATGGCGTAACGACTTCTCAACTGTCTCAACCATAGACTCGGCGAAATTGCACTACGAGTAAAGATGCTCGTTACGCGCGGCAGGACGAAAAGACCCCGGGACCTTCACTATAGCTTGGTATTGTTGTTCGGTACGGTTTGTGTAGGATAGGTGGGAGACTGTGAAACTCGGACGCTAGTTCGAGTGGAGTCGTTGTTGAAATACCACTCTGATCGTATTGGACACCTAACGTCGAACCGTATATCCGGTTCACGGACAGTGCCTGGTGGGTAGTTTAACTGGGGCGGTTGCCTCCTAAAATGTAACGGAGGCGCCCAAAGGTTCCCTCAACCTGGACGGCAATCAGGTGTTGAGTGTAAATGCACAAGGGAGCTTGACTGCGAGACCTACAAGTCAAGCAGGGACGAAAGTCGGGATTAGTGATCCGGCACCTCTGAGTGGAAGGGGTGTCGCTCAACGGATAAAAGGTACCCCGGGGATAACAGGCTGATCTTCCCCAAGAGTCCATATCGACGGGATGGTTTGGCACCTCGATGTCGGCTCGTCGCATCCTGGGGCTGGAGCAGGTCCCAAGGGTTGGGCTGTTCGCCCATTAAAGCGGCACGCGAGCTGGGTTTAGAACGTCGTGAGACAGTTCGGTCTCTATCCGCCGCGCGCGTCAGAAACTTGAGGAAACCTGTCCCTAGTACGAGAGGACCGGGACGGACGAACCTCTAGTGCACCAGTTGTCCCACCAGGGGCACCGCTGGATAGCTACGTTCGGACAGGATAACCGCTGAAAGCATCTAAGCGGGAAACCTTCTCCAAGATCAGGTTTCTCACCCTCTAGGAGGGATAAGGCCCCCCGCAGACCACGGGATTGATAGGCCAGACCTGGAAGCTCAGTAATGGGTGCAGGGAACTGGCACTAACCGGCCGAAAACTTACCAACACAACCAATCGCAACCACTATCCGTCTCTCGGCATTCGTGTCGAGGACACCACACCCCCCATCAACACAACTTGATTGCACAAAATAAATAGAGTTACGGCGGCCACAGCGACAGGGAAACGCCCGGTCCCATCCCGAACCCGGAAGCTAAGCCTGTCAGCGCCGATGGTACTGCCCTTTTCGGGTGGAAGAGTAGGACACCGCCGAACACACAAAAACACCCCCATTTATTTGGGGGTGTTTTTGTTATTGCGCGACCAGCCGCAAAAGCCCCTCATTTCGCTAAGAAATGGGGGCCTTTTGCTGGGGGCACCCCCCGCTTGCGGGGGTGCGTCGCGCCATGTCAGAAGAGGGTTGCGTGGGCGCGGCGCCGTTCCAAGGCGAGCAGCGTCTGCTTGCGGTCCAACCCACCGCCATACCCGGTCAACTTGCCGCCGGCACCGATCACCCGATGACACGGGACGATGATGGCAATCGGGTTGTGGCCGTTGGCCAGTCCTACCGCGCGCGCGGCGCCGGGGGCCCCGATCTGTTGGGCTATCTCTCCGTAGGAGCGGGTCTGGCCGTAGGGGATGGTCAGCAGGGCCTGCCACACCCGCTGCTGAAATGCCGTGCCGCCCATGTCCAATTCGACGTCGAAGTCGAGCAGTTCGCCGCCGAAATAAGCATCGAGTTGGGCTGCCACTTCGGCGAACGCGGTGTCGTCCGGAATCCAATCGGCCCGACTCGGTTCGTAGGTCTGGTCCACCATGCGCAGATTCGTCAGAGTCCCGTCCCGCCCGGCCAGCGTCAACGGTCCGATCGGGCTGTCGATGGTGCGGTAGACAGTCATGCGATCCCCTTCTGAGTTGTAGGCGGCCACTGGTTGACCGGATGTTCCAGGGTGGTCCAAAGATGTTGAGTCGCATAGGAACGCCACGGCCGCCAGCGTGCGCTGCGCTCGGTCAGCGTTCGTGTGGGTGCCGGCAGACCGAGTTTCTCGGCGGCCAGTCTGACGCCGAGGTCGCTGGCCGGGAAGGCGTCGGGGTCTCCCAGCCCACGCATCGCGATCACCTCCGCGGTCCAGGGCCCGATGCCCGGCAGGTCCAGCAACTGGCGCCGCGCCCGGGTCCAATCGCACCCGGGATCGAGGTTCACCTTCCCCTCGGCGATGCCGTCGACCAGAGCGCTCACCGTTCGGCGACGGGCCGCGGGGACGGCCAGATGGACCGGATCGATCTCCGCGAGCTGTTCGACGGACGGGAAGGTGTGGGTCAACGCGCCCGCGCTGTCGTGCACGGGCTGACCGTACGCGGCGACCAGCCGGGCCGCGTGCGTCCGTGCGGCCTTGGTCGAAACCTGTTGTCCGAGAACGGTACGCACGGCCAGTTCGGCCTCATCGACGGTGCGGGGAATGCGCTGCCCGGGCGCCTTGGCCACCACCGGCGCCAGGTCCGGGTCCGCGCTGAGCGCCTCCACGACCGCTTCGGGATCGGCGTCCAGATCCAGCAGACGACGGCACCGCGCCGTGGCCGTGGCCAGGTCGCGGAAGTCGTCGAGCACCAGCACGCAGTGCACGTGATCGGGTGCGGGCGTCAGCGTCACCACGCCGTTGCCCGCGGAGAGCCGTAACGTGCGCCGGTAGGCGCCGTCCCGTACCTCTTCGCATCCCGGAACCGCGGTGGCGGCCAGGTGTCCGAACACCCCTTCGTAGGCGAATGGCGTGCGTACCGGCAGGCGCAACGACACCGCGTTCAAAGACCTGCCGGCACAACCGAATCGCGCGTTGGCGCGCTTGCGCAACACCGTCGGTGTGCTGTCGGCGACGAGGCGCACGGTGTCGTTGAACTGGCGGATGCTGGAAAAACCGGCGCCGAACGCGACGTCGCCGAACGGCAGATCTGTCGTCTCGATGAGCACCCGAGCGGTCTGCATCCGCTGCGCTCGGGCCAGTGCGAGCGGACCGGCGCCGACCTCGCTCTGCAACAACCGTTCGACCTGCCGGGTGGTGTACCCGAGGCGCGCCGCCAACCCGGTGACACCCTCGCGGTCGACCGTGCCGTCGGCGATGAGCCGCATCGCTCGGGCGACGACGTCACCGCGCACGTTCCACTCTGGAGAACCCGGCGACGCGTCCGGACGGCAGCGCTTACAGGCGCGGAATCCCTCGCGTTGGGCCGCGGCGGCCGTCGGCAGGAAACGCACATTCCGTTCATACGGTGGCCGAACCGGACAGCTGGGCCGGCAATAGATCCGGGTGGTCAGCACAGCCGTCACGAACCAGCCGTCGAACCGCGCGTCCTTGGCCTGGACAGCTCGGTAGCAGCGTTCGAAATCCTCGTGCACTCTTCGACAATTACACTAAGTCGCCGGCGAGACTAGCGGAAAAGCGACATCACTGTGGAGTGATCTGCAGACGCCATCATCCACCGCCGCAACCGCCGCCACAGCCACCGCCGCCGCAGCCGCCACCGCCGCCGCAGCCACCGCTGCATCCGCCTCCGCAACCGCTATCGCCGTCAGAGCGCATGCCCTTCCGGTGCGGGTCTTGGTCCTTACCGGCCGTCCAGATGTCGCCGTACTTGGCGGCGGCAGCCCGCACGGCGAGCACGTGAAAAACGACGAACGGGAGCGCCAGGATCGCGAGATTGCCCAGCGCGTTCCCCGTGGGACTCATGCGGCGAAGGCTACCCGGTCGAGCTACTTCTTGATTTCGGCCGGATCGACGGGCGAGGCCAGCCGGGTGCGTTCGTCGTGGCCCCGCAGTTTCACGTGCCTGCCCAACGACCAGCGAGCCTGCTCCTCTTCGCTGGCGCCTTCGACCGTCTGCGCCGAAGCGAGCAACCGGCCGGGTTTGGATTTCGCCAGTTCGCACAATCGCGCGGCCTCGTTGACCGGTTCACCGATCACGGTGTATTCGAAGCGCTCCTTGGCGCCCACGTTGCCGGCGACCACCTGGCCGGCCGCCACCGCGATGCCGGCCTTGCACTCCGGCATTTCACCGGCCAACCGGTCGGCGATGCATCGGGCCGCGGCCAGCGCTTCGTCCTCGGGCGAGTCGAGATGGTTCGGGGCTCCGAAAATCGCCAGCGACGCATCGCCCTCGAATTTGTTGACCAGGCCGTGATGAGCATCGACCTCTTCGACGACGATCGTGAAGAAGCGGTTGAGCAGCTGCACGACCTCCGAAGGCGGGCGTTTCGTCACCAACTGCGTCGAGGCGACGATGTCGATGAAGACAACGGCGACGTGGCGTTCCTCGCCGCCCAGCTTGGGCCGATCCCGTTCGGCGGCCAGGGCGACCTCGCGACCGACGTGACGGCCGAAGAGGTCGCGCACGCGCTCCCGCTCGCGTAATCCGTCGACCATCGCGTTGAATCCGCGCTGCAGCTCGCCGAGTTCGGTGCCGTCGAAGACCACCAGATCGCCCCGAAGGTTGCCTTGTTCGACGCGCTTGAGGGCCGCGCGTACCACGCGCACCGGGGTCGCAGTCAGCCAGGCCAGAATCCACATCAACGCAAAACCGAAGATGAGCGTGGCGCTGGAGACGATCAGGACCGCGACGGCGAATTGGGTCTCGGTCATATTCCGCAACGCAATCTGGAAGATCGCGATCAGGGCGATGCCGATCACCGGGACGCCCGACCCGAGCATCCACACCATCATCGTGCGACCCATGATGCCCGGCGCCAGTCGGCGGGGCGGTGGCCCCGCTTCCAGCGCCTGCGCGGCCACCGGGCGCAGCGCGAACTCGGCGAGGAGATAGCTGCCCGTAGCGACAAGCACCCCGCAGAACGTCACGGCGAAGAGGAAGCGCGGAATGAAGTTGGTGTTGGCCATGCCGTAGACGGTGGTGAGTAACGCCGCACCGACGCCCCACAAGATCAGGTCGACGACGGCTACGTGCCAGGGCGCCTGGAACGTATTGCGTTCGTCCTCTCGGGTCGGCGTGCGTTCTTCGATCGCCCAGCGCAGCGAGATGACGGTGCGACGAGTAATCCAATACATTCCCGCTGCCAGAGCCAGGACGATATACGCGGGGGCAACTCCGGCCGTAATCCACAACACGTGCTCGCTGAACACGCTGGGATTGGGGATGGCCACGGTCACCAGCAGCACGGCGACGCCGATCCCGATCAGGTTGGCGCCCCCGACCATCACGGTCATGATCACCTGGATGCGTACCCGCCGACTGTGCGGGTTCTCCGAAACGCGTCCGAGCAGCCAGGAACCGAACGCAGGAGTATCCGGCCGACCACTTTGACGGGTCACCTTTTCCAGGACCCGGCCCAAGCGGCGCGCGATTCTCTCGGCAAGTGACTTCTTGGGCGACATCGTGGCGTCAGCCTAGTTCGTCGCACGCTCTAAGGTGTGTCGGGTGCGTCTCGTCATCGCTCAATGCACCGTCGACTACGTCGGCCGCCTCACCGCCCATCTGCCTTCCGCGCGTCGCCTGCTGCTGTTCAAGGCGGACGGCTCGGTGAGCGTGCACGCCGACGACCGCGCCTACAAGCCGCTGAACTGGATGAGCCCGCCGTGCTGGCTGAGCGAAGAGCCGGGGCAGGTGTGGGTGGTGCAGAACAAGACCGGAGAACAGCTGCGCATCACCATCGAGGAGATCGAGCACGACTCCAGCCACGAGCTGGGCGTCGACCCGGGATTGGTCAAGGACGGAGTGGAAGCTCACCTGCAGGCCTTGCTGGCCGAGCACGTTCAGCTGCTCGGTGAGGGGTACACGTTGGTGCGCCGCGAATACATGACCGCGATCGGGCCGGTCGACCTGTTGTGTCGGGACGAAAAGGGACGTTCAGTGGCGGTGGAGATCAAGCGGCGCGGCGAAATCGACGGGGTCGAGCAGCTGACGCGCTATCTCGAATTGCTCAACCGCGACACCGTACTGGCGCCGGTACAGGGCGTCTTCGCGGCGCAGCAGATCAAGCCCCAGGCCCGTACCCTGGCCATCGATCGTGGGATCCGTTGTCTGACACTGGATTACGACAAGATGCGGGGGATGGACAGCGACGAGTACCGGCTGTTCTGATGCCGCGGCGCCGCAAACCCCGGCCCATGTCGCCGCTGCCGTTGCCGCGCCGGCTCGAAACCGGACCCGACGGCCACGAGTACGAAGTGCGGTCCGTCGCCGCCGCCCGCGCGGTCAAGACCTATCGCTGCCCGGGGTGTGATCACGAAATCCGTTCCGGGACAGCGCATGTGGTGGTGTGGCCGACCGGGTCACCGATCGCGGTGGAGGACCGCAGACACTGGCACACGCCGTGCTGGGCCAATCGGGCCAACCGCGGGCCGACCCGCAAATGGTATTAAGCGGTCAGCGCGAAGCCGGCTCGACCAACTCGATGAGCACGCCGCCCGCGTCCTTGGGGTGGATGAAGTTGATCCGGGAGTTTGCCGTGCCGCGTCGGGGCGCTTCGTAGACCAGCCGCACGCCCTGGGACCGCAGCTGCTCGCACATGGCGTCGAGATCCCTGATCCGGCAGGCCAGCTGCTGGATGCCGGGGCCGCGCTTGTCGATGAACTTGGCGATCACCGAGGTCTCGTCCAGCGGTGCCATCAACTGGATCTGCGCGCTGGTGCCGGGCACGGCCAGCATGGCCTCCCGAATGCCCTGGTCGTCGTTGATTTCTTCGTGCACCAGGATCATGCCGAGGTGGTCGTTGTACCACTCGATCGCGGCGTCGAGGTCGGCGACTGCAATGCCGACGTGATCAAGTCCGGTTACCAGCGAGGTGGCCAGACTGCGACGGGCGTCAACTTGATCGGTGGTCATTACATAACGGTAACCTCGTGGGGAAGAATCCGCTTCTCCGGGTTGGCACGATCGGCCGTTCGGTATGCGTTTAGGAGGTTTGATGACCACGTCGGTGATCGTTGCTGGAGCACGCACCCCGATCGGCAAGTTGATGGGTTCGTTGAAGGATTTCAGCGCCAGCGATCTGGGGGCCATCGCGATCAAAGCGGCCCTGGAAAAGGCCGGGGTTTCGCCGTCGGCGGTTGAGTACGTGATCATGGGCCAGGTGCTGACAGCCGGGGCCGGACAGATGCCCGCACGCCAGGCCGCTGTCGCCGCCGGCATCGGGTGGGACGTGCCTTCGCTGACCATCAACAAGATGTGTCTGTCCGGGATCGATGCCATCGCGCTGGCTGACCAGCTGATCCGGGCGGGGGAGTTCGACGTCGTGGTCGCTGGAGGTCAGGAATCCATGACCAAGGCGCCCCACCTGTTGGTCGACAGCCGGTCCGGCTACAAGTACGGCAATGTCACCGTGCTGGACCACATGGCTTACGACGGACTGCACGACGTGTTCACCGATCAACCGATGGGCGCGCTGACCGAGCAGCGCAACGACGTCGACCAGTTCACCCGCCAGGAGCAGGACGAATACGCCGCCCGGTCACACCAGCGGGCGGCCGCGGCCTGGAAGGACGGGATATTCGCCGACGAGGTCGTCCCGGTCCAGATCCCGCAGCGCAAGGGAGATCCGCTGCAGTTCAGCGAGGACGAGGGCATCCGCGCCAACACCACCGCCGACTCGTTGGCCGGCCTCAAGCCGGCGTTCCGCAAGGACGGCACCATCACCGCCGGATCCGCCTCGCAGATCTCCGACGGCGCCGCCGCGGTGGTGGTGATGAACAAGGAGAAGGCCCAGGAGTTGGGTCTGACCTGGCTGGCCGAGATCGGCGCCCACGGCGTGGTGGCCGGACCGGACTCCACGCTGCAATCCCAGCCCGCCAATGCCATCAAGAAAGCGCTTGACCGCGAAGGGATTTCGGTCGACCAGCTGGACGTGGTGGAGATCAACGAGGCGTTCGCGGCCGTGTCGCTGGCCTCGACCAAGGAACTCGGCGTGGACCCTGAGATCGTCAACGTCAACGGCGGGGCGATCGCCGTCGGGCACCCGATCGGCATGTCCGGCGCTCGCATCACGCTGCACGTGGCGCTGGAATTGGCGCGGCGCGGATCGGGCTATGGCGTAGCGGCGTTGTGCGGCGCCGGCGGACAGGGCGACGCGCTCATCCTGCGTGCTCCGTGAGTTTGCTGGCGACGGCTCATTCAGCGACGGCCGCAGGCTTTGTGAGATTGGTCATATCGCTAAGTTACCGGTCGGTACGTGCGGTTTTCGGTGCCGCCGTGACCGGCTCACGACTGCGGCGGGCGGCGTGACAGACTTAACGGCGTGACACGTCCTCGACCCCCGATCGGGCCTGCGCTGGCCGGCGCGGTCGACCTGTCCGGTCTCAAACAGCGCGCTCAACAGAACGCGGCGAGCGCTTCGACAGGCCCGGCGGGAGGCGAGCCGGATGGGCCCGGCGCCGCGCAGATCATTCAGGTCACCGAGGCCAACTTCGAAGACGAAGTTATCAACCGTTCCGACGAGGTGCCCGTCGTCGTGCTGCTGTGGTCGCCGCGCAGCGAGGTCTGCGTCGAGTTGCTCGAGACGCTGGCCGGCCTGGCCGCGGAGGACAACGGCAAGTGGGCGCTGGCGGCCGCCAACGTGGACGCCTCGCCGGGGATGGCCCGGGTGTTCGGCGTCCAGGCCGTCCCGACGGTGGTGGCACTGGCCGCGGCGCAACCGATCTCCAGCTTTCAGGGTCCGCAGGAAGGCGATCAGCTACGGCGCTGGATCGACAAGCTGCTCGAAGCGACTGCCGGCAAGCTCCGGGGTGCGCCGGCGTCGGGAGAGTCGGCACCGGTCGACCCGGTGCTGGCCAAGGCGCGCGCGGATCTGGACGCGGGCGACTTCGCCGCGGCCAAGGAGTCCTACCAGGCGGTGCTGGAGGCGAATCCGGGCAGCGTCGAAGCCAAGGGCGCCATCCGCCAGATCGAGTTCCTCACCCGCGCCACCGCGCAGCGTCCGGACGCCGTCCTGGCCGCCGATGCCGCGTCGCAAGACATCGAAGCCGCTTTCGCCGCCGCTGACGTGCAGCTCCTCAACCAGGACGTCAGTGGAGCGTTCGCCCGGCTGATTGCGTTGGTGCGCAACACATCCGGAGACGAGCGCACCAAAGTTCGCACCCGGCTGATCGAACTGTTCGAGTTGTTCGACCCGGCTGACCCGGAGGTGATCGCCGGACGGCGCAACCTGGCCAACGCACTGTACTGAGGTCTTTTCCCAGCGCGAGCAGACGCAGAATCGCGTTATAGCGCTCGCCTGAGTGCGATTCTGCGTCTGCTCGCGGGGTCAGCGTTGCTCGGGTTCCAGCCAGAGCGCTGACATGGGCGGCAGCACCATCACCGCTGACGCGGGCCGCCCGTGCCAGGGATCGTCGGTGGCGTCGACCCCGCCGAGGTTGCCGATCCCCGAGCCGTTGTAGACCGTTGCGTCGGTGTTGAGCACCTCCCGCCAGCGTCCCGCCAGGGGCAGGCCGAGACGGTAGTTGCTGTGCTCGGCGCCGGCGAAGTTGAACACGCACGCCATGACCGAGCCGTCGCTGCCGTAGCGCAGGAAGCTCAACACGTTGTTGGCCGAGTCATTGGCGTCGATCCAGGAGTAGCCCTCGGGTGTGGTGTCCTGGCTCCACAGCGCCGGATGGCTGATGTAGATCGCGTTGATGTCGCGGACCAGCCGTAACGCTCCGTTGGAGAAGCCCTGCTCGTCGAGCTGCCACCAGTCCAGGCCGCGTTCCTCCGACCACTCGGCGCGCTGCCCGAACTCCTGGCCCATGAACAGCAACTGCTTGCCGGGGTGGGCCCACTGGTAGGCGAGCAGGCTGCGCAGGCCGGCCGCTTTGGCGTGATTGTCGCCGGGCATCCGGCCCCACAGCGTCCCCTTGCCGTGCACCACCTCGTCGTGACTCAGGGGTAGCACGTAGTTCTCGCTGAACGCATACAGCAACGAGAACGTCATCTCGTGGTGGTGGTAGTTGCGGTAGATCGGGTCACGGCTCAGGTAGTCGAGCGTGTCGTGCATCCAGCCCATGTTCCACTTCATCGAAAACCCAAGGCCACCAAGGTTGGTCGGCCGGGTCACGCCCGGCCACGACGTCGACTCCTCGGCGATGGTGACAATCCCCGGGGCCGCCTTGTGGGCGGTGGCGTTCATCTCCTGCAGGAATTGCACCGCCTCCAGATTTTCCCGCCCGCCGTAGATATTCGGCGTCCAACCACCTTCCGGGCGTGAGTAGTCCAGGTAGAGCATCGATGCCACCGCGTCCACCCGCAGCCCGTCGATATGGAACTCGTGCAGCCAATACAACGCGTTGGCGACCAGGAAGTTTCGCACCTCGGGCCTCCCGAAGTCGAAAACGTAAGTCCCCCAGTCCAACTGCTCGCCGCGCTTGGGATCGGAATGTTCGTAGAGTGGGGTCCCGTCGAAGCGGCCCAGCGCCCATGCGTCCTTGGGGAAATGGGCAGGAACCCAGTCCACGATGACGCCGATACCGGCCTGGTGCAAGGCGTCGACGACCGCGCGGAACTCGTCGGGCGTGCCGAAGCGCGAGGAGGGCGCGTAGTACGACGTGACCTGGTAGCCCCACGAGCCGCCGAACGGATGCTCGGCGACGGGCAACAGTTCGACATGGGTGAAGCCCTGCTCCGCAACATATTCGGTCAACTCGTGAGCAAGCTGACGATAACTGAGTCCGGGCCGCCAGGAGCCCAGATGGACTTCCAGGGTGCTCATCGGCTCGAATACCGGGTTGCGCTGCGCGCGCCGCGCAAGCCAGTCCTCGTCACTCCAGCTGTACTGACTGACCGTGACGCGGGATGCGGTCTGCGGCGGCACCTCGGTACCGAAGGCGAACGGGTCGGCGCGATCGACGACGGCGTCGTCGGCGCCGTGCACCCGGAACTTGTAGAGACCGTCGACGGGGAAGTCCGGCCAGAACAGCTCCCAGACACCGGAGGAGCCCAGCACCCGCATCGGGGCGTCGTAACCGGTCCACCCGTTGAACTCGCCGATCAGGTTGACGCCCTTGGCATTCGGGGCCCATACCGCGAACGATACGCCCGTCACGACGCCGTCGGGTGTGGTGAACGAACGGGGATGGGCGCCGAGCACCTCCCACAACCGTTCGTGGCGGCCTTCGGCGAACAGGTGCAGATCGACTTCGCCCAGCGTCGGAAGGAATCGGTAGGCGTCGGCCACGACGTGCGTACCGGAGCCGTCGTAGGCGACCTCGAGCCGGTAGTCGACCAGGTCGACGAAGGGCAGTGCGACAGCGAACAGTCCGGAGTCGATGTGCTGCAACGGGAATCGCTGCTCGCCGACGAGCGCGACGACGCTGGTCGCGTGCGGGCGAAGGGTCCGGATCACCGTGTGGTCACCGTATTCGTGGGCGCCGAGAATGCTGTGCGGGTTGTGGTGCACGCCGGCGACCAGGCGTCCCAACTCGTCGGGGTCGGGTGCCAGATGTGTCGTGGCGAGATCAGTCCGATTCATTACCTCTCACTTCCTGCGCAGCAGCGTGATTCGGGATTCTTCGGGAATGGCGGGCATGTTGACGATGTGCGCCACTGCCCGGCCCGGATCGAGGCGAACGTAATTGGCTTGGCCCCATTGGTATTCCTCGCCGGTGATCTCGTCGCGGACCCAGAATCGGTCATAGGGCTCCATACCCAGTGCCTCCATGTCCAACCACAGCGTCGATTCCTCGGCCACGAAAGCATTCAGGGTGACGACCACCAGGACGCAGTCGCCGGTGGCCGGGTCGAACTTGCTGTAGGCCAGCAGGGCGTCGTTGTCCAGATGATGGAAGTGGATGGTGCGCATCTGCTGCAGTGCGGGATGCAGGCGCCGAATCTCGTTGAGCCGGGCGATGAACGGCTCCAACGAATTCCCGGCCGCCAGCGCGCCGGCGAAGTCGCGGGGACGTAGTTCGTACTTCTCCGAATCCAGATATTCCTCGCTGCCCTCGCGCACCGCGCGGTGCTCGAACAGCTCGTATCCCGAGTACACCCCCCAGGCCGGACTCATGGTCGCTGCCAGCGCCGCCCGGATGGCGAACATTCCCGGGCCGTTGTGCTGCAGGATCGCATGCAGGATGTCGGGGGTGTTGACGAAGAGGTTCGGGGTGCGGAAGTCGGCGAGTCGGGCGATGTCGTTGCCGAACTCGGTGAGCTCCCATTTGGCGGTGCGCCACGTGAAATAGCTGTAGGACTGGGTGAATCCGAGTTTGGCCAGACCGTACTGACGGGCCGGGGGAGTGAAGGCCTCGGACAGGAACAACACGTCGGGGTCGACGGATTTGACCTGGCCGATCAGCCACGCCCAGAAGTTCGGTGGCTTGGTGTGCGGGTTGTCGACGCGAAAGAACTTGACACCGTGGTCGATCCAGTGCCGCACGACGCGCAGGACTTCGTCGTAGAGACCGGCCGGGTCGTTGTCGAAGTTGATCGGATAGATGTCCTGGTACTTCTTGGGCGGGTTCTCCGCGTAGGCGATGGTGCCGTCTGGCAATTCGGTGAACCAGTTGCGGTGATCGCGCGCCCACGGGTGATCCGGGGCGCATTGCAGCGCCAGATCCAGGGCCACTTCCAAGCCCAGATCGCGTGCGGTGGCGACGAAGTCGTCGAAATCATCGATGGTGCCCAGCTGCGGGTGCACCGCGTCGTGGCCGCCTTCGTCACTGCCGATCGCCCAGGGTGAGCCGACATCGCCGGGGGCGGCGGTGGGATTGTTGTTGCGCCCCTTGCGGTGCACCTTGCCGATCGGATGGATCGGCGGCAGGTAGACGACGTCGAATCCCATCTCGGCGATCCGGGGCAACGCGGCCGCCGCAGTGGCGAAGGTGCCGTGTACCGGTTTGCCGTCGGCGTCCCACCCACCGGTCGAACGCGGAAACATCTCGTACCACGAGCCAAAGTGAGCAAGCGGCCGATCCACCCAGACGTCGAACTGCTCACCGCGGGTGACCAACTCCCGCAACGGGAACTCGTCCAGCAGATCGGCGATCTCCGGTGTCAGCGCCAACGCGGTTCGGGTCACCGGATCGCCCGGCGTCCGCAGCGCCGTAACGGCTTCCAACAGCGGTCCGCGCTGCTGGCGCGGCACACCCGTCGCGGCGCGTTCCAACAGCGCGGCCCCGACCAACAGGTCGTTGGACAGTTCCTTTTCGCCTTGGCCCGCATCGAGTTTCGCGACCAACCCGTGACGCCAGGTATGAATCGGATCACCCCAGCCGTCCACGCGAAACGTCCACAGACCTACCCGGTCCGGAGCGAATTGACCATGGAACACATACGGTTCCAAGCCCAGTGACATCGGCAGGTGTAGCGGTTTGACACGATCTTCCGGCGGCGCTCCCGCCGGCTTCACATCGGTGTCCGGGGCCTGCACCGCCTTGATCCGGCGGACCTCGGTCACCTGCGGATAGCGAGTTCCGAGGTAGCGCACCACCAGGGTGGCCGCCACCGCCTCGTGACCTTCCCGCCATACCGCGGCGCGGACCGGGATTACCTCCCCGACGACCGCTTTGGCGGGATACGTACCGCATGAGACGACGGGCTGGACGTCATCGATCTCGACACGACCGGGCACCAATCACTCCGTTCCGATTCGCCCGGTTCCTCCCCGGTCCGTGTGAGCGGACCGCATCGTCACCGGACGGTTCCGATTTGTCCGGCTCCTCCGCGGCCCGGCCCTGGGCCGCATCATCGCCGGAGTGTTCTGCGAGTACTCACCCCGGGCGAACGCACAGGTCGTTGTCGGGGTGTCATCTGTGGGTCGGTCCGTTCGCCTCTTTGCGCCCCATACCCACCCTAGTGGCCGACTACACCGAAGGTGTCCAAGCCGACTGCCCGACAGATCCCGAAGGAATCCTGCACGCTGCGAAAACCTCAGTAAGGTTGAAATGCGTGAAAGCACTCCGCCGCTTTACCGTCCGTGCCCACCTTCCCGACCGCCTCGCGGCGCTCGACCAGCTGTCGACCAACCTGCGCTGGTCCTGGGAGAAGCCCACGCAGGACCTGTTCGCCACCATCGACCCCGAGTTGTGGTCCCGATGTGGCCAGGACCCGGTCGCGGTGCTCGGCGCGGTCAAGCCGTCGCGCCTGGACGAACTGGCGCTCGACGAAAACTTTCTGCGCCGGCTCGACGAGCTCGCAGCCGATTTGGACGACTACCTGACCCGACCGCAGTGGTACCAGCAGCAGGATGCGGCTCAACTGCCCACCGGCATCGCGTACTTCTCGATGGAGTTCGGGGTGGCCGAGGTCTTGCCCAATTACTCCGGCGGCCTGGGGATACTCGCCGGCGACCATCTGAAGTCGGCTTCTGACTTGGGGCTGCCTCTGATCGCGGTGGGCCTCTACTACCGCTCCGGATATTTCCGCCAGTCCCTGACCGCAGACGGCTGGCAGCAGGAGACCTATCCCTCGCTGGACCCGCAGGGGCTGCCGCTGCGGCTGCTGACCGACGCAGCCGGGGATCCGGTGCTGGTCGAGCTGGCGCTGCCGGACTCCGCGCAGCTGCGGGCCCGGATCTGGGTGGCGCAGGTCGGTCGGGTGCCGCTGCTGCTGCTGGACTCCGACGTCCCGGAGAACGAGCACGAATTGCGCGGTGTCACCGACCGTTTGTACGGCGGCGACCAGGAACACCGCATGGTGCAGGAACTGCTGGCCGGCATCGGCGGCGTACGGGCCATTCGCGCATTCACCGCTATCGAGGGGCTGCCGGCGCCCGAGGTGTTCCACATGAACGAGGGCCACGCGGGATTCCTCGGCGTCGAACGGATCCGCGAGTTCATCACGGACTCGGGTTTGGACTACGACACCGCGCTGACGGTGGTGCGGGCCAGCACCGTCTTCACCACCCACACCCCCGTGCCGGCGGGTATCGACCGGTTCCCGGTCGAGTTGGTGCGACGCTATTTCGACGACGAGCGTGACGGCGTCCCAACGCTGTTGCCCGGCGTGCCGACCGCGCGTGTGCTGGCGCTGGGCGCCGAAGACGACCCCACCAAGTTCAACATGGCGCACATGGGATTGCGGCTCGCACAGCGCGCCAACGGTGTCTCGCTGCTGCACGGCCAGGTGAGTCGGGCGATGTTCAACGAGCTGTGGCCAGGATTCGACCCAGGCGAAGTGCCGATCGGCTCGATCACCAACGGTGTGCACGCGCGCACCTGGGCGGCGCCGCAGTGGCTGCAGCTGGGTCGCGAACTGGCAGGCTCGGATTCGTTCCGCGAACCGGCGGTATGGCTGCGGTTGCAGCAGGTCGACGCCGGACATCTGTGGTCGATCCGTTCCCAGTTGCGGGCCCTGCTGGTCGAGGACGTCCGGGCCCGGCTGCGTGAATCATGGCGGGAACGCGGCGCGTCAGAAGCCGAATTGAGTTGGATCGCAACGGCATTCGATCCCAGCGTGCTCACCATGGGGTTCGCCAGGCGGGTCCCGACCTACAAGCGGCTGACCCTGATGCTGCGCGACCCGGATCGGCTGGAGCGGTTGTTGCTCGATCCGGAACGGCCGATCCAGTTGATCGTCGCCGGTAAGTCGCATCCCGCCGACGACGGCGGCAAGGCACTGATCCAGCAGGTGGTGCGGTTCGCCGATCGGCCGGAGGTGCGGCACCGCATCGCCTTCCTGCCCAACTACGACATGTCGATGGCCCGGTTGCTGTACTGGGGCTGTGACGTCTGGCTGAACAATCCGCTGCGACCGTTGGAGGCCTGTGGCACGTCCGGAATGAAGAGTGCGCTGAACGGTGGGCTGAATCTGTCGATCCGCGACGGATGGTGGGACGAGTGGTACGACGGCGAAAACGGTTGGGAGATACCGTCGGCCGACGGAGTGGCCGACGAGCACCGCCGCGACGACCTGGAGGCCACGGCGCTGTACAACCTGCTCGAGCAGGCGGTGACGCCGAAGTTCTACGAACGCGACGAGCACGGGACGCCGCCGCGTTGGATCGAGATGGTGCGGCACACGTTGCAGACGCTCGGACCGAAAGTGCTGGCTTCGCGGATGGTCACCGATTACGTCGAGCAGTACTACACGCCGGCGGCGCAGTCGCTGCGCAAGACCGTGGCCGCTCCGGAAGGTGGCGAGGTGTTCGATGTGGCACGCGAACTGGCCGCGTACCGTCGTCGCGCCGAAGCCGCCTGGCCCGAGATCGACATCACCGACGTCGACAGCACCGGGCTGCCGGACACCCCCCTGCTCGGGTCGAAGCTGACCCTGACCGCCACCGTGCAACTGGCCGGCCTCTCACCCGACGAAGTGGCCGTGCAAGCGGTGGTGGGCAGGGTCGACGCGGCCGACGAGCTACAGGATCCGCTCGTGCTGGGGATGACCTACGCCGGCAGCGCCGAAGGCGGCAACCAGGTGTTCTCGACGACGACGCCGCTACCGCTGGCCGGGGCGCTGGGGTACACCGTGCGGGTGCTGCCGCGGCACCCGATGCTGGCCGACAGCAGCGAACTCGGTCTCGTCACGCTCGCCTAATGCCGGCGAGCAGTCCCCCGCAAGCGGGAGGTGCCCCCAGCAAAAGCCCCTATTTCGTGCCGAAATCGGGTGCTTTTGCGTCTGCTCGCGCGGGGGAGTTACCCACCAACCGGGTGAGGGCCGCGCGGACCTGGGCGGCGTTCGTCGTCGGCCAGAACGGGGGCAGCGAGGCGCGCAGGTATTCGCCGTAGCGGGCGGTGGCCATCCGCGAGTCCAGTACCGCGACCACGCCGCGGTCTTCGACGCGACGCAGCAGCCGTCCCGACCCCTGCGCCAGCAACAGCGCCGCGTGGCTGGCGGCGACGGCCATGAAACCGTTTCCACCGCGGGCGGCCACGGCGCGCTGGCGGGCGCTGAGCAGCGGGTCGTCCGGCCGCGGGAACGGGATCCGGTCGATCAGCACCAATGACAGCGACGGTCCTGGCACGTCGACGCCCTGCCAAAGCGACAGGGTGCCGAACAACGAGGTCGCCGGGTCGTCGCTGAATTGCTCGACCAGGGCCGACGTGCTGTCGTCGCCCTGGCACAGCACCGGGGTGGTCAGCCGCTCGCGCATCGCCTCGGCGGTCGCGCGGGCCGCACGCATCGATGAGAACAGTCCCAGGGTGCGTCCGCCGGCGGCGGTGATGAGTTCGGCGATCTCGGTGAGTTGCTCGGCCGAGCCGGTGGAATCGCGACCCGGCGGCGGGAGATGCGCGGCGATGTAGAGAATCCCGGCCTTGGCGTGCTGGAACGGCGATCCGACGTCCAAACCGCGCCAGGACTCGTCCCCGCTCAGACCCCACGCGGTCGCCATCGCGTCGAACGCCCCGCCTACCGTCAGCGTCGCCGACGTCAACACCGTCGTCGAGCGGCTGAACACGTGCTCGGCCAGCAGCCCGGCCACCGACAGCGGGGCCACCCGCAACACCGCGCGCGGTGTGCCGCGGTTTTCCTCGTGGTCGAGCCAGACGATGTCGGTGCGATCGGGGATGGCGGGTCCGAACGAAGACAGCATCCGCGCGGCGGTGTCGGAGATCTCGATCAGCGCGGCGGCCGCTTCCGCGCGCGCGGCGGCCGCCCGGGCGTCGCTGGTGCCGTCGATCGCCGAACGGGCCGCGGCGGCTGCGTCGCGCAGCGCGGTCAGGTAGGTGGCAAGTTCGTCGTCGAGATAGTCGATGCGGCCGGGCTGAGCGTCGTGGATCGCCGAGGAGAAGGTCGCCGACGCGGCTTCCAGACGCTGCACCAATTCGGGGTCCACCAACCGGGCGATGCGCCGCGCGGCCACGCCCAGCGTCGCCGACGTCAACTCCGCGGTGGCCACCGACGTGACCCGGTCGACCAACTCGTGCGCCTCGTCCACGACCAGCAAGTCGTGCTCGGGCAGCACGGCCGAGTCCGCCACGGCGTCGATGGCCAGTAGCGCGTGATTGGTGACGACGACATCGGCTTTGCCTGCCCGGCCCCGGGCGCGTTCGGAGAAGCACTCGGTGCCGAACGGGCAGCGGGCCACCCCGATGCACTCTCGCGCCGAGACGCTGACCTGCGACCAGGACCGGTCCGGCACACCGGGTTTCAGGTCGTCGCGGTCGCCGGATTCGGTGGTCGTCGCCCATTCGGTGAGGCGTTGCACGTCACGGCCCAGCGCGCTGATCGTCATCGGGTTGAACAGTTCCTCTTGCGGGACGTCCGACTCGTCGCCTTGACCGCCGTGAATCTTGTTCAGACACAAGTAATTTCGACGGCCCTTCAGTAGCGCGAAGGTCGGCCGTCGCGGCAGCGCGTCGTCCAGAGAGTCGGCCAGCCGGGGTAGGTCGCGCTCGACGAGTTGGCGCTGCAACGCAATCGTCGCCGTCGACACCACCACGGGCACGTCGTCGCTGACCGCACGCAGGATCGAGGGAACCAGGTACGCCAACGACTTACCGGTGCCGGTGCCGGCCTGCACCACCAGGTGCTCGCCGGTCTCAAAAGCCTGCGCGATCGCGGCGGCCATCTGCTGCTGACCGCGACGTTCGCTGCCGCCGAGCGCGGCCACCGCGGTGGCCAGCAGCGCAGTGACCGACTCCGACACTGCTCAGGCCGAGACGATCTGCGTCGGGATCGCGGGTTCGCCGGCCGACAGGCTCAGGCCCTCCCACGGCAGGCTCCGCAATCCCGCCGCCACCCGCTGGCGCGCCGCCGACAGATCGCCGTCGTAGACCACCTCACCGCCGCGCACCAGCGGCGTCGTCAGTACCCGGTGCGGCTCCTCGACTCGGGGCGGGCGCCCGGCCGGATGCACGATCTCTTCGGTGATGGTGCCGGTCGGCCGGGACACCCGCAGCGCCGCTTTGCGGCCACCGTGTGATTGCTTCTGGCTGCTGCGTTTCTGCACCGGAATGCCGTCCACCTCGACGAGTTTGTAAACCATGCCGGCGGTCGGGGCGCCCGAACCGGTCACCAACGAGGTACCGACGCCGTAGCGGTCCACCGGCGCGGCCGCCAGAGCGGCGATGGAGAATTCGTCGAGATCGCCGGTCAGGACGATGCGGGTCTGCGTTGCACCCAGTTGGTCGAGTTGGGCGCGGACCTGATGCGACAGCGCGGCAAGATCACCGGAATCGATGCGCACCGCCCCGAGGCCCGGGCCGGCGGCAGCCACGGCGTTGGCCACTCCCGTCGTCACGTCATAGGTGTCGACCAGCAACGTGGTGTCCACGCCCAGGGCATCGACCTGTGCGCGGAACGCGGCGAGCTCGTCGGGACCACTGTCCCAGGTGTGCACCATGGTGAACGCGTGCGCGGCGGTACCCACCGCGGGCACGCCGTAGAGCCGCTGGGCCTCGAGGTTGGAAGTGCCGGCGCAACCGGCGAGGTAGGCGGCGCGCGCTGCCGCCACGGCGGCGCGTTCGTGGGTACGGCGGGTGCCCATCTCGATCACCGGGCGATCGCCGGCGGCACTGACCATCCGGGCCGCGGCCGACGCAATCGCCGTGTCGTGATTGAAGATCGACAGCGCCAGGGTTTCCAGCAGCACGCACTCGGCGAAGCTGCCGTGCACCGACAACACCGGGGAGTTCGGAAAGTACAGTTCGCCCTCGGCGTAGCCGTCGATGTCACCGCCGAACCGGAAATCCCGCAGATAGGCGATCGTGTCGGAATCCAAGAACTGGGCCAGCAGCTCGCACGCGGCATCGTCGAACCTGAACTGCGACAAGGCTTCCAGCAGCCGGCCGGTTCCGGCGACCACCCCGTAGCGGCGCCCCGGCGGGAGACGCCGGGCGAACAGGTCCCAACTGGTCCGTCGCCGGGCGGTGCCGTCGCGCAGAGACGCGGCCAACATGGTCAGTTCGTACTTGTCGGTCAGCAGCCCAGCCGATGCCGCTTCAGTCACGGGCGTTCACCTCGCTAACGGTATCGGCTGACCACTCGACGCGCGCTCGGTATTCTTGGCCCCATGGTTGTAGCGATAGCGCCGGCCAAGCCGGGCAGCACGGGGCAACGCGAATCCGCTCCGGTCGAGGCTACGACGAGCCCCTGGGTGACCATCGTCTGGGACGACCCCGTCAATTTGATGACGTACGTGACGTATGTATTCCAGAAGTTGTTCGGCTACAGCGAGCCGCACGCCACCAAGCTGATGCTGCAGGTGCACAACGAAGGCAAGGCGGTGGTGTCCTCGGGCAGCCGCGAGTCCATGGAAGTCGACGTGTCCAAGCTGCATGCCGCCGGTTTGTGGGCGACCATGCAGCAGGACCGCTGAGATCCGAGCTCTCCGGTATTCATCGTGCGCAAATGGAAGCGCGTGGAGACGCGCAACGGTCCCCGTTTCAGGTCGTCCCTCGCCCCGCATGACGCGGCCCTGCTGCAGAATCTGGTCGGCGCGATGATCGGCTTGCTCGACGAGCGCCAGTCGACCTCGCCGTCCGACGAACTCGAGGAGATCACCGGGATCAAGACGGGGCATTCCCAGCGTCCCGGGGACCCCACGCTGGGGCGGCTGCTCCCCGATTTCTATCGAAGCGACGACGCGGATCCGCTGACCCTGGAAGGGTCCGAGGCGCTCAACTCGGCGCTGAGGAGTCTGCACGAGCCCGACATCATCGACGCCAAACGTAGTGCCGCCCAACAGTTGTTGGATACGGTGCCGGCCAACGGCGGTCGCCTGGAGCTCACCGAAGAGAGCGCCAACGCATGGGTCTCGGCTGTCAACGACCTGCGGTTGACCCTCGGGGTCATGCTCGAGATCGGTCCGCAGGGCCCCGAACGGCTGCCGGCCGACCATCCGCTGGCGGCGCATTTCGATGTCTACCAATGGCTGACGGTCTTGCAGGAGTACCTGGTCCTGGTGCTGATGGGGTCCAGATGACCTTGTTGGCCGCGCAATGAACTCCATCACCGATGTCGGTGGCATCCGCGTCGGACACCACCACCGGCTGGACCCCGATGCCTCGCTGGGTGCCGGGTGGGCGTGCGGCACGACGGTGGTGTTGCCGCCGCCGGGCACCGTCGGAGCCGTCGATTGCCGGGGCGGTGCGCCGGGGACGCGGGAGACCGATCTGCTCGACCCGATCAACAGCGTGCGCTACGTGGACGCGGTGCTGTTGACCGGTGGCAGCGCCTACGGGCTGGCCGCCGCCGACGGCGTGATGCGCTGGCTGGAGGAACAGCAGCGTGGCGTCGCCATGGAGGGCGGCGTCGTGCCGATCGTGCCGGGCGCGGTGATCTTCGACCTGCCGGTGGGCGGTTGGGGGTGCCGACCGACAGCCGAATTCGGTTATGCCGCATGCGAAGCCGCCTCGGACGAGGTGCCGGTCGGGACGGTCGGTGCCGGGGTGGGCGCACGGGCGGGCGTGCTCAAAGGCGGCGTGGGAACCGCGTCGCTCACCTTGCCGTCCGGTGTGACGGTCGGTGCGCTGGTGGTGGTCAACGCCGCCGGCGACGCCGTCGACCCGAGCACCGGTCTGCCCTGGATGGCCGAGCTGATCGGCGAGTTCGGTCTGACGCCCCCGCCGCCCGCAGAGATCGACGCGCTGGCGCAGCTGCCGTCGCCGTTGAGCGACCTGAACACGACGATCGCCGTCGTCGCAACCGACGCGGCACTGAGCCCGGCCGCGTGCCGGCGGATGGCGATCGCGGCGCACGACGGCCTGGCACGCGCCCTGCGTCCGGCGCATACCCCACTGGACGGCGACACGGTCTTCGCGCTGGCCACCGGCGCCATCGAGGTGCCGCCGTCGGCCAATACCCCCGCCGCGATGTCTCCGGAGACCGGGCTACTCACCGCGGTGGGTGCCGCGGCGGCCGACTGCCTGGCGCGTGCGGTGCTCAGCGGGGTGCTCGCCGCCCGGTCGGTGGCCGGAATACCGGCTTACCGTGACGTGGTGCCCGGGGCGTTCGGGAAGTGATCGGTGTCGGCAGAATCCCGATCGGCGACCGCCCCGGTAGCCTGGTTGATGCCGAAAACGCTCCGGAAGGGCAGCCATGGGCTTGAGGTCACGCACACCTGCGACGCAGGAGAAAAAGCCCCGATGGGTGGTCGGGGGAGCCACAATCCTCACCTTCGTCGCGTTGCTCTGGCTCATCGAGCTCTGGGACAGCCTGAGCAATCATCGCCTCGACTCCAACGGCATCCGGCCGCTCGAGGCTGACGGGTTGCGAGGCATCCTCGTCGCGCCCCTACTCCATTCGAACTGGGATCACCTGATCGCCAACACCATTCCGGCGCTGGTGCTCGGTTTCCTGATGACGCTGGCGGGCCTGTCGCGGTTCATCTTCGCCACGGCCATCATCTGGATCCTCGGTGGCTTCGGCACGTGGCTGATCGGCAATGTGGGCGCGCACTGCCCGTATGTCGGTGTGCGGTGCGAGACCAACCACATCGGCGCGTCGGGCCTCATCTTCGGCTGGCTGGCGTTCCTGATCCTGTTCGGGTTCTTCACGCGCAAGGTGTGGGAGATCGTCGTCGGCATCATCGTGATGTTCATCTACGGCGGCGTCCTGCTCGGCGTGCTGCCCGGCACCCCCGGCGTCTCGTGGCAGGGACACCTGTGCGGCGCCATCGCCGGGGTGGTCGCGGCGTACCTGTTGTCGTCTCCGGAGCGCAGAGCCCGCGAGCGCAAGCGAACGCCGCACGTCAAGCCATGAGTTCACCGCTGTCACCCGTCGGGATCTTCGACTCCGGCGTGGGCGGACTGACCGTCGCCCGCGCGATCATCGACCAATTGCCCGACGAGGACATCGTCTACGTCGGTGACACCGGCAACGGTCCCTACGGGCCGCTGGCCATCCCCGAGATCCGCGCGCACGCGCTGGCCATCGGGGACGACTTGGTCAGCCGCGGCGTCAAGGTTCTGGTCATCGCCTGCAACTCCGCGTCGGCGGCATGCCTGCGCGACGCGCGGGAACGCTACGACGTGCCCGTCGTCGAAGTGATCCTTCCCGCGGTGCGGCGCGCGGTCGCCGCAACCCGCAACGGCCGCATCGGGGTGATCGGCACCCGGGCAACCATCGCGTCGCACGCCTATCAGGATGCGTTCGCCGCGGCCCGCGACACCGAGATCACCGCGGTGGCCTGCCCGCGGTTCGTCGACTTCGTCGAGCGCGGGGTCACCAGCGGACGTCAGGTACTCGGCCTTGCCGAGGGTTATCTGGAACCGCTGCAGCGCGCCGGGGTCGACACGCTAGTACTCGGGTGCACGCACTACCCGTTGCTGTCGGGACTGATCCAATTGGTGATGGGGGAGGACGTCACGCTGGTCTCCAGCGCCGAGGAGACCGCCAAACAGGTGCTTCGCGTGCTCACCGAAACCGACCTGCTGCACCCGCACGACGGGTCGTCCGCAACCCGGGTGTTCGAAGCCACCGGTGACCCGGAGTCCTTCACCAGACTGGCGGCGCGGTTTCTGGGTCCGGCTGTCACAGGTGTCGAGCCCGTCCGTCACACCCACGTCCATTAGCTGTGCAGGCGACTCCGACCTTTGAATGCGGCGATGTTTTCCCCATCGTGGTAGTGGGCATGGCACAGTGGTGTCCGTGCGATTAACCGTGCTCGGATGCTCCGGTAGCGTCGTGGGTCCGGATTCGCCCGCGTCGGGCTATCTACTTCGGGCTCCGGATACCCCACCGCTGGTCATCGACTTCGGCGGAGGTGTACTCGGCGCCCTGCAGCGCCACGCCGATCCCAGCTCAGTGCACGTGTTGTTGTCGCATCTGCATGCCGACCACTGCCTGGATCTGCCGGGCTTGTTCGTGTGGCGTCGCTACCATCCGACGTCACGTCCCGCCGGCAAAGCGCTGCTCTACGGGCCGAGCGACACCTGGTCGCGGCTGGGCGCGGCGTCCTCGCCGTACGGCGGCGAGATCGACGACTGCTCGGACATTTTCGATGTCCGCCACTGGGTCGACCGCGAATCGGTGACCATCGGCGCGCTCACGATCACACCTCGGCTGGTGGCGCACCCCACCGAGTCGTTCGGTCTGCGCTTCACCGATCCTTCCGGAGCATCGCTGGTGTACAGCGGTGACACCGGTGAATGCGACCAGCTCGTCGAACTGGCGCGCGGCGCCGACGTCTTCCTCTGCGAGGCGTCCTGGACGCACTCGCCCAAACACCCACCGGATCTGCATCTGTCCGGGACCGAGGCGGGCCGGGCGGCGGCGCGGGCCGGTGTCCGCGAGTTGCTGTTGACGCATATCCCGCCGTGGACGTCGCGCGAGGACGTGATCAGCGAAGCCAAGGCCGAGTTCGACGGGCCGGTGCATGCCGTGGTGCCCGGCGAGACGTTCGAAATCCGCCGGACCGGCTAGCGCGTCGACGCGACGGCTAGGGTGGGCGTCGTGTCCAAACGAGAAGACGGCCGCCTCGACGACGAGCTCCGCCCGGTTGTCATCACCAGGGGTTTCACCGAGAATCCTGCGGGCTCGGTGTTGATCGAATTCGGCCAGACCAAGGTCTTGTGCACGGCCAGCGTCACCGAGGGCGTGCCGCGGTGGCGCCGAGGATCCGGTCTGGGTTGGCTTACCGCCGAATACGCGATGCTGCCCTCGGCGACTCACACCCGCTCCGACCGCGAATCGGTCAAGGGACGGATCGGCGGCAGGACCCAGGAGATCAGTCGGCTGGTCGGTAGGTCACTGCGCGCGTGCATCGACCTGGCGGCGCTGGGCGAGAACACCATCGCCGTCGACTGCGACGTGTTGCAGGCCGACGGCGGCACCCGCACGGCGGCGATCACCGGCGCCTACGTGGCGTTGGCCGACGCGGTCACCTACCTGTCCGCGCACGGGAAGTTGTCCGACCCGAGGCCGCTGTCATGCGCGATCGCGGCGGTGAGCGTCGGGGTGGTCGACGGTCGGGTGCGCGTCGACCTGCCTTACGAAGAGGACTCACGGGCCGAAGTCGACATGAACGTGGTCGCCACCGACACTGGGACGTTGGTCGAGGTGCAAGGCACCGGCGAGGGTGCGACGTTCCCGCGCTCGACCCTGGACAAGCTGCTGGACATGGCGCTGGGCGCCTGCGACTCGCTGTTCGCCGCGCAGCGTGAGGCCCTGGCGCAGCCGTATCCCGGTGTGCTCCCCGAAGGGTCGTCGCAGCCGAAGGCGTTCGGAAGCTGAGCGGGTTGCTGGTCGCCAGCCGCAACCGCAAGAAGCTGGCCGAACTGCAACGGGTGCTGGACGGAGCCGGGCTGTCCGGGGTGACGCTGATGTCGCTGGACGACGTGCCGCCGTTCGACGAAGCACCCGAGACCGGTGCCACCTTCGAGGACAACGCGCTGGCCAAGGCCCGCGATGCGTTCGCCGCGACCGGCCTGCCCAGCGTCGCCGACGACTCCGGGTTGGAAGTCGCCGCGCTGAACGGGATGCCGGGGGTGCTGTCGGCGCGCTGGTCGGGCAAGCACGGCGACGACTCCGCCAACACCGCGTTGCTGCTGGCCCAGCTTCGTGACGTGCCCGACGGGCGGCGCGCAGCGGCCTTCGTCTCAGCCTGCGCGCTGGTCTCGGACGCCGACGAGGTGGTGGTGCGCGGGGAGTGGTCCGGGTCCATCGCCCGGGAGCCGCACGGCGACGGCGGGTTCGGCTACGACCCGGTGTTCGTCCCCGACGGTTCGGGCGGGCGCACCGCCGCGCAACTCAGTCCGGCTGAAAAGGACGCGGTATCGCACCGCGGCCGCGCGCTGGCTTTGCTGTTGCCCGCGTTGCGTAGGCTGCCGGGCTGAGCGCGCTCAGAGCGCGAACTGCGCTTTGATGTCGCGGGTCTGGCGTTGCTCGACGACGATCCCCAGGATCGGGATGGTGCCGGCGAGCAGCACGCCGACCGTCTTTCCGATCGGCCAACGGACCTTGATGGCGAGATTGAACGCCGCCAGCATGTAGACGAAGTACATCCAGCCGTGCACGACCTCGATCCAGCGGATCTCGCGATCGAACACCAGATGCGAGACGATCTCGCCGCACAGTGCGATCAGCCAGATGCCGGTGATCCACGCCATGATCCGGTACGCGGTCAGCGCGGTGCGGATCTTCTCGACGGGGAACACCGAGGTGCCGCGTTCTGTGTCGGGGTTGCTCATGCGGTTGTCCTGTTCTGTTTTTCGGCGTCGTTCTTGGCGAGTTCGGCCAGGTAGGCGTTGTATTCGCGCAACGCGGGATCGTCAGACGGTGGCGGTGGCGGCTTCGGGCGTTCGGGCAGCAGCCCGGGAGGTATCTCGTTAGCCGTGTGGCGCGGCTCCGGCGGCGTGTCCTCGTACCGGACGAAGTTGCGGTACGCATAGACCCAGAACCAGGCGAACAGCGGCCATTGCAGCGCGTAGCCGAGGTTCTGGTAGCCGCCCGACACCGACTGGAACCTGGTCCACTGCCACCAGCCCAGCGCCAGGCAGGCACAGGCCGCGAGGATCACCAGAGCGATCAGCGCGGGCCGGTGGCGGCGTCGTCGAGGAGCCTGGGTGGACACAACATGACGGTACCGCGCGGCGCCCCGCCGACGGCTCCGTCGGGTAGCCGGAGCGGTACCATCGGCAAGGCGCGCGGGCGTGATGAAATTGGCAGACATGCCGGCTTTAGGTGCCGGTGCTCGAGAGAGCGTGTGGGTTCGAGTCCCTCCGCCCGCACAGATCTTTGCTCCTGCATCGACTTCGAGGGAGGGCGATTTGTCCGTCGCACGACGTGAGCGTGCCGCTCTGGTGGAAACCATTCTCGCAGCCGGACCCGAAGCGCCCACCTTATGCGAAGGCTGGACCACCCGGGATCTGGCCGCGCACCTGGTGATTAGGGAGTACCGTCCGGACGCCGGACCCGGAATCCTGATTCCGTTCTTCGCCGGTCACACCGAACGACTGCAGAACAAGGTCGCTGCGGAGACCGACTGGGAAGACCTGGTGGACAAGGTCGCTTCCGGTCCGCCGCCCTACTCGCCGTTCAAGTTGCTCGATCCGGTGGCCAACGTCGGTGAGATGTTCATCCACCACGAGGACGTGCGCCGCGCCCGGCCGGGCTGGGAGCCCCGCGAACTCGATCCCGAGCTGGCGGCCAGGTTGCGGCGCAACCTGTCGCTGATGGGCCGGTTGACGTTGGCGAAGGTTCCCGGACGGGTCGCGCTGCGCACCACGGACGGCAAGACGGTGCTGATCGCCGGACGCGGGCCAGCGGTGACGGTGACCGGGCCGCCCGAGGAGTTGCTGCTGTTCGCGGTCGGCCGGGAAGCGCGGGTGGACTTCGACGGTGACGAGGCGGCGATCCGCGCCGTTCGCGAGGCGCCCAAGAGCCTGTAGCCGCCACCAGTTTGACCGGCGGTAAGGTAACCCTTAGTTTGTGGGGGTAACTTACTAGCTCGGAGCGTGGCATCAGATGAAAACCGTGTCCCGGGTGGTGAGTGAAACCGCCGCGGGAGAGGACCGTTGATGGCACGCGGATTTTCCGGCGTGATGATGAAGGGCTTCGGCGCGCGCGACCACATCGCGACCGTGCTCGAAACCTTCGAGATCGCACCGCATTTCGTGCGGATCCGGATGGAGTCACCGACGTTGTTCGGTGAGGTCGAGCCGGAGCCGGCCGCGTGGCTGCGGTTCTGGTTCCCCGACCCGAAGGGCTCCAAGACCGAATTCCAGCGCGGCTACACCCTTTCCGAAGCCGACGCGTCCACCGGCAGGTTCGCCGTCGACGTGGTGTTGCACGAGCCTGCCGGACCCGCCTCCACGTGGGCCCGAAGCGTGCAACCCGGGACGACGATCGCGGTCATGGCACTGATGGGCTCCTCGCGCTACGACAGCCCCGACGAACAACCGGCCGGCTATCTGCTGATCGGCGACTCGGCGTCGATCCCGGGCATGAACGGGATCATCGGAACCGTCCCGGACGACGTGCCGATCGAGATGTACCTCGAGCAACACGACGAGAACGACCCCTTGATCCCCATCACGCGGCATCCCCGGCTGCAGGTGCATTGGGTCGCGCGCCACGACGACAGATCACTGGCGAACGCGATCGAAAGCCGGGACTGGTCGAACTGGTACTGCTGGGCCACGCCAGAAGCCAACGCGCTCAAGAACGTTCGCAAACGGCTGCGCGACGAGTTCGGCTTCCCCAAGTCCGAGGTCCATGCGCAGGCATATTGGAGTGCCGGCAAGGAGATGGGCACCCGCCGCGGCGACGAGCCGGACACCGCCGCCGCGGACGATTCGGCTGAAGTGGTTGTGGCGCAACCGGAATCGGTGGCCCGGGGGAGTTGGCGAGCCCAGGCCGCCGGTCAGCTGCTGGCACCGCTGCGTCCGGCGCTGATCGCCTCGGGGGCGTTGCAGGCCATCGTCACGCTGGTGCAGCTGGCGCCGTTCGTCCTGCTCGTCGAATTGGCGCGGCTCCTGGTCGCCGGCGCCGACGAGTCCCGGCTGTGGAACCTCGGCCTGTGGGCGGTTTCGCTATTGGGGTTGGGCACCGTGCTGGGGGCAGGGCTGACCCTGTGGCTCCACGTCGTCGACGCGCGGTTCGCCAGCGACCTGCGATCGCGGTTGTTGGGCAAGCTGTCCCGACTGCCGCTGGGCTGGTTCACCGCACGCGGGTCGGGGTCGATCAAGCAACTGGTGCAGGACGACACACTGTCGCTGCACTACCTGGTCACCCATGCCATTCCGGACGCGGTGAACGCGGTGGTGGCACCGGTGGCGGTGCTGCTCTACCTGTTCGTCGTCGACTGGCGGGTGGCGTTGGTGCTGTTCGGTCCGGTCCTGGTCTACCTGGTGACATCTTCGATGCTGATGATTCAATCCGGGCCGCGGATCGCGCAGTCGCAGCGGTGGGCGGAGAAGATGAGTACCGAAGCCGGCGCCTATCTGGAAGGACAGCCGGTGATCCGCGTTTTCGGCGGTGCCGCCGCGTCGAGCTTCCGACGGAGCCTGGACGAGTACATCGAGTTCCTGGTCGCCTGGCAACGTCCGCTGGCCGGCAAGAAGACCATGATGGACCTGGCCACCCGTCCGTCGACGTTCCTGTGGCTGATCGTGACCGTCGGCACCCTGCTCGTCGTCACCCACCGGATGGATGCGGTCGACTTGTTGCCGTTCCTGTTGTTGGGCACCACATTCGGAGCCCGGCTGCTGGGCATCGCCTATGGCGTCGGTGGCATCCGTGCCGGGACGTTGGCCGCCCGCCGCCTGCAGACCGCCCTTGCCGAGCCAGAACTGACCGTCACCGCGGCCGCACCCCACCCGGCCGAGGCTTCGGTGGTGTTCGACCATGTCAGCTTCGGCTACCGACCCGGCGTCCCGGTGATCCGTGACGTGTCACTGGAATTGCGGCCCGGTACCGTCACCGCACTGGTCGGCCCGTCGGGATCCGGAAAGTCCACGCTCGCAGCGTTGTTGGCGAGGTTTCACGATGTCGAGGAAGGCGCGATCCGGGTGGGTGGCAGCGACATCCGGTCGCTGAGTGCCGACGAGCTCTACGCCCGGGTCGGATTCGTGCTCCAGGAAACACAACTCGTGCACGGCACCGTCGCCGAGAACATCGCGCTGGCCGTCCCGGAAGCCGACCTCGAGCAGATCCAGACCGCGGCGCGCGACGCGCAGATCCACGACCGGATCCTGCGGCTGCCCAACGGCTACGACACCGTGCTGGGCGCAAGCACCGCGTTGTCGGGTGGCGAGCGGCAACGGCTGACCATCGCCCGCGCGATCCTCGCCGACACGCCGGTGCTCATCCTGGACGAGGCCACCGCCTACGCCGACCCCGAGTCGGAATACCTTGTGCAGCAAGCCCTCAACCGACTGACCCGAGACCGCACCGTGCTGGTGATCGCACACCGGCTGCACACCATCACCGGGGCGGATCAGATCGTCGTGCTCGACCACGGCCGCATCACCGAACGCGGTACCCACGACGAACTGCTGGCCGCCGACGGCCGCTACCGCCGGCTCTGGGAAATGGGTCGGCCCCGGGCGACGGTGGGCGCGGGGCAGGAGGTCACCGGATGATCCGCACCTGGCTTCGTCTCGTCCCGGCCGATCGTCGCGGCAAGGTGGCTGCTTATGCGGCAATGACTTTCGTCTCCGTCGTGCTACGTGCGGTGGGTGCGGTGCTGCTCGTCCCGTTGGTGGCGGCCTTGTTCGGCGACACACCCCAACGCGCGCTGGTGTGGCTGGGCTGGTTGACCGCCGCGACCGTGATCGGCTGGGTCATCGACACCACCACCGCGCGGATCGGATTCGACCTGGGGTTCGCCGTTCTCGACCACACCCAGCACGACGTGGCCGACCGGTTACCGGACATCCGGCTGAACTGGTTCTCCGCCGAAAACACCGCGACGGCAAGGCAAGCCATCGCTTCGACCGGACCCGAACTCGTCGGTCTGGTGGTCAACCTGCTGACGCCGCTGATCAGCGCCATCCTGCTGCCCGCGGCCATCGCGTTGGTGTTGCTGCCGATCTCCTGGCAGCTCGGTGTCGCCGCGCTGGCCGGGGTGCCGCTGTTGCTGGGGGCGCTGTGGGCTTCGGTGCGCCTGTCGCGCAAAGCCGATGCGGCCGCCGGTGCGGCCAACAGCAGGCTGACCGAGCGCATCATCGAATTCGCCCGCACCCAGCAGGCGCTGCGTGCTGCGCGACGCGTCGAACCGGCCCGCAGCCTGGTCGGCAATGCCCTCAGCGCCCAGCACAGCGCGACGATGCGGCTGCTGGGCATGCAGATCCCCGGCCAGTTGCTGTTCAGCATCGCCAGCCAGTTGGCGTTGATCCTGCTCGCCGGCGTCACCACGGCCCTGACCGTGGGCGGCACGTTGGGTGTGCCCGAAGCCATCGCGCTGATCGTGGTGATAGCCCGCTACCTCGAGCCGTTCACCACCGTCAGCGAACTGGCGCCGGCGTTGGAGAGCACCCGAGCCACTCTCGACAACATCCGCTCGGTGCTGACCGCGCCCGCTGTGGACGTCGGGACGGCCCGGTTGCGCCCGACAGGCTCGGCGCCGCGCATCGTCTTCGACGACGTCACCTTCAGCTACGACGGCGGAACTCATCCGGCACTGGACGGGGTGAGTTTCTCGCTGGAGCCGGGAACCGCGACGGCGATCGTCGGGCCGTCGGGCTCCGGCAAGAGCACCGTCCTGGCGCTGATCGCCGGCCTGCATCAACCCACCCGAGGGCGGGTCCTGATCGACGACCTGGACGCGGCCACCCTGGACGCCGACGCCCGGCGCAACGCCAGCAGCGTCGTCTTCCAGCATCCCTACCTTTTCCACGGAACGATCCGCGAGAACGTGCTGGCCGGCGCCCCGGATGCGGACGAGGACCGGTTCACCCGCGCCGTCGGTCTGGCCCGGGTCGACGAGCTCACCGGCCGGCTGCCAGACGGCGCCCAGACGGTGGTGGGCGAAGCCGGCTCGGCACTCTCGGGCGGCGAACGTCAGCGGGTCAGCATCGCGCGTGCGCTGCTCAAGGGTGCCCCCATCCTGCTGGTCGACGAGGCGACCAGCGCACTGGACAACGAGAACGAGGTCGCGATCGTCGACGCGCTCACCGCCGACCCGCAGGCGCACACCCGGGTGATCGTGGCCCACCGGCTGGCCAGCATCCGGCACGCCGACCGGGTCCTGTTCGTCGAGAACGGTCGGGTGATCGAAGACGGCGCGGTCGACGACCTGCTGGCCGCCGGCGGCCGGTTCAGCGAGTTCTGGCGCCAGCAGCACGAAGCCGCGGAATGGCGGATCCTGGCCGAGTAGGACAGGCACACCGAAAGTCCTGCGGTATGGCTTACAGTCGAGTGCTGTGAGCGTCTTGATGTCGATCCCGAGGTACCCCGCCGACGTGACCGCCGAATGGCTCTCGGCGGTGCTCAGCCAAAGTGGCGCGCCCGTCGAGGTGACCGCAACCGACGTGACTCCGATCGGCACCGGGCAGACCGGCGCCACCTACCGCGTGACGGCCACCTACGGCGGCGATCCGGGCGGTTTGCCGCCCACGTTCGTGATCAAGCTGCCGGCCCAGGACGACGCCGTGCGGGATCGCGTCGTCATCGGGTATCGCAGCGAATGCGCGTTTTATGCTTCGGCCGCCCACCGCGTGCAGGTACCGACGCCGCGCTGCTTCTACTCCCAAATCAGCGACGACGCAATGAATTACGCGCTGCTGCTGGCCGACCAGGCGCCGGCGGTGCAGGGTGATCAGCTGCTGGGCTGCGGGGAGCAGGAGGCGCGACTGGCGGTGGTCGCACTGGCCGGACTGCACGGACCCAGCTGGTGCGATCGGTTCTGGTTGGACTTTCCCGGTGTCGCGTTCGGCCGTCCCGACGAAGCCGGCGCCCAGGGCATGGGCGAGGTGGCCAAGATGAGCGCCGACATCACCCTGGAGAAGCTCGGCGATCGGCTGAGCGCCGAAGACCGCGACACTTTCGCTGCCACAATGGGTTTGGTCGCACCGTGGCTGATGGCCGAGCACGACCGGTTCGCGCTGCTGCACGGCGACTACCGGCTGGACAACATGTTGTTCGATCCCGACCACACCCGCATCAGCGTCGTTGACTGGCAAACGCTGGGGGTGGGTTTGCCGGCGCGCGATCTCGCCTATTTCACTGCGACCAGCCTGAACTCGCAACTGCGGGGGACCGTCGAGGAAGACCTGGTGACCGAGTACCACCGGGCGCTGCTGAGTTACGGTGTCCGCGACTACGACCGCGAAACATGTTGGCGCGACTACCGGCTCGGCGTGTTGCAGGCGCCGCTGATCTCGGCGCTGGGGTTCGCCTTCGCCACCTCCACCGAACGGGGTGACGACATGGTGCTGACCATGCTGTCGCGAGGCTGTCAGGCGATTCGCGACCTGGGCACCCTGGAACTGATCTCGGGCTAGGGCGTCTCCTGCGCTGAGGGCGCTTTGCTCCCGTTCGCTGCTTAGTGCGTTGATTCTGCGCTCAGGGCGCAACCTACTCGCACTTTGTCGCCCTAGGCGCAGAGTCAACGCGCTAATCAGTACTTCGTCGACCCCTGATCCACCGGGATCTCCGCTGCTGTGACGTAACGGGATTCGTCACTGGCCAGCCAGCAGACCGTGTCGGCGATGTCTTCCGGTTCGGCCGCCCAGGTCGGCAGGAACGGCGTGATCATGTTCGCCAGTTGAGGATTGGTCTCGATGGCCTTGCCCATGGCCTCGATCATCTGCCCGCTGCCCATCGGAGAATTGACCGGTCCGGGATGCACGCTGTTGACCCGGATCGAGTGCTTGCCCAGTTCGGCCGCGAACGCGCGGGCCATGCCGGTGACGGCGTGCTTGCTGGCGGTGTAGTGCACCATGAACGGCTGCAGTTTCGCTCCGGCGGCCGAACTGATCAGGATGATCGAGCCGCCACGGCCGCCGTCGATGATGTGGTGCGCTCCGGCCATCACGGTGTTCCAGGTGCCGGTCACGTTGATGTCCAACACGTCCCGGAATGACTCGGGGGAGATGTCGTTCCAGGCCTGCGGAGCCGAGATCCCGGCATTGGCCACGATGATGTCCAGGCGCCCCAATTCCGCGACGCCGGCCTCGACGATCCGGCGCAAACCGTCATGGTCGCGGGTGTCGGCCACCGTGGCGATGATGCGACGGCCCGTCTCTTCGACCAGGCGAACCGTTTCGGCCAAGTCGTCCGGGGTCGCCGAATCGTAAGGGACACAATCGGGAAGCTGCCCCGCGATATCGACGGCGATGATGTCGGCGCCTTCCCGGGCCATTCGCACCGCGTGCGCGCGGCCCTGGCCACGCGCAGCTCCGGTGATGAACGCGACCCTGTTCTGCAGCCTCATCGTTGCGCCGCCTTCACCAGGTTGGAGCCGATGATCAGTTGCTGGATCTCGCTGGTGCCCTCGTACAGTCGCAGCAGCCGGACATCGCGGTAGATGCGCTCGACCGGGACCCCGCGCATATAGCCGCTGCCGCCGTGCACCTGGACCGCGAGATCGGCGACCTTGCCGGCCATTTCGGTACAGAACAGCTTCGCCGCCGACGGCGCGATCCGGCGGTCTTGGTCGTCGACCCAGGCCCGCGCGGTGTCGCGGACCAGCGCGCGCCCGGCCAGCACCCCGGTCTGCATGTCGGCCAGCATCGCCTGCACCAGCTGGAAGTTGCCGATCGGGGTGCCGCCCTGGGTCGCGGTGGCGGCGTAGGCCACCGACTCGTCCAGGGCGCGCTGCGCCGCGCCGACTGCGAGCGCGGCGATGTGCACCCGGCCGCGCGCCAGCGAGGTCATCGCCGCGCGGTAGCCGATGTCTTCGCTGCCGCCGACCAGGGCGCTGTCGTCGACGCGCACCTCGGTGAAGCTGACGTCTGCGGTCCAAGCACCCTCCTGACCCATCTTGGCGTCCTTGGCGCCCACCTCGACGCCGGGCGCATCGGCCGGCACCAGGAACACCGCAATCCCGGGACCTTTCTCGTCGGCCGGGCGGGTGCGTGCGAAGACCACGAACAGATCGGCGACCGGTGCGTTGGTGATGAAGCGCTTCTGCCCGTCGATCACCCAATCTTGGCCGTCGCGAACGGCTTTGGTCTTCAATCCGGCCGGATTGGATCCCGCGCCGGGTTCGGTCAGGGCGAAGGAGGCGACGACGTCGCCGGAGGCGATCGACTCGAGCCAACGCGACTTCTGCTCGTCGGTGCCGAACCCGACGAGAACCTGTCCGGCGATGCCGTTGTTGGTGCCGAACATCGACCGCAGCGCCAACGAGGTGTAGCCCAACTCCATTGCCAGCTCGACGTCTTGGCTCAGGTTCAGGCCGAGGCCGCCCCATTCCTGGGGGATCGCGTAGCCGAACAGGCCCATCTTCTTGGCGTCGTCGCGCAGTTCGTCGGGCACCCGGTCCTCATCGAGGATCTCCTGCTCACGCGGGACGACCGCGGTGCGGATGAAGTGGCGGGTCTGCGCCAGCATCTCCCGGAAGTCCTCGTCAGAGACCTCGCTCATCGCTACTGCTCCTTCGGCTCAGTTGTTGGGCGCGAACAGACGTAAAAGCCCCTCATTTCCCCCGGAAATGGGGGCTTTTACGTCTGTTCGCGGGTGGGGTGGCGGGTTGATAGGGTAGGCCAAGATCATATATGAAATACGATATTTGAGTTGACGGTGCTCGCTCGGGCGCCCCGAACAGAAGGCGTGATACAGGTGTCGTTGTTGGACGGTCAGACCGCGGTGGTCACGGGTGCTGCGCAAGGTCTTGGTTACGCGATTGCGGAGCGATTCATTGCCGAAGGTGCGCGGGTGGTGCTCGGCGACGTGAACCTCGAGGCGACCGAGGTCGCGGCGAAACAACTGGGCGGTGAGGACGTCGCCGTCGCGGTGCGCTGCGACGTCACCCGATCCGAAGAGGTCTCCAACCTCATCCAGACCGCCATCGAGCGGTTCGGTGGTTTCGACATCATGGTCAACAACGCCGGAATCACCCGCGACGCGACCATGCGCAAGATGACCGAGGAGCAGTTCGACCAGGTCATCAACGTGCACCTGAAGGGGACGTGGAACGGTACCCGGCTGGCCGCGGCCGTCATGCGGGAGAACAAGCGGGGCGCCATCATCAACATGTCGTCGGTCTCCGGCAAGGTCGGAATGGTCGGCCAGACGAATTACTCGGCAGCCAAGGCGGGGATCGTCGGCATGACCAAGGCGGCCGCCAAAGAGCTTGCGTACCTGGGTGTCCGGGTGAACGCCATCGCTCCGGGGCTGATCCGGTCGGCCATGACCGAGGCCATGCCGCAACGGATCTGGGATTCGAAAGTGGCTGAAGTTCCGATGGGGCGCGCCGGCGAACCCAGCGAGGTGGCCAGCGTCGCCCTGTTCCTGGCATCCGACCTGTCCTCCTACATGACCGGCACGGTCATGGAGATCACGGGCGGCCGGCACCTGTGACGGAGAGCGCCGCGAGCAGACGCAAAAGCCCCCAATTCGGGACGAATTGGGGTGCTTTTGCGTCTGCTCGGCAGCACGAGGCGGTCATCTGCGAACCGGTACGGACGCCGATCGGCCGGTACGGCGGCATGTTCAAGTCGCTCAGCGCCGTCGACCTCGGCGTCGCAGCGCTGCGCGGCCTGCTGGACCGCACGGGGATCGCCCCGGACGCGGTGCAGGACGTCATCCTCGGGCACTGTTATCCCAGCAGCGAGGCGCCCGCGATCGGGCGGGTGGTGGCGCTGGACTCCGGTCTGCCGGTGACCGTTCCGGGTATGCAGGTCGACCGCCGCTGCGGGTCGGGTCTGCAGGCCGTGATCCAGGCGTGCCTGCAGGTGAGCTCCGGCGACAACGATCTCGTCGTCGCGGGCGGCTGCGAGAGCATGAGCAACGTCACCTTCTACTCCACCGACATGCGTTGGGGCGGAGGCCGTTCCGGTGTCCGGGTGCACGACGCGCTGGCCCGTGGTCGCAGCACCGCAGGCGGCCGTCACTACCCGGTGCCGGGCGGGATGCTGGAGACCGCTGAGAACCTGCGCCGGCAGTACGGGATCTCCCGGCAGGAGCAGGACGAGCTCGCGGTGCGGTCGCACCAGCGGGCGGTGGCCGCGCAGCAGGACGGCGTGCTCAAAGACGAAATCGTTCCGGTCACCGTGGCGACGCGGCAGGGCGAGCAGGTGATCGACACCGACGAGCATCCCCGCGCCGATACCACGGTGGAGTCCCTGAGCAAACTCAAACCTGTTCTGCTGAAGGATGATCCGGAGTCGACGGTGACGGCGGGCAACGCCAGTGGGCAGAATGACGCCGCGTCGATGTGCGTGGTGACCACCGCGGAGAAGGCGAACGAACTCGGGTTGAGGCCGTTGGTGCGGCTGGTGTCGTGGGGCCAAGCGGGGGTGGCGCCCAACATCATGGGAATCGGCCCGGTGCCGGCGACGGAGGTGGCGCTGGCCAAAGCAGGCCTGCGGCTGAGCGACATCGACCTGATCGAACTCAACGAGGCCTTCGCCGCCCAAGCGCTTGCGGTGATGCGAGAGTGGAATTTCGGTGCCGCCGACCACGATCGGACCAATGTGCTCGGTTCGGGGATCTCCCTGGGACACCCGGTGGGAGCGACGGGTGGCCGGATGCTGGCCAGCCTGGCCCGCGAGTTGGACCGGCGCCAGGCGCGTTACGGCTTGGAGACGATGTGCATCGGTGGCGGGCAGGGGCTGGCCGCGGTCTTCGAGCGGGTCACGTGACCACGCTGCCGCTGGCCGGCGTCCGCGTCGTCGAGGTGTCCAGCTTCGTCGCCGCACCGCTGTGCGGATTGACGTTGAGCCAGCTTGGCGCACAGGTTATCCGTGTCGATCCGATCGGTGGCGCCTCCGATGTGCAGCGTTGGCCGCTGACCGAGGGTGGCACGTCGATCTACTGGACGGGACTGAACAAGGGAAAGCGTTCGGCCACAGTGGATTTCCGGGCGCCCGAGGGGCAGGAGTTGGTTCAGCGCCTGATCGTGGAGGGCGACGGCATCGTCGTCACCAACTCGGCTGGCCTGTCCTGGCTGAGCCATGAGGCGTTGGCGGCCAAGCGTTCCGACGTCATCCATGTCCAGTTGCTCGGGCGCGGTGACGGATCCACCGGCGTGGACTACACGGTCAACGCGGCCATCGGATTTCCGCTGGTCACCGGTCCGGCCGACCACGCCGCGCCGATCAACCATGTGCTGCCGGCCTGGGACGTCAGCTGTGGCCTGTACGCCGCGCTGGCCGTCGTCTCCGCCGTGCATCGTCGCGACCAATCCGGGGCAGGTGCCCGGGTCAGTCTGGCCCTGGAGGATGTCGCGTTGGCCACCGCCGGAAACCTCGGGTTACTGACCGAACCCCAGGTGCTCGGGACGCAGCGACCACGGGTCGGCAATGCCGTCTATGGCCAGTACGGGCAGGATTTCGTCAGCCGGGACGGCGCCCGGTTCATGGTCGTGTTGTTGACGCGCAGGCACTTTCGTGACCTGGTCGACGTGACCGGTACCGGTGCGGCGGTCACGGCGCTGGCCGAAGCGCTGGGTGTGGACTTCGGTACCGAGGGCGACCGCTACCGCTACCGCGACGTGTTGTCCGGTCTGTTCGGCACCTGGTTCGCCGATCACACCGCCGACGAGATCGGTGCGGCGTTGTCGGGCACCACGGTGCTGTTCGAACGGTACCGCACCTTCGCCGAGGTGGCCCGCGACCCGAAAGTGACTGCGAATCCGCTGTTTTCCCGACTGCACCAACCGGGCGTCGGAGACTATCTGGCCCCGGCCATGCCGACCGCGTTCGACGGGGTGCATCCGACCAGCGCGGCGGCGCCGGTGCTGGGGGCCGATACCGCCGACGTGCTCGCCGAGTACCTGGGACTGACGGACGACGACATCGCGCGTCTGGCGACCGCGAAGACGATAGGGACGAACAGCGCATGACCAGACTCGCCCAGACTCTCGGCCTCACCGAGATCCAGACCGAAATCGTCGCCACGGTACGGCAATTCGTCGACAAGGAGATCATTCCGACCGCGCCCGAACTGGAACGCAGCGACACCTACCCGCAGGCCATCGTCGACGGCCTGCGCGAGATGGGGTTGTTCGGCCTGATGATCCCGGAGGAGTACGGCGGGCTGGGGGAGTCGCTGCTCACCTACGCGCTGTGCGTCGAGGAACTCGCGCGCGGCTGGATGAGCGTGTCCGGGGTGCTCAACACCCACTTCATCGTCGCGTACATGCTGCGTCAGCACGGAACCGAGGAGCAGAAGCAACGGTTCCTGCCGCGGATGGCCACCGGCGAGACCCGCGGCGCGTTCTCCATGTCCGAACCCGAGTTGGGCTCCGACGTGGCCGCGATCCGCACCCGCGCGACCCGCAACGACGACGGCACCTACACCATCGACGGACAGAAGATGTGGCTGACCAACGGGGGCAGCTCCACGCTGGTCGCGGTGCTGGTGCGCACCGACGAGGGAGCGGACAAACCACATCGCAACCTGACCGCTTTCCTGGTCGAAAAGCCCACCGGCTTCGGCGAAGTGGTGCCCGGCCTGATCATTCCCGGCAAGATCGACAAGCTCGGCTACAAAGGCATCGACACCACCGAACTCATCTTCGACGGCTACGGGGCGAGCGCCGGCGACATCCTCGGCGGCAAGCCGGGCCAGGGCTTCTTGCAGATGATGGACGGCATCGAAGTCGGCCGGGTCAACGTGTCCGCGCGCGCCTGCGGTGTCGGCATCCGGGCCTTCGAACTGGCGGTGCGCTACGCCCAGCAGCGGCAGACCTTCGGCAAGCCGATCGCCGAGCACCAGGCGATCGCGTTCCAGCTCGCCGAGATGGCCACCAAAGTCGAAGCCGCGCACCTGATGATGGTCAACGCAGCGCGACTGAAGGACTCCGGCGAACGCAACGACGTCGCGGCCGGAATGGCGAAATACCTTGCCAGCGAGTTCTGTTCGGAGGTCACCCAACAGAGCTTCCGGATCCACGGCGGCTACGGCTACTCCAAGGAGTACGAGATCGAGCGGCTGATGCGCGACTCACCGTTCCTGCTGATCGGCGAGGGCACCAGCGAGATCCAGAAGCAGATCATCAGCAAGCGCCTACTCGACGAGTATCGGATGTGAGGCGATGACGGTTCCGGATTTCGGTTCGCGGCCACAGCTTTCCGAGGACGTCGCGGCCTTTGTCCGAAAGAGGATATTCGAGGGCACTTACGCGGCCGGCCAGTATGTGCGGCTGGATCAACTGGCCGCGGAGTTGGGGGTCAGCGTCACGCCGGTGCGGGAGGCGTTGTTCGCGCTGCGCGCCGAAGGTCTGGTCGCTCAACAGCCCCGGCGCGGCTTCGTGGTGCTGCCGCTGACACGGCGGGACCTGGCCGACGTCGCCAATGTGCAGGCCCATGTGGGCGGTCAATTGGCAGCGCGGGCCGCGCTGCATATCAGCGATCAGCAGCTCAGTGATCTCAAGGACATTCAGGCTCACCTGGAGAAGGCGTACGCCGCCGCCGATGACGAACAGACCATCCGGCTCAACCACGAATTCCATCGGGCGATCAACATCGCCGCGGATTCACCGAAGTTGGCGCAGATGATGTCGCAGATCACCCGCTATGCGCCCGAGTCGGTGTTCCCGATGATCGAGCACTGGCCCGAGCGGGCCGTCAAGGACCACCGCCGGGTGCTGGCGGCGCTCGACGCGCACGACGAGGAGTCTGCGCGCGTAGCGATGTCCGATCACCTTGCGGCGAGCGCGGTTCCGCTGATCGAGCACCTGATCGAGCGTGGTGTGGTCGTGCAGGCATCGCACGCATCGGATTGAGGCGCCGCTTCCCGGCGGATACGAACAACGGCGAGATTCCGAAAGTGCCATTCCTGGTCGCGGGTCTAGACTGCCGCTATGCGTATCACGCGAGCGTCCCGCGCCGTCGCCTTGATAGTGACCGGCGTGTCGGCGATTGCGCTGTCCCCACCGGCCGCGGCCGATCCGATGGACCCGATCCCGGGCAACGGAGTCTTCGTCGTCGGACCTGACATTGCGCCGGGCCTCTACCGCACGGCGGGGTCGGCCTCGGTCATCGGCGTGTGGATCAACAATGTGCCGACCCAGGATTCGATGTGCGCATGGTTCACCTACAGCACACCCGACGCCAACAAAGAGCATGTCCTGCAGACGAATATCTCCGTCGGTCCGATGTTCGCGAACATCAACACGTCGGTGAAGGCATTCGAGTCGCAGAACTGCCAACCCTGGGAGCGCGTCCCCTAGGAAGCCTCCTGCGCCAACATCTTTCGTAAGGCCCGGACGTCCACTTTGCCGGTACCGCCGCGGGGCAGCCCATCGTCGGACTCCAGCAGCATCCACACCGTCGGCACTTTGAAGGCGCTCAGCAGTCCGCGGACGGCGCCGCGCAGCTGGTCCACGGTCAGTGTGCGGCAGACCACCGCCGCGCCCACCTGTTCGCCGGTCACCCCGGGAACGTTGGTGACGTAAGCACTTTCGACACCCTCGATCATGCGCAGCGCCCGCTCCACCTCGCTGGGATAGACCGTGGCCCCGCTGACCTTGAACATGTCGTCACCGCGGCCGTGGTAGAACAGGAACCCTTCGGGGTCGAGGCGCCCGAGGTCACCGGTGGGGTAGAAGCCGTCGGCGGTGAACACCTCTTCCCTGCTGCGGCGACAGATGCCGCGCAACGTGTGCGGTCCGCGGATCTGGATCATGCCGACTGTGTCCGCCGGCAGCGCTGCGCCGGTGTCCGGATCGGCGATGCGAACCTCCATGCCGGGAAACGGTTTTCCGCAACTGCCCCATGCCGTCTTGGGCATATCGGTGTCAGCCGGGAAGCCGCAGTACGGCCCGAACGCTTCGGTCATGCCAAACAGGGACGCGCGTGCGCCCGGTTGCGCGCGTTGCTCGGGCGGCAGCAGCGCATCCAGGCTGCCCGGTCGCAGCGCGGACAGGTCGACGTCGGCGCGGCTGGAGTGACGGGCCAGTGCCTGCGCCTGGTCGGGCCAGCCGCGAAACAGCGTGACCCGTTCACGTTCCAGTAACCGCAGGGTGGTTTCGGGCTGCGGCGCGGCTTCGGTCACCAGCGTCGCGTCCGCCACTAGCGCCGACAGAATCCCACTGCCGAACCCACCCACCCAGAAGAACGGCATCGGCAGGTACAACCGGGTCTCGGCGCTGATACAGCGGGCCGCGAGCCCCGACCGCACCGCACCGAGCGCGCTGCCATGCGAGTGAATGACTCCCTTGGGTGCCCCGCTGCTTCCCGAGGTGAAGATGATCACCAGCGGGTCGGCCGGGGTGACCGTGGCGCCCATCGCCTCGATGCGTCCGTCATGCGTGGCCGCCCCGGATAGCTGGTCTGCTGACCAGATACGTTGCAGCGCAGGCAACTCGAACTGTGAGACGGCTGCGACATCGTCGATATAGCGATGCCCGCGAAACTCGGTCACGCTCACCAGCACCTGCACCGCGGCCATGCGCAGCTGCGCGATCAGTTCAGCGCGCTGTAGCAGGGTGCTCAACGGAACCAACACCGCGCCGATGCGGGTGACGGCAACCGCGATCTGTACCCAACGCACGCTGTTGGGCATGATCAGGCCCACCCGGGTGCCCTTGCCGACCCCGGCTTCGATCAGGGTGTTCGCCAATTCACTTGTGGTCGAGTCGAGTTCGCTGTAACTGACCCTCTCTGAGGGGTCGATCACCGCAGGCTTGGCGCCCCGGCGGACGGCGTGCAGGCGGACCAGCCCGTCGATGGTGTCAGCCATCGAACAACTTCTTCAGCTGCTGCATGTCGACCTTGCCGCTGGACAGCAGCGGCACCTGGTCAGCTGACACGGCTACGAACCGTTTGGGAATCTTGTACGACGACAGTTCGGACTCCAGTCGCGTGCGCAGCGCCGCTTCGTCGAAATCGTCGGCACCGTCGGGCATCACGACCGCGGCCGCCACCACCTGACCGCGGCGGACGTCCGGCAAACCCACGACATGGGCCGCCAGGCCGATCCTGCGGAAGGCTCTTTCCACTTCCGCGGCAGACACATTCGCGCCGGCGGTCTTGATCATCCCGGTTAGCCGCCCCACGAAGTACAGGTAACCGTCGTCGTCGGCGCGCACCAGATCTCCGGTGTGGAACCAGCCGTCGCGGTCGAAGCATTCCTCGCGACTGCGCTTGTGATATCCCTGCATCACGTACGGTCCGCGGATGCACAGTTCCCCGACACCGTCGACCGGGCCGGCGATCCTGGTTTCGAAGCCGGGCGCCGGGCGGCCGTAGGAGCCGCGGCGGGCCTCGGGTTGCTCGGATTCGTCTTCGCTGATCAGCAGCACGCTGCCGGCTTCGGTCATCCCCAGCATGTTGTGCCGCAGTTCTGAGTCGGCGGGTCGGACCTCGGGCGCCATGATCGGATACAGGTTGCCCCGCCGCAACGACGACAGGTCACGGTGCGGGTAACTGGGATGCTGCGTCAGATGCATGATTCCGGTGACGAATCCGTTTGTGACGGTGGGCTTCTCGGACTCGAGCAGGTCCAGCGTCACGGCCGCGTCGGTGGCATTGGAGCACACCAGCGTGGACCCGGCCACCAACGTGGCCAGCAACCCGAACGCCAACCCACCTATCCAGAAGAACGGCGAGTTGCAGAACAGTTTGTCCGACCGCTCCAACCTGCGGATCTCGTTGAGGTTGCGCTGGTGTCCCAGCAACGCGGAGTGGGTGTGCACCACACCCTTGGCTGTGCTGGTGGAACCGGACGTGTAGACGATGGCCAGCACGTCGGAGCCCTCGACGTCGTCTTCCAGTGCGGTCAGCAGCGCGGGTTCGACGTTGTCGTCGGGCAGGCTATCCCAGTCGAACACGACGTGGCGCAACTGCGGCGCGGCCGCGGTCGCGCCGGTGAGCCTGTGTGCGTAGTCGTGGGAACGAAAAGAACGTGTACTCAACAGGATTGCGGTGTCGCTGGCAACCAGCTGCTCGAGCAACTCCGGCGCGGTGGCGAAAGTCGAGAAGGGCACGACCACCGCGCCGATTCGCGCGGCGGCCAGCATCGCGACGACGAACTCGGTGCCATTCGGATACAGCAGTCCGACATGGGTTCCCTTCCCGGCACCCAGGCCGATCAGCCCGCGCGCCAGGCCAGCCGAGCGAGCGTCGGCTTCGGCGTAACTGATCCGGTCGTCGTCGCACACCAGCAGCGGATGCTGTGCTCGCGCGCCGGCCTGTTCCCGCAATAGCGCAGGGACGGTGCGGCAGTCACCGGGCATGTTCGGCACTGAAGAAGGAGCGAACCGCGCCCAGATCGGCCTTACCGGACGGTGTGCGCGGTATCGCCTCGACGATCACGATCCGGGTGGGAATCTCGTAGCCCGCCAGCTGAGTTCGCAGATGGTCCACCAGTTGGTCGACGGTCACCGCTTCGCGCAACTCGACCATGGCCACCGGCGTCTCCCCGAGACGTTCCTCGACATGCCCGACCACGACGGCGCCCTCGACCGCCGGGTGCGCCTCCAGGGCGGTACGCACGTCGTCGGGCATGATCTTGAATCCGCCGCGGATGATCGCCTGGTCGGCGCGACCGAGGATCCAGACGAAGCCGTCGTCGTCGATGCGCGCCAGGTCGTTGGTCTGCATCCAGTCGGCCGCGGGCCCCAGCTGGGCTGGTTTGACCTCGAGCCGGCCGACTTGATCGGGTCCGAGCGGCGCGCCACCGTCGCCGGTCACCCGCAGTTGCGCACCGGGATTGGCCCGCCCGACGCTGCCCCGTTTGGCGGCCCAGAAGCGTTGGTGGTCGGCCAGCGTCCACCCCGCCACCCCGCCGCCGAATTCGGTTGCAGCATAAGAAGTCAGCACGGGGATGCCGAACTTCACGGTGAATGCGTCGGCATCGTCGGCCGATAACGGCGCGGTGCCGCAGGTGACGGCGCGGATGCCGTCGAGGTCGGTTCGCGTCAGATCCGAGTGCAGCACCGTGCGCAGCGCAGCGGGCACCAGCGACACCGCGCGGGGGCGGTGTCTGCGGACCGCGTCGGACCAGGTGTTCAACTCGAATCGTTCCAGCAGCACAAAGGGTCTCGCCTCGGCGACGCATTGCAGCACCCGGAACACCCCGCCGATGTGCACCAGCGGCGAGTTCACGATCGCCACCCCGCGCCGCAGCTCGGTGGGCGCGGGCGCCTGCCGGTACCCCGAACCCATCACACTGTGCGCCAGCATGTCGTAGCTGAGGTCGATGCGCTTAGGCGGCCCGGTGGTGCCACTGGTCAGCATCACCACCGCGACGTCGGCGCCGGCTTCATCGACGGCGGACCCGGATGGTTGCGCGCCGTCGTCGAGCGTGCCCGAGATCGCCACCGTGGCCGTCTCGGGCGCGACGAACGTCGCCAGGTCCTCGGGTTCACCGATCACCAACGGCAGTCGCAGCCCGGCGATGTCGGCCCTGGTGCGCTCGTCGCCGCGTGACGGGTTGATGGTGACGACGGTTCCCCCGCCCAGCAGTGCCCCGAGGAACGCCGACACGTGCCCCGGCCGATTGCGCAGCAGCATACCGACTTTGGAGTGGTGCGCGGCCAGCGGAGCGGTGCGTCGCGCGGCGTCGGCGATCTGTGCCCACGAGAACCATTGGCCGGCGTACTCGACGGCGTGCGCCCCCGGCTGCAGATCCAGTACGTCACCGATGCGCCGACTCAGAGCATGCATTACCGGACCTTGGGTTCCCCGGGCCTGGACGACTTCGGTTGTGCGGCAAGCTCGGCGGTGCCCAGCGGATTGCCCAGCCGGGTGTAGATGAGTCCCTGCTCCATCGCGGCCCGGTACGGTTTGTCCAGGGACTCCCAGATCGCCTTCACCGTACCCTGGGTCGCCGACGGCGGTTTGGCCGCTATCGTGGCCGCAATTTCGTGGGCGCGGTCCCACAGCCGTTCCGGGGCAACCACTTCCGACACCAGTCCGATGCGCAGCGCGGTGTCGGCACTGACCCGTTCGTCGTTGCCCATCAACGCGATCCGCAATGTCTCACCCAACCCGATGCGACGCATCAGTCCGATCGGCTCCAGCGCACAGACCAACCCGGCCGAGACGTGCGAGTCGAAGAACGTCGCGTCCGCCGCGCAGATCACCACGTCGGCCTCGTTCAGGAAGTAGTAGGCACCGGCGGTGCACATGCCCTGCACCGCACAGACCACCGGCTTCCACATCTTCTGCCATTTGGGGCTCAACAGTTCGCCGGGATCTTCGTGGTTCCAGACATTGTCGGGCTGGCCGTAGGGACTCTTGATGTCCAACCCGGCGCTGAACGCCCGCGTGCCGGCGGCGCGCAACACCACCGCGTGCACCGAGTCGTCGACTTTGACCCGGCGCCAGGCCTCGGCCATCTCCGCGCACATCGTCCGGTTGAACGCGTTGAGTTGTTGCGGCCGGTTCAGGGTGATGGTCGCGACGTGGTCGGTGGCGTCCACGTCGAGCAGGATCGTTTCGAAGGTCATCGACATTGCCAATCCGGCTTACGCTTCTCCACGAACGCCCGCGGCCCTTCCTGCGCATCCTCGGTGCGCAGCACCCGCTCGCGGAATGTCTCGGCGAGGATCTCGGCCTCGTGCAGCGGCACGTTGAGCCCCTTCAGAATGGCCAACCGGGTTCCCCGGACCGCAAGCGGCGCATTGGAATTCACGATGTCGGCGATCTCGCGGGCCCGGTCCAGAAGGTGGTCGTGCTCGACGACCTCGCTGACCAATCCGAGTTCGTAGGCGCGCTGGGCACTCATCCTTTCGTGCTTGCCCATCAACGCCATTCGCAGCGCGATCGATCGGGGCAGCACCCGCGACACCCGCACCATCTCCCGGCCGGCCACCAGCCCGATGCTCACATGCGGGTCGAAGAACGTCGCCCGGTCCGAAGCGATCACGATGTCGGACGTGGTGACCCAGTCCATGCCCGCACCGCAACACAGACCGTTGACAGCGGTCACCACCGGCTTGGCCATGGTGCGAAACGGTGGGGTGCCCTCCTGCGGTGCCTCCCACTGGTCATAGGTCGACAGGTAGGGCCGTTCGTAGATCACCTTGCCGTCTTCGGGAATGGCCTTGACGTCGGCTCCCGTGCAGAAGGCCCGTCCGGTGCCGGTGACGACGGTCAGCCACACCTTGTCGTCGTTCTCGGCCTCGTCGTAGGCGGCCCGCAGCTCGGTGATCATGTGCGGGCTGAGCGCATTGAGAGCCTCTGGGCGGTTCAGCGTGATGGTGGCGGTATGCCCGTCGACGTCGTAGCCGATGGTGTCGAATGCGGGCATCGAAGTTCCTTTGTCTCGGTGGATGATGTCGGTGCTCAGCGACCGTCGAAGTCCGGCGCACGCCGATCCCGGAAAGCCTGCAGGCCCTCCTTGAAATCTCTGGTGCGGCAGGCCAATTCGAGGTTATACAATTCCTGCGTCATGGACTCGGCCAGGGTCGCGCGCTGGCCGTGGTGCAATGCCTGTTTGGCCAAACCCATCGCCACCGTCGGACCTTTGGCGAGACGCGCCAGGAGTTGCGCGGCGGTGTCGTCGAGCTCGGCCGGGCTGACCGCCTGGTGGATCAAACCCCAGTCCGCCGCCTGGGCGCCGCTCACCTTTTCGCCCAGCAGCAACATCCGTTTCGCGCGTGCCAGGCCGACCAGGCGGGGCACCAGCCAGCTGGACCCCGAATCCGGGCTGAACCCGCGGTCCACGAACGGTTCCCAGAACGTGGCTCCGTGGGCGGCCACGGTGAAGTCTGCGGCCAGCGCGAGGTTGCACCCCATCCCAACCGCCCACCCGCGCACGCTGCAGACGACCGGCAACTGGATGGTGTGGATCAGTTCGATCACCCGGTGCGCCGCGTGCGGCACTCGTCGCACCAGGTCCCCGCTGCGCGGCCGTTGCCCGTCGGGCCGGTTGGCCGCCACCCAGTCCGAGCCGGCGCAGAAGTCGTCGCCGGCCCCGCGCAGGTGCACCGCACGTAACGAGTCGTCGGAGGCGGCATCGGTCAATGCATCGACGAGAGTCTCGATCATCAACGGGGTCAACGAATTACGCCGAGCCGGCCGGTCCAGGGTGATCTGCAGCGTCGCATCGGCACGGGAAAGCGCCACCGTACCTTGGGCGTCGGCCGCCTCGGCCTGGTGACTCACGCTGGAATCCGACCCTTCCCGTCCATACGGTTACCCATACAGTATGCAATACGATTGCTAACGTGTATAAGTTAGCAAGAAACCCTACCGGCCAAAACGGGGCCGGTGGAACCGGCGACAAAAGAGGAAACATGGCCGAGGGCACCAGCCCTGCGAGCACCGGAAACGCTAGATTCGGCGAGGCCCCCCTTGCCCAGACGATCGCCGCGGCCGCTGCCATGCGTCGGCTCAGTTCCCTGCTGCTCTCGTTGGAGAGCCCCCATCCGACCGTCGAGGCGATGTTGGCCAGATTCGCCGAATGGGAAACCGAGCTAGCCGCTGCCGCGCCCGCCGACAGCGCTCCGCGCATCGGTGTCGTCGAGAACGACCCGAGGCGGGTGTACCTGAACCACGCGACCGACATCGGTTCCTACAACCCGTGCTTCCCCGAGTACCGATTCGACGAACTGGATCCCGACGCCGCTGCCGGCCGGGTCACCTTCCCGTTGCTCTACGAAGGGCCGCCGGGGCTGGTGCACGGCGGCTTTCTGGGAGTGTTCTTCGACTGCGTGATACAGCACCACAACTGTGTCACCGGGCTGTCCGGCAAGACGCGATCGTTGGGCGTGACGTTCCGCCGTCCGACGCCGCTCTTGACGGAGCTGAGGTTCGAGATCGTTCGGTCGCAGGTGGAGCGGGGCATCACGTCGACGGCGCGGCTACTGCTCGACGAGGAAGTGCTGTGCATCGGTGAGGTGAACACGTTGGCTTCGCGCCCCGATCAACTTGCCACGACCCAATTCGGCAGGCGGAGAACGGAGACCGGCGCATGACCGACCCGAACGCATCCGACGACCGCGTGCTCTTCGAGGTCGACCCCGACCGCAGGATCGCCACGATCACGCTGAACAATCCGCGACAACGCAACTCCTATGACGCAGCGATGCGAAACGCGGTGTCGCGCTGTCTGGATCGTGTTGCCGACGACGACGACATCACGGTGGTCCTGCTGCGCGGGGCGGGTGGAGTGTTCAGCACCGGCGCGGACATGAACAACGCCTACGGCTGGTACGGCGAGTCCGGCGGGCAGCCCAATGCGAAGCGGCGCCCCAGTCAGCGTCGCCGACTCACGGTGGACCGCAAGTCATTCGGCTTCTACCACAACCTGATGGGTTTCCCGAAGGTGACGGTGGGGGAGATCGCGGGCTACGCCCTGGGCGGCGGTTTTGAGATGGCACTGATGACCGACATCTCAGTGATCGCCCGCGACACCAGAATCGGGATGCCGGCGACGCGATTCCTGGGACCCGCGTTGGGCAGCTTGCACCTGTTCTTCCATCGTCTGGGGCCGGTGCTGGCCCGACGGCTCCTGCTGACCGGTGACATCATCGATGCCGGCCAGCTGGAGCATCTCGGAATCTTCACCGACACATGCGATTCCGAGTCGGTGACGGCACGTGCGCGCTATTGGGCCGAGAAGGTCGCCAAGATGCCCGCCGACGGAGTGGTGATCGCCAAGGAAGCATTCCGTCTCGTCGAGCAGACCCAGGCGTATAACGGCGAGGAAGTCGCCAGCTATCTCTTTCACGCGTACGGCACCAACCTGCAGTTCGGGCCCGACGAATTCAATTTCGTCAAGACCCGCGCACAGCACGGCACCAAGGAAGCTTTCCGATTGCGCGACGAGCACTTTCACGTGCCCGAACCTGACGGGTCTTAACGGCTGGGGGTCGACTTGGTCCGTCGGGGGGCCGTCGACTTGGCGGCCTTGCGCGGCCTCGTCTTCCCGCTTTTCTCGATCAGCCGGCCGGCGTGGTCGAGGATGCAGTCGAGACCGTATTCGAAATTGGTCTCGTCCGGAGCCCCGATGCGGTGACCCTGCCCGGTGACCTGTGCGATCAGCGGGGTGGTTTGCGGATCGATACCCACGGCGTCCTCGATGGTGCGTGGCCCGCTGTCGGCCGACTGGTTCTTCTCGAAGAGGCGCTGTAGCACCACCGAACCTCGGACATGCAGGGAAATCGCGGAATAGGTGTCGAAGGCGTCTTCGGGTGACAACCCCGCCTCTACCAGATTGGAGATGGCGCGCTCCATTTCCTGGGCACCCATGCGCGCCGCCTTCGGGCTGAGCGCCGCCCGGATGAGAATCAGGTCGCACAGAATCGGGTTGCCCATGAACGTCTTACGCATCGAGCGGGCGTGATTGCGCAATGTCTCGCGCCAGTCGCTGGCTTCGACGTAGGGGGTGGAGAACACGTACTTGCCCAGGGCGCGGTCGGTCATCGCGTTGAGCAGATCGTCCTTCTTTCGGAAGTACCAGTAAATGCTGGTCACACCGACGCCCAAGTGTTTGCCCAGCAGCGGCATGCTCAGATTGTCGATCGACACCTGCTCGGCGAGTTCGAATGCACCGCTGATGATGTCGTCGGGATTGATGGAACCGCGTTCGCGTCGCTGACGCTTTTCAGCGGTTGCCTGCTTTGCCACCGCGGGCACCTCCATGACGATCTGTCCTGCGTGATCTACCAGCAGCTCTACCCTGAACTGCGACCCACAACCTTACCGGTAACCGTCGATTGAGCTCGTTTCAAGCGTCGTTACTTCTGTTACTGTAACCGCTATCGTAGGCATTTTGGTAGGGTGCGCGAGCAGACGCAAAAGCCCCCCGAAATGTGCCATTTCGGGGGCTTTTGCGTCTGCTCGCCACAAAAACTCGCCACGAAGGAGTGGGTCATGGCGACGGCTGCTGAAGCACGCACCTGGGCGCCCGAAGTTTTGCGGGGGATCGGCAACTCGCTGTACACCCCGTTCTGCGGCGAGGACGGCGACGACATCGACTGGGATGCCTATCGGACGCTGGTGCGTTACTGCGTCGCGGATCTCGGACACCCGATGTTGTGGTGTACCAGCGGAATCGCCGAGTTCTGGGCGTTGACCCTCACCGAACGCAAACGTTTGCTCGAGGTGGCCATCGAGGAGGCGCGGAATTTCAACCCGGACGTCGTCGTACAGGCCTGCACGGCGGCGATCACGGCCAAGGACTGTCTGGAGCTCACGCTGCACGCGCAGCAGGTGGGAGCCGACATCGCCTACATCCAGACGCCCATGATGGAAGTGCACGGCGGTGCGGGCGTACTCAAATTCTTCAAATACATCGCGGCGCGCACCGATATCGCGTTGGGCATGTTCAACTCTCCGTCCTCGGGATATGTGCTGACTCCGGCCGAAAGTGCGCGGATCTACGACGAAGTGCCGGCGGTCTGCGCCACCAAAGAAGGCGCGTTCCGGCCGGCGGCCAGCCGGCGACTGCATGACTTGGCCCCCGGTCTGGTGCTGTGGGAATGCGACAAGACCGTGTACCGCGCCGGCTGGTTGCGCGAGGGGATCGTGTGCCCGGCGCAGTTGGGTACTGCGGGCTATCTGTACGAAACTCCCTCGCGGCGAATATTTTCCGAGTACTGGGATCTGATCCAGAGTGGCAAACTGCTGGAAGCGATGGACTACGCTCGCGATTCCGGGTTGGACCAGTTTGAGCTGGACATAGCGTCCTGGTTTACCTGCTACCCGGGCCGCCCCGACTATTTCACCCACTGGGGTGGCGGGTTCAAGTACGCCGCCTTTCTGCTCGGGCTGCCGATCGGCGCCTACCCGCATTCCCGGCCGCCACAGGTCGAACTGCCGGAGGAAGCCAAGACCCAGATGCGGGCCGCCTACCGTCGCCTCGGACTCGTCGACCCATAGCCGTCGAAGTCGGACCTTTACCCGGGTTGCGCGGTCGCGGTGACCGCGAACTCAGGCTATGGCGCCCGAGTCCTTGAGTTCAGCGATGCGGTCCCAGTCCATGCCCAGCTCCATCAGGACGATCTCGGTGTGCTCGGAGGCTTGCGGTGCCCGCGTCGTCACCAATGGTTCGTGGTTGAACTGGATGGGTCCGCGGACCACCCTGAACGGTGCACCGCCGCCGGCGAGTTCGACTTCGGCGATCATGTCGTTGGCCAGGGCCTGCTCGTCACCGGCCAGATCGATGAAGCTCTGAAACGGTGCCCATTGTCCCTTCATCGTCTTGAGGTGCCGGCGCCAGTAGTCAAAAGGCTTGCCCGCGAACGCCTCCGCGATCAATTCCGCTGCCGCGTTGGCGTTCTGGATCAGCGGAAGCACCTCGGAGAAGCGCGGATCGTCGGCGGCCTCGGGAATGCCCAGATGTTCGAAGGTGTCACGGATCAAACCAGTCGGACTGATGATGCACAAGTTGATGGTGCCGCCGTCGGACGTCTGATAGTTGCCCATGAACGGATTCACCAGGAACGCCTCGGTGCCCGGCATGGGTGTGCGCATCGTCTCGCCGGCTTCCATGCCCTGCGTCATGCTTGCGCCCGCGGCCCACCACGCGGTGCTCAACAACGACACGTCGAGCTCCACCGCCTCACCGGTGCGCTCCCGATGCAGCAGCGCTGCCGAAATGCCGCCCGCGATGAACATGCCGCCGATCGAATCCCCGAACGCGGGAATCCCTTGCGACAGAGGCGCTCCCAACTCCTCTGGCGTCAACGCGTGACCGATGCCGCTGCGTGTCCAGAACACCGTCCCGTCGAATCCGCCGACGTCACGTTCGGGTCCTTTGTCGCCGTACGCCGTGCCGCGGGCGTAGACGATGTCCGGGTTCACCGCGCGGATGTGTTCCACGTCGAACTTGTTCTTCTGCCGCACCCTGGGCATGTAGTTGGTGAGGAAGACGTCGGAGGTCTTGGCCAGTTCGTAGATCACCTCCTGGCCACCGGGCGTCGACACGTCGATCCCGACACTGCGTTTACCCCGGTTGGGGTGCTCCATCAGTGGATGCCGTTCCGGGTCGACCTGAATGCCGCCCATGTTGATGAAGCCGCGTTGGGTGTCCCCGCGCAACGGGTGTTCGACCTTGATGACGTCCGCGCCCCAGTCGGCCAGGATGGCGCCCGCCGCCGGGACGAACGTGAACTGCGCGACCTCCAAGACCCGAAAGCCCTGCATCACTTTGATCATTGGCGACCAATCGGTGCTCGATGGTGGGTGAGTGGCGTCGAGAATCGCCCGGGGTCACCGGGCGTGCCACGTGAAAAAGCGTACTGCAATCCGGCACTGTTGAGACAACAGTAAACAGAACGGCGCCCGCCCGGTGAGCGGTTTGACGGTTGTCAGAATTCATTGACTCACGTCAAAAACCAGTGTTAGCCTCCGGCAATGCGCGCTTCGGCCAAGCGGCCCCGTACCGCGGTCATCGGTGCCGGTATCAGCGGCCTGACGGCCGGCAAGATGCTCAAGGACTACGGGGTGCCCTACACCACCTTCGAGATGTCCGACCGGATCGGCGGCAATTGGGCGTTCGGCAACCCCAACGGTCACAGCAGCGCCTACCGGTCGCTGCATATCGACACCTCGAAACATCGGTTGTCTTTCAAGGACTTTCCGGTACCGGAAGACTTCCCGGCGTTCCCGCACCACACCGACATCAAGAACTATCTCGACTCCTACGCCCAGGCGTTCGGTCTGCTCGAGCACATCGAATTCGGCAACGGCGTCGTGCACGCCCGTCCGGCCGGATCGGGCTGGGAGATCGAGGATCAGTCCGGCGCCAGGCGTGAGTTCGATCTGCTGGTGGTGGGTAACGGTCACCATTGGGATCCGCGGATGGCCGATTTCCCGGGCGAGTTCACCGGCGAGACGATCCATTCGCACCATTACATCGACCCGCACACTCCACTGGAGTTGACGGGCAAGCGGATCCTGGTCGTCGGCATCGGCAACAGCGCCGCCGACATCGCCGTCGAGTTGTCTTCGCGGACACTGCAGAACACCGTCACCTTGTCGACGCGGTCCAGCGCGTGGATCGTGCCGAAGTACCTCGCCGGTCAGCCGGGCGACAAGTTCTTCCGCACCACGCCCTATCTGCCGCTGGCCTGGCAGCGCAAAGCGGCGCAGCTGATGGCTCCGATGCTCGGCATAAATCCCACGCTGTACGGGCTCCCGCCGGCTAATCACAAACTGTTCGAGGCGCACCCCACCCAGTCGGTGGAACTGCCGTTGCGCCTCGGGTCCGGGGACATCACGCCCAAACCCAACGTCGCTCGACTCGACGGCGACACAGTACATTTCGACGACGACACCAGCGACGTCTTCGACGCGATCGTCTACGCCACGGGCTACAACATCACTTTCCCGTTCTTCGACCGCGACTTCGTCAGCGCGCCGGACAACGCGATCCGGCTCTACAAGCGGATGTTCAAACCAGGCGTGGAGAACCTGGTCTTCATCGGTTTCGCCCAGGCGATTCCGACGTTGTTCCCGTTCGTCGAGTGCCAGTCGCGGCTGCTGGCCGCGTATGCCGTCGGACGCTACGCGCTGCCCTCGGTCGCCGAGATGGAACGGGTGATCGACGCCGACCAGCGGCTCTACACCGGGCACTGCGTCGACCGGCCGCGGCACACCCAGCAGGTGGACTACTTCTACTACGAGCACGATCTGCGTGCGCGCGAGATCCCGGCGGGCATGAAGCGCGCGGCGGCAGGAGTCGGGCGGTGACCAGGGCGCGCACCGATCGCAGGTCGGTGCAGCGCGGTGACCAGCGGCGCGACGCCATCCTGGATGCGCTCGAAACCACTTTGCAGGACCATGATTTCGACGACGTCAACATCGCGGAGGTGACCGCGCGGGCCGGCGTCACCCGGCCGGCCTTCTACTTCTACTTCGAGAACAAGGCGACCGCCGTCGCCGCTTTGATGGAACGCATGGTCGACGACACCATGTTCGTCAACGACGTCTTCACCATGAGTGACCGCTCTCCGCAGGAACGGGTCCGCGGGATGCTCGAGGGGTTGTTCGACACCTGGGAGCGGCACCGGTACATGTTCAAAGCCGCCCTGCAGGCTCGTGGCCGCAGCGCCGCGGGACGCGAGATCTGGGACGAGGCCCGTGCGTCGTTCGTCGGCCCGGTGGCCGACATGATCCGCGGCCAGCGCGCTGCCGGTGTCGCACCGGACGGGATCGACGCGACCGTGTTGGCGACCGTCCTGCTCGAGGTCAACGATCGGCTGCTGGAACGGATGACCTTCGGTTGCGCACTGTCCCGGTCCGAATTGCTCGACGGCGCCGCCGCGGTGTGGCTGGGCGCGGTGTACGGGATCGTCGGAAACACCGACCGATGAGGAGAATCAGATGCCATACCAGGAGCTGACGTTCCAGTCGCACGGGGTGACGTGCAGTGCGTGGCACTTCCCCGGCCGGACAGACGGCACCGCCGGACGGCCGGTGGTGGTGATGGCCCACGGGTTCGGTGGCACAAAGGATTCCGGTCTGCAGTCGTTCGCGGAGGAGTTCAGTGCCGCCGGCTTCGACGTGTTGGCCTTCGACTACCGGGGCTTCGGTGCTTCCGAAGGTCTTCCTCGGCAGTCGATCTCGATCACACGGCAGGAACAGGATTTCCGATCGGCGATTGAGCTGGCCAAGACGCTTCCCGGGGTGGACCCGAAACGGGTTGTGCTCTGGGGTGTTTCGATGTCGGGCGGCCAGGTCATCAGGGTGGCTGCGGGTCGTGAGGACGTCGCGGCGGTGATCGCGATGACTCCGCTCACCGATCCGTTGGCCACCAGCGTGGCGGTGCTCAAGCAGTACACCATCGGGACCGCGCTGCGCGCGACCGTCGACGGCGTCAGAAGCCGATGGGCGGTGCGACGCGGGCGCACCCCGATGCTGATGAAGCTGACGTCCCGGCCGAGGGAGCATGGCGCGCTGTCCCTGGACGGCGCGTACGAAAACTACCTGTCGATCGCGGGACCGTCCTGGCGCAACGAAGTTGACTCCGCGGTCGGATTCGAACTGGCCAAGATCAGGACCAGGACCGCCGCCAAGCAGTTGCGGATCCCGCTGTTGATCCAGATCGCCGATTTCGACCGCTTCGTGCCCGCGGCCTCGGTCGCCCGCACCGCCGTGCACTGCAGGGCGCAGGTGCATCACTACCCGTGCGACCACTTCGACGTATGGCCGGGCCACGAGTGGTTCCAGCAGGCCTGCGACGACCAGATCCGCTTCTTGGCGCGGTTGCCGGGAACGGCGGCGTCGGGGTCGGCGAACATCGGCGGACTAGCCCGCTGATCAGGCATTTGATGAGCCGACGAGGCCTCCGAGGCACTTTGCAGAAAGATGTACCGATAGGTATACAGTATGTACTGCGCGGGCGTGCGCCGATGGCCCGTCGAAGGAAGGGGCGGCTCCGATGAGCACCGATGGCAACGTGGTCGCCGAGCGGCCGACCGCGTCCAGCGAAGCCGTGCTCTACGAAGTCTCCGACACCGGCGTCGCGGTGATCACGCTCAACCAGCCGAAGCGGTTGAACGCCTGGGGTCAGCCGATGATGTCGATGTTCTACCGCTACTTCGAGGAGGCGGAGGTCGACCCCGCCGTCCGCGTCATCGTGCTGACCGGCAACGGACGGGCGTTCTGCGCCGGTGCGGACATGGGTGGCCTCAACTCGATCTCGGCGACGACGGTCGAGTCGGCGAGCAAGACGGACGTCAGTTCGTTGGTCGCCGAGAAGCACCCGTACTTTTTGACCCAACTGCGCAAACCGGTGATCGCGGCGATCAACGGATCCGTCGCGGGCATCGGACTCTCGCTGGCGTTGATGGCCGATGTCCGGTTCGCCGCCGCCGGTGCCAAGTTCACCACCGCGTTCGCGCGACGAGGGTTGGTCGCCGAGTACGGCATCTCCTGGATCCTGCCGCGCCTCGTGGGGTGGGGCGCCGCCACGGATCTGTTGCTGTCCGGCCGGACCTTCCTGGCCGAGGAGGCCGCTGAACTGGGTCTGGTCAAGGAGGTGGTGGCCGGCGACGAGCTGCTGGAGCGCGCCACGGCTTACGCCGACGACATGGCCCGCAACTGCGCGCCGAGTTCGCTTGCCGCGATGAAACAACAGCTCTACGCCGACGCCGGCTTGCCGATCGTGGAGACCAGCAACAAGGCCGAGCGGCTGATGCACGAATCCATGACGCGCCCCGACTTCATCGAAGGCATTACCGCGTTCTTCGAGAAGCGCGCCCCGAATTTCCCACCTCTTGCAGCCCGAGACTGAGAGGACGTCCGCGATGAGCACGTTGGACTACCAGGCGATCGACGTCGACAACCACTACTACGAACCCATCGATTCGTTCACCCGGCACCTGCCCAAGGAGTTCAAACGCCGCGGTGTGCAGATGTTGCAAGACGGGAAGCGTACCTGGGCGGTGATCGGCGAACGGATCAACCAGTTCATCCCGAACCCGACCTTCGACCCGATCATCGAGCCGGGTTGTCTGGACCTGTTGTTCCGCGGCGAAATTCCCGAAGGTGTCGACCCCGCTTCGCTGATGAAGGTCGACCGGATGGCGAACCATCCCGAGTACCAGAATCGTGACGCCCGGGTGAAGGTGATGGACACCCAGAACCTCGAAACGGTGTTCATGCTGCCAACTTTCGCCTGCGGCGTAGAGGAGGCCCTCAAGCACGACATCGACGCCACCATGGCCTCGGTGCGGGCGTTCAACCTCTGGCTGGACGAGGACTGGGGCTTCGATCGTCCCGATCACCGCATCATCTCGGCGCCGATCATCTCGTTGGCCGACCCCGAAAAGGCAGTCGAGGAAGTCGATTTCGTGCTGAGCAAGGGTGCCCGCATGGTGCTGGTCCGTCCCGCGCCGGTGCCGGGAAGGGTCAAGCCGCGCTCACTGGGCGATCCGGTGCACGATCCGGTCTGGGCGCGGTTGGCCGAGGCCGGCGTCCCGGTCGGGTTCCACCTCAGCGACAGCGGCTACCTGGCGATCAACGCGCTGTGGGGCGGCAAGGCCACCTTCGAGGGATTCGGCAAGAAGGATCCGTTGGACCAGGTACTCCTGGACGACCGGGCAATCCACGACACCATGGCTTCGATGATCGTGCACCAGGTCTTCACCCGTCATCCGAAGTTGAAGGTCGCCAGCATCGAGAACGGCTCGTATTTCGTGTACCGGTTGATCAAGCGGCTCAAGAAGGCCGCCAACACCGCCCCGTACCACTTCAAGGAAGACCCGGTGGAGCAGCTGCGCAACAACGTCTGGATCGCGCCGTACTACGAGGACGACGTGAAGCTGCTGGCCGAGACGATCGGCGTGGACAAGATCCTGTTCGGTTCGGACTGGCCGCACGGGGAGGGGCTCGCCGACCCGATGGCGTTCACCGCCGACATCCCGCAGTTCCCGGAGTTCAGCGCCGAGGACACCCGAAAAGTGATGCGGGACAACGCGCTCGAGCTGCTCAACGCGAACGTCCCGGCGTCGGTGTAGCGCATCCGATGGGCGAGTGGACGATCGGATCGGTGCTCGACGCGGTCGCCGATGCCGTGCCCGATCGGCTGATGACGATCTGCGGCGACCGCCGCAGTACCTTCGCCGAGTCCACGGAACGTACCCGCCGACTGGCGAACTATCTGGCGGACAACGGTTTCGGCGCGCATACCGAACGGGACGCGCTGGGCAATTGGGAGTGCGGGCAGGACCGCGTCGCGCTGATCATGCACAACGACCTGTATCCCGACATGGTCATCGCGTGCCTGAAGGCCCGGGTGGTGCCGGTCAACGTGAACCACTACTACACGCCGCGGGAAGTCGCCGACCTGCTGGCCTACGTCAAGCCCCGCGGCGTCATCTACCACCGCGCGCTGGGCGCAAAGTTCGCCGATGTGCTGCCCGGTGACGATGTCGAGTTGCTGATCTCGATCGACGACGGGAGCGACCTACCCGACTTGCCGGGTGCCGTCGCGCTGGAAGACGCTCTGGCACAAGGCGGTTCCGATCACGAGAATGCGCCGCGACCGGACGACGTGCTGATGATCTGCACCGGCGGGACGACCGGACGGCCCAAGGGTGTGATGTGGCGGCAGTCCGACATGTATGTCGCGTCGATGAACGGCGACGACCATTCGGGCGTCGAGGAGATCTATCAGCGGGTGCAGAACGCCGGCGCGCCGTGGTTCGCGGTGTCCCCGCTGATGCATGCGGCGGGGCTGTGGACGGCCTTCTCGGCGATCCTGAACGGGCAGACCGTCGTTCTGTACGACACCCGACGCAACTTCGACCCCGTCACGGTGCTCGAGACCGCCGAGCGCGAGAAGGTCGGCCTGATGACCATGGTCGGCGACGCGTACGCCGCGCCACTGGTGGACGAACTCGGCCGGCGCGAGTACGACCTGTCCAGCATGTTCGCCATCGGTACCGGCGGGGCGGCTACCAATGTCAAACATCAGCAGGCATTGCTGCGTTACCTGCCGCACATCACGTTGATCAACGGCTACGGGTCCTCTGAGACCGGCAACATGGGTTACGGCCACAGCCGGCAGGGCACTCAGGTCGACACCTTCACGATCAGGCCGGGCGGACTCGTGCTGGCCGAGGACTACAGCCGATTCCTCGACCCGGGTGAAGCGCAGATCGGCTGGGTGGCCCGGGCCGGGCGAATTCCGTTGGGCTACTTCGACGACGAGGCCGCCACCACCAAGACGTTCCCGGTGGTGGACGGGCAACGAGTGGTGATATCGGGTGACCGTGCTTCGGTGGACGACGATGGCACGCTTCGGCTGTTCGGCCGAGACTCCCTGGTGGTCAACACCGGTGGGGAGAAGGTGTTCGTCGAGGAGGTCGAAGAGGTGCTGCGCGCGAACCCCGCCGTCGCCGACGCGCTGGTGGTCGGCCGGGACAGCGAGCGTTGGGGCCAGGAGCTGGTGGCTCTGGTCGAGTTGCGCGACGGGGCCGAGCATGACGAGCAGGCGCTGCGCGCGCACTGTAGCGCCGCGCTGGCCCGATTCAAGACGCCCAAGGCGTTCATCGTGGTCGACCGGGTGCGCCGGCTGGGCAACGGCAAGGCGGACTATCGATGGGCCAAACAGCACGCCACCGAACCCGCGAGGACGGCCCGGCAATGACACCACCACGCAAGGTCATCGACTGCCTGGTCAACGTCCACTTCGGGGAAACCGAGACACAACCGGAGTTCATGAAGAGGGTCCGCGACGATTACTTCAAGGGACCCAAGTCGATGTTCGACCCGGTGGACCTCACCGAACTCCTCGACGAGATGGACGAACACGGGGTGCAGAAGGCCATCCTGATGGACAATCTGGTCAAGCCCTCGGTCACCGCACGCAAGTTCGCCGAAGCCCGTCCGGACCGCTTCGCCCTGGCGATCGGCGGTGTCAACCTATTGCGTCCGGTGGCGTCGCTGCGGGAGCTGACCGCGACGGTCGCCGACCTTCCGGTCGCCTACACCGCTGTGGGACCGAGTTTTTGGGCCGACGGGATGTATCCGCCGAGCGACGCCGTGTATTACCCCCTGTACGCCAAATGCGCCGAGATCGAGCTGCCGCTCTGCGTCAACACCGGCCTCCCCGGACCGCCGATTCCCGGCGAGGTGCAGAACCCGATCCACCTGGACCGGGTCTGTGTGCGGTTCCCGGAGTTGAAGCTGTGCATGATCCACGGTGCGGATCCGTGGTGGGACGTCGCGATCAGGATGCTGATCAAGTACCGCAACCTGCGCCTGATGACATCAGCGTGGTCGCCGAAACGGTTGCCGGACAGCTTGATCCACTACATGCGTACGCGTGGGCCGAACAAGGTGATCTTCGCCTCCGACTGGCCGGTGCTGCGCCAGCATCGGGTGGTGCCGGAAGCCAACGCCCTCGACCTGCCCGCGGACGTCCTGGACAACTACCTTTACAACAACGCCGACGAATTCTTCTTCAGGAGCACCGATGGATCGCTATGAACTGCGCCGGATCGACTACAGCTTGACCGACGACCATAAAGCGCTGCAGGCCGCCTACCGGCAACTCTTGGAAACCCACTGTCCCATCGAGACGGTTTGGGCCGCACAAGAATCCGGGTTCGACAAGAGCCTGTGGGAGCGACTGTGCGCGACGGGTGCCACCTCGATGGCGGTTGGTGAAGACGTCGGCGGTGACGGCGCGACGCTGGTGGATCTCGCGTTGGTCGCCGAAGAGCTGGGCCGCGCGCTTGCCCCGGTGCCGTGGATCGAGCATGTCTGTGCCGCGCGGCTCGCGGAACGGCTGGGCGGCGTCGAGACGGACGTCGTCGAGGGCAACCGTATCCTCGGGCTCGACATCGCACCGGAACCCGTTGCGGGCTCCCGCCTTATCGCTTCGGCGGCCATCGCCGACGCCTTGATCGTCGCCGACGGTGACGACGTGGTGCTGCTCAGGTTCGCCACCCGGCCGGCGCGGGTGCCCAACCTGGGGCAGCTGCCGATGGCCTGGGTGGACCCCGGCACCGCGGATTCGCGGACGGTGCTGGGTTCCGGCCCGGAGGCGGTCACGGCCTACCGCCGGGCGGTCGACGAGTGGCGGGTGCTGACCGCGGCGGCGCTGACCGGCCTGATCGAGCAGACCATGACGATCGCCGCCGAGTTCGCGAAATCGCGCTACACACTTGGCGTCCCGATCTCGACCCTGCAGGCGATCTCACATCCGTTGGCCAACATGGCGATCGTGGTGCAGGGCGGTCGCAACCTGGCCCGCCGTGCCGCCTGGTACCTGGACAACGAGCCCGACGTGCGTCCCGAACTGCCCGGGTGCGCGTTCGTGTTCATGGCCGAAGAAGCGCCCAAAGCGGCCACCATGGCAACGCACATCCAGGGCGGGCTCGGGGTCTCCGTGGAGGCCGCCGCGACCGCGTACCTGGTGCGGGCCCGCGGCTGGGCGCTGGCCGGCGGCGATCCGGGCATCACCGCCAAACAGATCGGACAGCTCGTAGCCGAGCGGGAAAGCGCCTGACACAATGGATTTCACACTTGTAGACCTGGAAGACGACGACCAGGCCTTCCTGGCCGAGGTGCGTGCCTTTCTGGCCGAACACGTCACCGACGATGTGCGCCGGCGTGACCGCGACACCGGGGACAACTTCGACGAAGCCGTGCATCTGGCGATCGGCGCGGCCGGCTACCTGCAGAAGGAGTGGACGCCGTCCAGCGAGGGCGGTTTCAGCCGGGTCCGGCGTCGCATCTGGGAGCTGGAAAAGCGCCGCGTGCACACGCCATGGGTGACCTGGGGTACCACCGCGATGGTGGCCCGGGCCGTGGCCGCGTTCGGCAAGCCCGAACTCGTCGAGGAGGTCATGCCCAAAGTCTTCACCGGTGAAGTGCGAATGTGCCTGGGCTACACCGAACCTGAAGGCGGGTCCGACGTCGCGACGTGCAAGACGCGGGCGATACGCGACGGCGACCAATGGGTGATTAACGGATCCAAGATGTTCACCACCGGCGCGCACAACTGCCAGTACGTGTTCCTGATCACCAACACCGATCCAGACGCCCGGAAACACAAGAGCCTCACCATGTTTCTGGTTCCCCTCGACCTGCCCGGCATCGAGATCCAGGGCATCCGTACCGTCGACGGCGACCGGACCAACATCGTGTACTACAGCGACGTCCGGGTCGACGACAAGTACCTACTCGGTGAGGTCAACGGCGGCTGGACCGTGCTGCGCGGGCCGCTGGACGCCGAGCACGGCGCGGTCTCCGCGGCGCCCGACGGCCTGCAGGACGTCGCGATCATGGCGCATCAGACCGGTTTCATGTCCGCCGCGGTCGACGCCGTCGCGGCCAACGTCGGCGCCCCGGGTCCGGATGGGAAGCGCCGGATCGACGACGGGTCGGTGGCCTACCGGCTCGGGCGCAGCGCGGCCCGGTTGGAGGCGGCGCTGTCCACGCCCAGCATCTTCGGTCGGGTCGCGCAGGCGCAGACCATGCGTGACATCGGACCCGACCTGATGGACATCTCCGGACCCGCCTCGGTGCTGCCGATCGAGACCGACGGTGCGGCCGACGACGGGACGTCGGAGTATCTCTACCGATTCGCCCCGCTGGCCGGCATCTACGGCGGCACCCTGGAGGTGTTCCGCAATATGATCGCCCAGCATGTGCTGGGGCTGGGCAAGCCGGCTTACGCGCCGCCCGCCACGAAGGTGTCCTAGACCTGCGGGGTGGGACTCTGCCCCGATTCCCATTTCGCTGCCAGCGACCTCTTGACAGTGCTGCCCGCCGCAAAATCGACCTGGAACGTTTCCCCTTCGTCGCCTTCGAACGTGACGAGGTATCCGGTGTCGGTGGCGTCCTTGAACACCACTTTGTGGGACTCTTCGCCCGAGCCGCGGTCGACGGCGATGATATCGCCGGGGGCGACGTCGTCGATGCGATCGTTTCCGGAGATTTCAGCCATGCCGTCGACGGTAGCCGACTGACCGATAGTGACCTGTCACACGGTCCGTAACGGGTCGTCGCCGGGACATGGCCTGGGGCCCCAAGTCGTCGACCGCCAAGAATCCTTTGAGAATCCTCCAAAGCGGGGCGTCCAGCATTGCTGTCAGCGCACGAGATCACGGCCGACAGACCTGGAGATTCCACGAATGACTACGGACGCCATTCCGAACGTTCAACAGCCTGACCCCGACGCATCCCATTCCCGCGGACGCCTGCTCGGTTATTGCGCGGCACTCGCGCTGACCGCCGGCTTCGTCAACGCGGTCGCGCTGCTCGTCTTCGCCGTGCCGGTCGGCAACCTCACCGGGGTCACCACCCAGCTGGGGATGGACACCGCCCATCCCTGGCTCTACGAAACCCACGTGCTGGCCGGGATCCTGCTGGGGTTCCTGCTGGGGGCGGCCGTCGCCGGGACATTGCTCGGCCACACCCACGCCGCCAAAACCAAAGGACATGCCCTCGTGCTGATCATCGAGGCGGCGTTGCTGCTACTTGCCGCCGGGGGAGTGGAACTGGCCGCGGTGCGGGCGCAGATCTCCGCGCTGGGCATCGAGGAGACCGCGGTACAGGCGTTGCTGGCCGCGGCGGCCCTCGGTCTGCAGAACGGCCTCACGTCGAGCTACCGCGGCATGTCGGTCCGCACCACTCATTTCACCGGCACCGTCACCGATCTGGGACTCATGCTCGGCCGCAGCCGCAAACACGGGGTCGACAAGTGGAAGGTCGCGATCCTCACGGTGACTCTGCTGCTGTTTCTCACCGGCGCGGTAGCCGGGTTGTTGGCCGGCTCTTGGCTCGGCGGACACGCACTGCTGGTGCCGGCGTCGATGTGCGTGGCTGTCGCAGCGACCAAGGTGCTGCACGGCGCCGAGCCCATGCCGGCGCGAGCAGTCGCATAATCGCATCGAATCGCTTGTGTCCGTGCGATTCTGCGTCTGCTGGGATCGCTAGGTGGTCAGGACGCTGGCGGCAGCGGTGCCCGGCGCCCCGTACAACTGGGTGAAGCCGACCTTGGGTTCGCCCGGAACCTGACGGTCACCGGCCTGGCCGCGCAGTTGCCGGACGATCTCGTGGATCTGGCGCAGACCCGAAGCGCCGATCGGCTCGCCGTTGGCGATCAATCCGCCGTCGGTGTTGACCGGCATCGAGCCGCCGATCTCGGTGGCGCCGTCGGCCAGCAGCTTCTCCTGATCTCCGTCGGCGCAGAAGCCGCATTCGGCCATGTGGATGATCTCCGCGCCGGCGTCGGTGTCCTGCAACTGGATCACGTCGACGTCGTCGGGGCTGACCCCGGCCTTCTCGAACGCGGCACGGGCGGCATAGACGGTGGGTGAGACGTCCTCCTCGACCGGTGCGAATGTGGTGTTCACCTCGTAAGCCCCGTATTTGCGGGTCCGCACCTCGACCGACCTCAGGTAGACCGGCTTGTCGCAGTAGCGGTGTGCGAGGTCGGCCCGGCACATCACCACCGCCGCCGCGCCCTCGTCCGGCGCGCAGAACATGTACTGGGTGAGCGGATAATTCAGCATCGTCGAGTTGAGGATGTCGTCCTCCTCAATCGGCTTGCGGCGGAATGCGTTCGGGTTGAGCACGCCGTTGCGGAAGTTCTTGGCGGCCACCCTGGCCAGGGTGCGCTGGGAGATGGCATGGTCGTGCAGGTACCGGTTGGCCTTCATGCCGAAAAATTGCGTGGTGAGGTACTGGCCGTTCTCGGCGTACCAGCGGGGCATGCCCACCAGCGCCGGATCCTCGGTGAACGCGCCCCGCGGGTGCTTGTCCAGGCCGACGGCAATGCCGATGTCGTAGTCCCCCAGGCGAATTCCGTCGGCGCAGGCCTTGGCGGCACTGGCCGCGGTGGCGCACGCATTGAAGACGTTGGTGAACGGAATGCCGGACAGCCCCACCATCCCGACGATCGCGTCCGGGTTGGCCACCGTCCAGCTGCCACCGGTGGCGGCCTGGATGTCGCGCCACTGCACGCCGGCGTCGGCGACCGCGGCGACGATGGCGTCCACACCCATCTGCATCGCGGACTTGCCCTCGAACCGGCCGAAGGGGTGGAGACCTACCCCGATGATGGCAACCTCGTTCACTTCGCAACACCCTTCCTGCCCCGAAAGGAGGGAAACCTATGCCCGACGACTTGTCTATACTACTGTAACCATTACCGTTGATCGTTCCGAATGTGTGGACCGGGGAGAGGTTGCGCCACGTGGGCAAGTTGGACGCGTTGCCTGTCGGCAATGCCGAAACCGTCCTCGACGACGGGATGCGGGTCCTGCTGACACGGCAGGGACCGAAGCCATGACTACGGCGACGGTGGTATTCGACCCGTTCTCCGAGGATTTCTTCAACAGTCCCTACGAGATCTACCGCCGCATGCGCGAGGAAGCTCCGGTCTATTACAGCCAGGAGTACGACTTCTATGCACTGACCCGCCACCAGGATGTGGCGGCCGCCTTCAAGGACTACACGACGTACTCGTCGGCCTACGGGGTGGACCTCGCCCAGGTTCGCAAAGGGCACGTGACCGAACACGGGTCGATCATCGCCATGGACCCGCCCGCGCACCGCCGCATGCGGGGTCTGCTCAACAAGGTGTTCACCCCGCGCGCGATCCAGGCACTGCGGCCTCTGGTGGCGGAGTTGGTGGACAAGCACCTGTCCGCCGTCGACCCAACGGGTTTCGACTTCGTGCAGGACTTCTCCGCACTGTTCCCGGTCGACGTGATGACGACACTGCAAGGCGTTCCGGAGCAGGACCGCCAGCAGATCCGGCTGTGGATCGACGATCTGCTGCACCGCGGCCCCGGCGAGGTCGAGATGGGTGAGGTGGGACAGAAGTCGGCCGTTGACATGGCCATCTACTACTACCGGCTGACCAAGAAACGTCGCGACAACCTCGGTGAGGATCTGCTGAGCCGGCTGATCGAGGCCGAGATCGAACGCGACGACGGCGAGATGGCACCGCTGACCAACATCGAGATCACCGAATTCGCAACGCTTTTGGGCGGCGCCGGCGCCGAGACCGTGACCAAGCTGCTGGGCAACGCCGCGGTGGTGTTCGCCAGGTTTCCGGGCCAGTGGCAGAAACTGTTGGACGACCGCAGCAAGATCCCGCTGGCCGTGGAAGAACTGCTGCGCTACGAGGCGCCCGCACAGTACAACGTGCGGCGCTCCACCCGCGATGTCACGTTGCACGGCGTGACTATTCCGGCCGGCAAACCGGTTTTCCTGGTGGGTGCGTCGGCCAACCGCGACGAGCAGGCCTGGACCGACCCGGACACCTTCGACATGGAGCGCGACCGCACCCAGGCGCAGAATCTGGGATTGGGCTACGGCATCCACAGCTGCCTGGGGGCCGCCCTCGCGCGGTTGGAGAGCGTGATCGCATTGGAGCGCATGCTGGACTTCATGCCGCGCTACGAAGTGAACTGGGCCGGTTGTAAGCGGGTCAACATGCAGAACGTGGCGGGCTGGAGCAACGTGCCGGTGCGGGTGCTCTAAACCGCCGGGTCCCGTCGCCAAACCAGCGTGCTGTGAACGGCTTTGCCGCGGGCGGAGGTCTGGGACGCCGACAGCGTCAACCGGTCGCCGTCGATGCGTGCCTGCCGGATCTGCGGCTGCTGCAACAACTCTGGCATCGTCGACACCAGCACCAGATGACGCACCGTCGCCGCGGCATCGTCGACGTCGAACCTGCCGCCGTAGGAGACGAATTCGCCGTCCGGCCCCGAGGTCAGCTGTGCGGACATGTGACCGTCGGCGGTGTAGAGGATCAGCCCCGAGGGATGCTCACCGAACGGGTGCCGCAGTTCATCGCTGTCCGGGTAGCGCGAGACGAACGACTCCAACAGCCAACCGCCCAACAGTGCCTGCCGTAACTCACTCACCCGGTTGACCCTACCGAATCGATTACAGTAACGTCCACGCTCATGAGCTGTGGGTGTCTGCGGCGATGATCGCCGGATCCGGCTCCCGGATCAAGATCGACGGCGGCATCCCCATGGAGCTGACCCGGGTGCCCCCCGCGGCGGCCGAACTGGAAGGCCGTGGCTACGACGGCGGCTGGACCGGGGAGATCAACCACGACCCGTTCCTGCCCATGCTGTTGGCTGCCGAACACACCTCGACTCTCGAACTGGGCACCAGCATCGCGGTGGCGTTCGCGCGTAACCCGATGACGGTCGCCAACGTGGCGTGGGATCTGCAGTCCTACTCCGGCGGCCGGTTCATCCTCGGCCTGGGCACTCAGATCCGGCCGCACATCGAGAAGCGGTTCGGCATGCCGTGGAGCCGGCCGGTGGCCAGGATGCGGGAGTTCGTCGCGGCGCTGCGGGCCATCTGGGATTGCTGGCAGCACGGCAGCCGGTTGAGCTTCGAAGGCGACTTCTACACGCACCAGCTGATGACGCCGATGTTCATCCCCGAGCCCTTGACCTGCGCGCTGCCAAAGGTTTTCGTGGCCGCGGTCGGGGCGGTGATGACCGAGATGTGCGGTGAGGTCGCCGACGGCCTAATCGCTCACGCGTTCACCACCCGGCGCTTCCTGGACGAGGTGACCCTGCCGGCGTTGCAGCGCGGGATCCGGCGTGCCGGACGTGAATGTGCCGACGTCGCGGTGTCCTGCCCGGTCTTCGTCGTGACAGGCCGCACCGAAGCCGAGATGGCCGGTGCCGCAGCGGGAATCCGAAAGCAGATCGCCTTCTACGGCTCGACGCCGGCGTATCTGAAAGTGCTCGAGCTGCACGGCTGGGCGGAGCTGCACACCGAACTGCACCGTCTGTCCCGACAAGGCGAATGGGATGCCATGGGCACTTTGATCGACGACGACGTGCTGGACGCGTTCGCCGTCGTCGCGCCCGTCGACGAGTTGGCCGCCGCGCTGCGCACCCGCTGCGCAGGTGCGGTCGATCGCGTGCTGCCGGCCTTCCCCGCCTGCCTGCCGCGGGGCACAATCGTGTCGATCCTCGATCAGTTGCGCCAGGAGGTTCAGCCATGGACAGGGTGAGAGGCAGAACGGTGGTCGTCACCGGCGGCGCCCGCGGCATCGGATTCGCCACTGCGACAGCGTTATTGGCGCGCGGTGCGCAGGTGGTGATCGGCGACCGGGACGGTGCGGCGCTGGACGCGGCCGTCGCGGCGACGGGGGGTGCGGTTTGCGGTCACCTGCTCGACGTCTCCGACCGCGACTCCTTCGCCGGGTTTCTCGACCGGGCCAGGGCCGACGGCGGCGGACGCATCGACGTGCTGATCAACAATGCCGGAGTGATGCCGGTGGGCTCGTTCGTCGACCAGACGCCGCAAGCCATCCGGTCCTCCATCGAGGTCAACCTCTACGGAGTGCTCAACGGGTGCCAGCTGGTGTTGCCCGAGATGGCGGCGCGCCGGCGCGGCCACATCGTCAACATCGCGTCGATGGCCGGCGTGATGGCCATCCCGGGACAGGTCGTCTACGCCGCGACCAAATTCGGTGTGGTCGGACTCAGCGTGGCGCTGGCCGACGAATTCGCCTCCCGCGGTGTGGATGTCACCGTGGTGATGCCGCCCTTCGCCCAGACCGACTTGATCGCCGGGACGAAGGCGTCGGGCATCGGCAAACCGGTCAAGCCCGACGTGGTGGCCGCGGCGATCGTTGGCGCGCTGGACAAACCCCGGACCCACGTGGCGCTCCCGCAGCCGACCCGGTTCGTCGGTCCGGTGGTGGCGATGCTGGGTGCGCGGGGGAGGCGCTGGTTCAACAAGAGGATCGGCGCGGACAGACTGTTCCTCGACGACATCGACCATGCCGCACGGGCGTCCTACGAACGGCGGGCACAGTCGGCGGTCGGCGTGGTGGATGAGGCCGTCGAGCGTCACGCCAGCGTGGCATCGGGCGACGAGCGTCGCGCCAGCGTGACGCTCGATGCGGGCTACGAATCCTCGGCCTGAGCCCGCGCCCATCGGTAGTCCGCCTTGCCCGAGGGGCTGCGCTGGATGACATCGCGGAAGACGATCGCTTTGGGAAGTTTGTAGCGCGCCAACGAGTTTGCGGCGTGCGCGATCAACTCGTCAGCGTCGGTCACGGCTCCCTCGGCCAATGCCACCACCGCCACCACTTCCTGACCCCACCGTTCGCTGGGACGTCCGGCGACCACCACGTCGGCGACGGCCGGATGGGAAGCCACCGCGGTTTCCACTTCCTCGGCGAAGATCTTCTCGCCGCCGGAATTGATGGTCACCGAGTCGCGGCCCAGCAGTTCGATGTGGCCGTCCTCGCGATGCCGGGCCCGGTCACCGGGGATCGCATAGCGGACGTCGTCGATGACCGGGAAGGTCGCCGCGGTCTTGGTGGCATCGCCCTTGTAGCCCAACGGAACATACCCGCGTTGCGCCAGCCACCCGAGTCCGTCGTGACCCTTCGGCAGGATCGAGCTCAGATCCTCGGCCGCCACGAACGTGTCCGGCCCGGCGTTGAAGGTGCCCGTCGACACCGCACCGGACATGGACATGTGGTGCATCTGCGCGCCGGTTTCGGAGGACCCGACGCCGTCGATGATGATCGCGTTGGGCAGCACCTCGATCAGTTTTTGCTTGACGTACGGCGTCAACAGCGCTCCGCCGTTGGCGACCACGGCCAGCGACGATACGTCGGCGATCCCCTTCTCGATGGCGGCGACCAGCGGCCTTGCAATCGCATCACCGACAACCGTCACCACCAGGACCTTCTCGCGTTCGACGGTGCGCACCACCTCCTCGGTGTCCAGGCGCTCGACCGTCGAGGGGAACACCACCGACTGCCCGGTGGTCAACGCCGTCATCACACTCCACTGCGCCGCCCCGTGCATCAACGGCGGCAATACCATCAGCTTGGTGCCCGGCCCGGCCGTCACCCGGGCCACCACGTCGTCGACGGAACCGACCGGCTGACCGGTGACCAGGTCGCGGCCGCCGAAGGAGGTCATGAAGATGTCGGCCTGGCGCCACAGCACGCCTTTCGGCATGCCCGTCGTGCCGCCGGTGTAGAGCACGTACAGATCGTCGGGGGAGTGCTGCACCGGTGGCGCGTCCGGACTGGCCGATGCCAGCGCTTCCTCGTAATCGACTGCGCCGTCGAGCAATTCGTTGCCCGAGTCGTCAGCGATCTGAATCAGCACCTTCAGGTCAGGCAGGTCCGGCAGGATTTCGGCCACCCGGGGCGCGAACGCGGCGTGGTAGACCAGCGCGGTGGCACCGGCGTCGGCCAGCAGATACTGCAGCTCTTGCTTGACATAGCGGAAGTTGACGTTGAACGGGGCGACCCGGGCCGCGAACGAGCCGAGCAACGTCTCGACGAACTCGTTGCCGTTGTAGGCATAGATCCCGAGTAGGTCCTGCCCGGCTTCGTGGCCGGCCAGCGCGGAGCGTTCGGTGTGGCAGCCCAGCCCGCGGGAATGCAGATAGTCGGCAAGGCGGTTGGACCGCTCGAGGATTTGCGCGTAGCTGAACCGGCGGTCCCCCTGAATGACCAGGTCGCGGTCGGGAATCGCGGCCGCGACGGCGGCCACTACATCGGGAACGGTGAATTCGGTGCCGGGCACGAGAGTCCTTTCCGCCGAGCAGACAGAGAATCGCACGAATGAGTGTGCCGCAGTGCGATTCTGTGTCTGCTCGCGGCCTCAGGGTTGGTGGGGTAGCAGGCCGGCTGCGGCATCGACGCGCGGCGGCACGTCATAGAACTGAGTCGCCCATTTCCGGAGCGCCATATACCCTTTCGCGTCGGTCTTGGACAGCGCCGGACGCTCCACGTACTTCTGATAGCGCCAGATCTGCAGGTCGTCGAAAACGGTGGACAGGAACTGCTTTTCGATCAGGTCACGCAGCTTGCCCTCCGGTACGGGGGACTCGTCGCCCGGGACGCGGGGCCACCAGATCGAGTAGAACAGATCCGAAGTCTCGTCGTCGACCGGCGTGCAGGTGAAGATCAGCCGATGGTTCTGCGCGCCCTCGAAAACGCTGATCGCACCGCCGAGCCCGAACAGGTGGCTGTGAAACACCAACGCCAGGTCGTCGGGGTCGTCGCTGCGCGCGTCCGGCCAGCCCGCGGTGAACTGCCATTCGTGCTCGACGATCTTGTAGTCCAGCACCCGCGGCGTGACGGTGGCGTGGTGCACATACTCGAAATGCGCACTGTCCGGGGCATTTTCGGCGACGATCTGCGGGTGCACCGGTTCGCGCTCGGCGCGCCGGGAGAACTCCGGGTAGGCGCGGTAATAGGCCGACGGGTCGGTCTCGAACTGCGGGAATTTGCGGAAAATGTCGGGCATCTCCCACTGCGGCTCCTTGCCGTCCGGATGATGCCAGACGAACACGCAGTCGTACTGCTCCTGCACCGGATACACCTTCAGCGTCAGCGCACGGTTCGGCCGGTCCGGCTGATACGGGATGTAGCGGTTGGTGCCGTCGGGTCCCCAACGCCACCCGTGAAACGGGCACTGGACGCAGTCGCCCACCACCGTGCCGCCGTGGCCCAGATGGGCGCCCAGGTGTTTGCAGTGGGCTTCCAGCACATGCAGGGCGCCGGACTCGTCACGATAGGCGACCAGGTCCTCGCCGAAGTACCGCAGCGGGCGAACCTCACCCACCGGGAATTCGGGGGACCACCCGATCATGAACCACCCGGTGACCTTCCAGGTGAACGGGACCTTCACGTCAGTGCCTTTCGACAACGGCTGATACTTAATGCTTTACAGTATAGATTTCAGCAGACCGGCGATACATCGTCCAGCGCGGCAAGGAGCTCTATGGCCGAGGATGGCTTGCGGGGAGCTGACGAATTCGGGGCGATTCGGCAGCTCAAGGCACGCTATTGCCGGTTTCTGGGCACCACGGACCTGGATTCCTGGCGCGGCGTGTTCACCGACGACGTGACGCTCGACATGGCTGTGGGCACCGGCGCAGCCGATCCGCAGACGGCGCCGCCCCTGGTCGGTCTGGACAATTTCGCTGTGCTGGGCGGGTGACCGGTGGATCTTGAAGTTCTGGTGATCGGCGCCGGGTTCTCCGGGCTGTACATGTTGCATCGACTGCGTGAGTTGGGGCTGCGGGCCCGGGTGCTCGAGATGGCTGACGGAGTCGGCGGCACCTGGCTGGTCAACCGGTATCCCGGCGCGCGGTGTGACATCGAGAGCATCGAATACTCCTACAGCTTCTCCGAAGAGATTCAGCAGGAATGGGTTTGGACGGAGTCGATGCCGGCCCAGCCCGAGATCGAGGCCTACCTGAACTTCGTCGCCGACCGGTTGGACCTGCGTCGCGACATCGCGTTCAACACCAAGGTCATCGCGATGGACTTCGACGAGGAAGCCGCGGTGTGGATGGTACGGACTGAAGCGGGGGAGACGCTCACGGCGCCGTTCGTGGTGGCGGCATCGGGCATTCTCTCGGTCCCACTGGAGCCCGATATCGCAGGGATGGCGTCTTTCGCCGGAACCTCGCTGTATACCAGCCGCTGGCCGCGCGAGGGTTTCGATCTGACCGGAAAGCGGGTCGGCGTCATCGGCACCGGGTCCACCGGAGTCCAACTCATTCCGGTGGTGGCTCGGGAAGCTCAGCAGCTGACCGTATTTCAGCGTTCGGCACCCTACACACTGCCGTGGCGCGTGCACCGGTTCGAACCCGGTGAGCTGGACGAGATGAAAGCGCGTTACGGCGAGATCCGCGCCGCCCAGCGCGCGCACCCGATCGGTGCGGCACGGTTGAGCGCGTTCTCGGTGCTGCTGGAGATGCTGACCAGCCCGGCGCTGAAATCGGCAACCCGCGAGCAGCGGCTGCAGGCCATTGAGGAGAACGGCGTGCTGGGCGCACTGAATTGGAGCGACGTCTTCTTCGACATCGAGGCCAACCGGACGGCCGCCCAGCTCTACGGCGAAGCCGTGGCCCGCATCGTTGAAGATCCCCGGACCGCCGCCGCCCTCGTGCCCCGACATCCGTTCGCCTGCAAGCGCCCGATCATCGACCAGGGCTATTACGAAACGTTCAATCGGGACAACGTCACACTGGTCGACCTGCGCGACGACCCGATCCGGGAAGTGACGTCGGCTGGCATCCGGACCGTGGATGCGGACCACGAACTGGACGTGATCATCTACGCCACCGGATTCGACGCGATGACAGGTGCGTTGAGCCGCATCGACATTCGCGGTCGCGACGGGGTGTCGCTGCGTGATTTCTGGGCGGAGCAGGGCCCACTGTCCTATCTCGGGCTGGCGGTCGCCGGCTTTCCCAACCTGTTCACCGTGCAGGGCCCCGGCAGCCCCAGCGCGGCAACCAATTTCGTGGCGGCGCTGGAGCAGCACGTGGAGTGGATCGGCGACTGCATAGCCCACCTGCGGGCCAATGGAATCCGCGCCATCGAGGCGCTGGACAGCGCGCAGCAGGAGTGGATAGACCATGCCACGTCACTCGTGGCGCCGACGGTGCTGGTTCACCCGTCCTGCAACTCCTGGTACAACGGCGGCAATGTTCCCGGTAAGAAGCGGATGTACATGGGGTATACCGGCGGCATCCCCGAATACCGCCGTCGGTGCGACGAGATCGCGGCCGCCGGGTACACCGGGTTCGAACTGAGGTAGGTGATTGGTCGTGTCTTTGGCAACGCGCGGACTGGGCATAACCCGGGAGTTGAGCCTGATGCTGCCGCGTACGGTGGCCGGCGTCCGGGGTGGTCCGCTCGGGGTACGTCAGTTCGGCGAGGTGTTCCTGGACGAGTTTGTGCTGACCAGCTTTTCGATTCTCAACAACGGTGTGTTCAAGACGGTGCGATCACCGCAGACGTGCGCCGCGGCGGCCGAGGAGTTGTCGGCGCTGGGCATCGACGGGGCGCACGGCGACCCGGCGCCGTTGCGGGTGCACGGCATCAGGCGCCGGCGTATCGCCGGGTTGAACTATGAGCGGATGACATTCGAGCACGAACCCGCGCTGCCGCGGACCCTGGTCGAGCAGAACTTCGGCGGCCCGTCACGAGCCGCGGTACACCTGGTGCGGCACCGAGACGGTCCGCGTCCCTGGCTGATCTGGATCCACGGCGCCGGCCAGGGCGGTGCGGAAGACATGCTCCTGTCGCGCATCAACCGGATCCACCGCGGATTGGGATACAACGTCGCGATGCCGGTGCAACCCGGCCACGGCAGCCGGCGCGGGCATTGGCCGGCGTATCCGGACATGGATCCGCTGGGCAACGTCGCGGGCATGATGCGCTCGGTGTCGGAGATCCGTGCCATAGTGCGCTGGGCGCGCAGGCAGGCGACCGCCGTCGTGGTAGCCGGGGTGTCGATGGGCAGCCCGGTGGCAGCGCTGGTTTCCCACCTCGAGCGGGACGTCGACGCGGTCGCGCTCTACACGCCGATCCTGGGGCTCAACTCGATGATCGCCCGCCACCTGGGCAGGTCGGGTGCGTCGCGCAGCGACTACCGGAGATTGCTGCGGTCCGACGCGGTTTCACAGCTGACCTCGGTGATCGATCCACTGCAGGCCGACCCGGCGCCACCACCGAACCGGCGGTTGATCGTTGCCGCGCGGCACGACCGAATGGCGATGCTAGAGCCCGCGCTGGTGTTGCAGGAGAAGTGGGGTGGCCAGCTGTACTGGTATGCCGGGGGCCATGTCAGTCACATCTTCTCGCGTCGCGTGCAGGCGGTCTCCGAGCGGTTCCTGCGCGAAGTGCTTGTGTAGCCCTCGTAACGGCTTGCGCTCTGCGCGAGGGTCCCCAAAATGCCGGTGAAAGCGCCGTATTGCCGTGCATTTGAGGACACTCGCGCCACAAGCGGCTCGCGCCACAAGCGGCTCGCGTCAGCAGGCCTACGGCAGGATCACGGTGCGAAGCACGGGCTCGGCGACCGCCTGCCGCGTGGACAGCCCCCGCCGCAACGCATCGAGCAGCGCGTCGCGCGTCTCGCGCGGATCGATGAGCTCGTCGAACCCCATGTTCGCGGCCGAGCGATAGGACGCCTGCAGTTCGGCGTTGCGCAGCTTGGTGGACAGGTCCTCACCGGCGTGCGAGGCGCGGGTCAGCGCAGCCGCGCTCATCGCCCCCATGGTGGCACCGGGATAGGCGAAAGTGGCTGTCTGCTGGTCGAATCCGAGCAACGACATCACCATTGAGCCGAAGCCGTACGCCTTGCGCAGCGTCACGTGCAGCTTGATGGTCGTCGCCGCGGTCTGCGCGGCGAACATCCGCGCCCCGCTGCGCAGTACCCCCTGGCTCTCCGAACGGCTGCCCGGCAGCATCCCCGGATTGTCGGCCAGGAACACGATCGGCAGGTGGAACGAATCGGCCACCAGGATGAAATGTGCCGCCTTGTCGGCTGCGTCGGCATCGATAGACCCGGCCAACACCTGCGGCTGATTGGCGACGACGGCGACCGGGTGCCCGCCGAGGTGCGCCAACGCGCAGATGATCGCCTTGCCGAACGCCGGTTGAATCTCGAACCAGTCCGGGCGGTCGAACACCACGTCGAGCACCGCCCGCATGTCGTAGACCCGGCGGTTGTCGCGGGACACGATGCTCAGCAACTCCGGCGTCGGCCGGGGTTCGGAGTTTTCGTCGGGTTCCAGGGACGGCGGGTACGACCACGCGCTGGACGGGAAATACGACAGATAGCGCCGGATGTCGTCGAGCACGGCCTCGTCGTCCTCGCCGACGTTGTGGATCACCCCGCTGGGCAGCGCGACCGAGGGGCCGCCCAGGTCTTCTTTCGAAATGTCTTCGCCCGTCGACTCTTTGACGACCGGCGGACCCGCGGTGAAGATGGTGCCGTTTCGGCTCATGATCCGGAAGTCGCACACCGGGGCGACCAGGGCACCGTGTCCGGCGGACGGCCCGAGCACCGCGGCCACCGTGGGAACCCGCCCCGAACACTGCGTCTGGGCGAGCAGGTCGGTGGGACTGCGCCCGTAGTGCCCGCCGGTCGGGCGGAAGCCGGCGCCGTCGAGCAACATCACCATGGGCACCTTGTTGCGCAGCGCCAGTTCGGCGATCCGGTGGCGTTTGGAGTTTCCGCCCGGCCCGATGCTGCCGGCCAGGGTGGTGAAGTCCTCGGCGCCCACCATCACCGGTGCGCCGTCGATCAGGCCGGAGCCGGTGACGATGGCGTCGGCGGCTGTGTCACCTCCGACCAGGGTGCCGATTTCCCGGAACGTGCCGGGGTCCAGCAGCCGCTCGATTCGGGCGCGTGCGTCCAATTTGCCCTTGCCGCGGTGCTTGTCGAGACGCTCCGGTCCGCCCATCGCCCACGCGTGCTGTCGACGTCGGTCGAGGTCCGCGAGGGTCTCGTCCCAATCCTCGGGCTTGCCCATCCTGGTTACTGTAGTGGGTGCTGCCGGGCGTGACGTTGACCCTACCGAATTGCTTACTGTAACTTTTCCCTCATGTCGCGTGGGGGCCTCAAGATCGACGGAGGCATCCCAGCCAGACTGGACCGGACGGTCGAGGCCGCCGTCGCTCTGGAACGTAACGGCTATGCCGGAGGCTGGACGGCGGAAACCAGCCACGACCCGTTCCTGCCGTTGCTGCTGGCCGCCGAGCACACGTCGCGCATCGAACTCGGCACCAACATCGCGGTGGCGTTCGCGCGCAGTCCGATGACCGTCGCCAACGTGGGCTGGGATCTGCAGGCGTACTCCCAGGGACGATTCATCCTGGGCCTCGGCACTCAGATCCGACCGCATATCGAGAAGCGGTTCGGCATGCCGTGGAGTCATCCCGCCCGCCGGATGCGTGAGTTCGTCGCGGCGCTGCAAGCGATCTGGTCGACCTGGAAGGGTGGCGAGCGGCTGCAGTTCGAAGGCGAGTTCTACACGCACAAGCTGATGACGCCGATGTTCACCCCGGAGCCGATGCCGCACCCGCCGCCGAGGATTTTCCTGGCGGCGGTCGGGGAGGCGATGACCGAAATGTGCGGCGAGGTCGCAGACGGTCACGTCGGTCACCCGATGGTGTCGAAGCGGTACCTCGCGGAGGTGACGTTGCCGGTGCTGCAGCGCGGTCTGCAGCGCTCGGGCCGAGACCGCGCCGACATCGAGGTCGCCGCCGAAGTGATGGTGGCGACCGGCACAAACGAAGAGGAGTTGGCCACCGCAATCTCGGCCGCCCGCAAGCAGATTGCGTTCTACGGGTCCACACCGGCGTATCGCCCGGTTCTGGACCTGCACGGCTGGGGCGACCTGCACACCGAGCTACACCGGATGTCCAAGCAGGGCGAATGGGACGCGATGGCCTCGCTGGTCGACGACGAGATCCTCAACACTCTGGCAGTGGTGGGGCCGGTCGACGAGATCGCCGCCGCCCTGCGCAGCCGCTGCGATGGCCTCGCCGATCGGGTGTGGCCGATCTTCTATGCCGCTTCCCAGGACTGTATCAACGCCGCACTGAAGGAATTTCGCTGATGAGCACACCGGTAATGGACGAGGCCGCCAAGCTGCTGGCCGATCCGCAAACCTACACCGACGAGCGCCGTCTGCATGCCGCGCTGACGCACCTGCGTGCCGACGCCCCGGTCTCGTGGGTGGACGTCGAGAACTACCGGCCGTTCTGGGCTATCACCAAACACACCGACATCATGGACATCGAACGCGACAACACGCTGTTCACCAACTGGCCGCGGCCGGTCCTGACCACCGCCGCCGGTGACGACCAGCAGGCCGCCATCGGCGTCAAGACGCTGATCCACCTCGACGACCCGCAGCACCGTGACGTGCGGGCGATCGGCGCGAACTGGTTCCGTCCAAAAGCCATGCGGGCGTTGAAGGTTCGTGTCGATGAGCTGGCCAAGATCTACGTCGACAAGATGGCCGAGGTGGGTCCAGAGTGCGATTTCGTCCAAGAGGTCGCGGTCAACTATCCGCTCTACGTCATCATGTCGTTGTTGGGCATCCCGGAGTCCGACTTCCCGCGCATGCTCAAGCTGACCCAGGAACTGTTCGGCAGCGACGACACCGAGTTCAAGCGCGGCACCACCGTGGAAGACCAACTGCCGGTGCTGCTGGACATGTTCGGCTACTTCAACGACGTGACCGCCGCGCGTCGCGAACAGCCGACCGAGGATCTCGCATCGGCGATCGCCAACGCCCGCATCAACGGTGAGCCGCTGTCGGACATCGAGACGGTGTCCTACTACCTGATCGTGGCGACCGCGGGGCACGACACCACCAGCGCCACCATCTCCGGTGGCCTGCACGCGCTGACCGAGCATCCCGACCAGCTGCAGCGGCTACGCGACGACCTGTCCCTGCTGCCGCAGGCGACCGAGGAGATGATCCGCTGGGTCACCCCGGTCAAACAGTTCATGCGCACCGCCGCACGGGACACCGAAGTGCGGGGTGTCCCGATCGCCGCGGGCGAGTCGGTGCTGCTCTCCTACGTCTCGGGCAACCGCGACGAAGAGGTCTTCGACGACCCGTTCCGCTTCGACGTCGGCCGCGAGCCGAACAAGCACGTGGCGTTCGGCTACGGCGTGCACTTCTGCATGGGCGCTGCGCTGGCACGTATGGAAGTCAGCAGCTTTTTCAACGAACTGTTGCCCAGGCTGAAATCGATTGAGCTGACCGGTGATCCGCAATATGTCGCGACCACCTTCGTCGGCGGCCTGAAACACCTGCCGGTGCGTTACTCGCTTCGGTGAGCTATCCGAACAGCACCGTGCTGATCAGGTGAGTGTCGCAGTACTCCCGCCAATGGGCGACCTTGCCGTCGGCGAATCGGAACAGCCAGGAGTAGACATTGGCGTACTTCTTGCCGCTGTGCGCCGTGGCATTCGACTCGCCGAAGACGACTACGGAGTCGCCTTCGCTGACCGCGTGCTCGAAGGCGAAGTGCAGACCGTCCCTGGTGAAACTCGGGATGCTGCCGACGAAGTTGAGGAATTGTTCCCTGTCGAAATCGCTCGGCATCGGATCGCCAGAGGGCAAGTCGATCGGAGCGCGACGCATCGACCTGAAGGTGAAATCGTCGCTGATCATTGTCTCCACTGCGGCAGTATCACCATGCTCGGCTGCCCGCAGGAGATCTTGTGCCATCCGGCTACGCTGCTCGTTCGTCACGCGCTCCCTTTCGGTGCGAGGTGTGGCCTCGTCATTGTCACGCGCCGCACGCCCCGACGCCAGACTCAATACACCCGAGCGGTAAAAAGGTGTGGCCCAAGTCATAGACTCCCCACGGGAGGACAGCAGCCTAATGACCCCGAGGACGATCATCATCACCGGTGCCAGCGACGGCATCGGCGCCGCTGCTGCGCGCCGGTTGCGCCAACTCGGCGACAACATCGTCGTGGTCGGCCGGTCGCAGAGCAAGACCCAGGCCGTGGCCGCCGAGCTGGACGCAGACCATTTCGTCGTCGACTTCGCCGACCTGGCGCAAGCGCGGGCGCTGGCGGACAAGATCCGCTCCGACTACCCCAGGATCGACGTGCTGATCAACAACGCGGGCTGCATGGGCACCAAGATCCACATCACGCCGGACGGCTACGAACATACCTACCAAGTCAACTATCTGTCCCCGTTCCTGCTGACCACTCAGCTGATGGATGTGCTCGTCGACTCCCGCGCCACCGTCGTCAACACCACCAGCTCGTCGCATCTGCTGATACTGCGCGCCACCGTCGCCGATCTGGAGAACACGGCGCGGCGCCGTCCCAGCACCGCCTACGCACTGTCTAAGCTGGCGATCGTGTTGTTCACCAAGGAATTACACCGCCGGTACCACGGCCGCGGACTATCCGTCGCAACGGTCCACCCCGGCTACGTCAACTCCAACTTCGGTCCGGCCTCGGGATCGAAGACGCTGGCCTTCTCCAAGCGGTACCTGCCGACCGAGCGCTACACCGCCAGCTCGGAAGAAGGCGCCGAACAACTGATCTGGCTGGCCTCGACCCAACCCGGTGTGGCGTGGACGCCGGGGGAATATTATTCGCGGCATAAGGTCGCCAGGACCAACCGGCTGGCGAAGAATCCGCGGCTGGCCGGCGAGCTGTGGGACAGCACGCTGGCCAGGATCGCGACCTCGTGATGCAGGGCGCGAAGACGACCGCCCTGGTGACCGGCGGCGGGTCCGGGATCGGGCGCGAGGCGGCGACACTATTGCGCGAAGCCGGACACGACGTCGTCGTCTGGGACGTGTCCGGTGGTGACATCGCTTGTGACATCAGCGATTACGATGCGGTGCTGGCGGCGATGGAGCAGACCGTGCGCGAGCACGGTGTGCCCACCCGGGTCGTGGCGTCGGCCGGCGTCGGATCGTCGGGTCTGCTGCTGGAGTTGCCGCCCGCGGAATGGCAGAAGGTGCTCTCGGTCAACCTCACCGGCACCTGGTACACGATCCGCGCGGCCGCCCGGGCCATGATCGACGCCGAACTCGAAGGTTCGATCGTCGTGGTCTCCAGCATCAGCGGCACGGTGGCCGACCGGGACATGGGCGCCTACTGCGTGTCGAAGGCCGGCCTGGACATGCTGGTCAAGGTGGCGGCGGTGGAGTGGGGGATCCACGGTATCCGGGTCAACGCCGTCGGGCCCGGTGTCACGCGCACCCCCATGCTGCCCGACGCCGAAAAGTGGCCGGCCTGGGTCGAGGGCATGTCCAAACGAACGGCGTTGCGGCGCTTGGGGGATCCCGGCGACGTGGCCGAGGCTATCGTCGGCACCCTCGAAATGTCCTGGGTGACAGGACAAGTGATCCACGCCGACGGCGGGCTGTCACTGCACAGCCCGATCGACGCCTACGGGCAGGTCGAGAAGCTGATGCGGTTGAAGAAGCTACGCGAGCTGCATGCGGCAAAGCAGCAGGCCCAGGAGTCTTAGCCCCGAGAGTGAATTTCACGACGCACCGCCCGCGTGTCGCGTCGTCAGATTCACGGTCGGCGGTAAGGGTTTGGGTCAGACGATCCCGTAGTCGATGACACCGCGAACGATTTCGCCGTTGAGCAGGTCGGCGTAGGCCTGGTTGATGTCGTCTAAGGCGTACCGGCGGGTGATCATCTCGTCGAGCTGCAGCTGCCCGGTCTGGTAGAGCCGGGCCAACCGTGCGATGTCGGCCTTGGCGTTGCAGGAGCCGAAGATGGTGCCCGCCAACGTTTTGTTCATCAGGATGAAGTCCTGCAGGTTGATCTTGACCGATTGTTGCAGCTGCGAAGTCATGCCGGTCAGCACGCACGTCCCGCCCTTGCGGGTGAGTTGCACCGCGTCGCGGACATCGTCGGCGGTGATCAGTGACGGCGAGACCACTACGGAGTCGGCCATCACCCCGTAGGTGAGATCGCGCACCAGGTCCAGCGCCTCGGCGATCGAGGCGACGCTGTGCGTGGCGCCGAACCGCAACGCCGACTTCTGTTTGAACTCCACCGGATCGACGGCGACGATGTGCGCGGCGCCGTTGATCCCTGCTCCCTGGATTGCGCCGGTGCCGATGCCCCCGGCACCGATCACGACCACCACGTCCCCGCCGCGCACCCCGGCCCGGTTGGCGGCCGACCCGTAGCCGGTCGGAATGGCGCAGGACAGCAGCGCGCTGGGGACCAGCGGCAGCTGCGGCTCCAGCTTGATCAGCGAATTCACCGACACCACAGTGTGTTCGGCGAATGTGCCGACCTTGGCCAGATGGCCGAGCGGCCGGCCGTCGGCGGTGTGGTGACGGAAGGTGCCGTCGGTCGGCATCCCCGGGACCATGGTGCCCATGCCCTGGTCGCAGATGTACTCCATACCCGAGGCGCACCACCGGCATTGTCCGCATACCGCGACGAACGTCGTCACTACATGGTCGCCGACCGCGAAATCGGTTACCCCGGGCCCGATCTCACGCACCACGCCCGAGCCTTCGTGCCCGCCGATCATCGGGAACATGGTGGGCAGGCCCAACGCTTTCAGCACCTCGTTGGGTGCGGACATGTCGCCTTTGAGGATGTGGTCGTCGGAGTGGCACAGCCCGGCGGCCGCCAGCTGGACCAGCACCTCGCCGGCGCGGGGTGCGTCGAGTTCGAACTCCTCGACCGACCACGGCCCGCCGACGTCGTGCAGGATCGCCGCGCGGCTTCTCATGCGACCGGCCGGAATGTGACGGGAAGTTTGTTGGGGGAACGGAAGGTGAGGCCGACGATCTTGGACTCCACCCCGGTGCCGTCGTCTTCGACGAACCTCAGATCCTGGACGCGGTCGAACAGGCTGTTGAGCATGACCCGCGTCTCCAGTCGGGCGAGGTGCATGCCCAGGCACATGTGGATGCCGCCGGCGAAGGCGATGTGTGCCTGCCGGGGGCGCCGGATGTCGAAGGTATTGGGGTCGGTCCAACGCGTTTCGTCGCGGTTGGCCGAGCCCATACACATGTCGATCTGCGCGTCGGCGGGAATTGTCTTGCCGCCCAACTCGACTTCGCGTGTGGTGGTCCGCGTGACCATGGTCAACGGCGTCTCGTAACGCAGGCCCTCTTCCATCGCCATCGGGATCAGCGACCGGTCTTGATAGGCCATCGACAACTGCTCGGGGTGGGTCAGCAGGCAGTACAACAGGTTGCTTGAAGAGCGGTAAGTGGTTTCCAGTCCGGCGGGCAACAGCAGGCGCAGGAACGCGATGACGGCCTCGTCGGTCAGCTTCTCGCCGTCGATCTCGGCGGCGACCAGATCACCGATGATGTCATTGGTGGGCTTGCGGCGCCGCTGTTCGACCTGGTTGAGGAAGTAGCCGTGCAACTCGGCTGCGGCGGTCAGGCCGGCCATGATGTCGGTCGGGATCGAGATCAGATCCAGCGACAGCCGGCGGAACATGTCGAGATCTTCCGGCGGCAACCCGAGCAGCGAGGAGATGATGCGGGTGGGGAACTCGAAGGTCAGCGCCTTGACCAAGTCCGCCTCGCCGTGCTCCTTGATCTCGTCCACCAGCTGGTCGCAGACCGGCCCGATCACCGACGGCTCCCAGCGCTCCAGCGCTGTCGACCGGAACGCCTTGGCCACCAGGTTGCGATGGTCGTGGTGCTCCCGGCCACCCATCGCCAAGATGGTGTGGCCCATCACCAAGCCGATGGTCTCGTCGTACTTGGCTGAGGTGAACGTCTGGTCGTCGCGGAAGGCGTGGAAGACGTCGTCGTAGCCGAACAGGACCCACTCGTCGCTCGGCTTGAGTTCGTCGGGCAGCTGCTCGAGGTCCGAAAGGCCGCCGTGCCAGACGGGGTCGGTGCGCCGCATGTATTCGAAGAACGGGTACGGGCTGGTTTCACCGGTGAGGTCCAAGGCGACGGGCGCGCCGTTTTGGTCGGTGCTGAGCGTCATCAGGCGCTCCTCTCTGAGCAACCGAGTTAGCCCTTGCACATGGGCCGAAAGCGGAATGTCGCTATCATAATATAAATAGCAATCTAATCAACGAGCCGACCGATGACGAGGCGGTGATGCCCGGTGCAACGCCGTTTCGTGTGCTCGCTGGCCGAACTACCGCCCGGCGCGATGAAGCTCGTCGACGCCGGCAAGTTCGGCGTCGGCGTCTACAACGTGGACGGTTCGTTGTATGCGATCGTGAATTACTGCTCGCACGAAGGTGCCCCGCTGTGTCTGGGTCCGGTCGGCGGGACCAACGAACCCGCTCCCGGGGAACCCGGCGGCCTGCGCCGGGTGCGGGAGGGCCAGATTGTCCGATGCCCTTGGCACAATTGGGAATTCGACATCACCACCGGCCGCAACGTCGCCGACCCGAGTCGCCGTGTGCGCACCTATCAGGTCGATGTCACCGACGGGGAAGTGTATTTGACCGCATGACGAACCCGATCATCGATGCGAACGTCCAGCCGCACTTCCGCTACAACGCCGAGATCCGGCGTTATCTCCCGGCCGCCCACAAATTGCGCTCCATCCCCGACGTCGAGCAGCAGTGGTATCAGGCGCCCGGCGGCGACTACCGCGCCGACCTGTACGGCGACGGGTATCCGGGATCGGACCCCGACACCGTCGCGCGGCACCTGTTCGACGAAGCCGGCGCGAGCTACGCGATCCTGAACCCGCTGACCCGGGGCAACATTGCCGATTACCTGCTCAACAGTCGGATCTGCGCCGCAGTCAACGACTGGCTGCTGGATCGGTGGCTGGGGTCCGACACGCGTTTTCGCGGCACCATCCGGGTCAATCCGGAGGACCCCCGCGGCGCGGTCGCCGAGATCGAACGGCTGGCCGATCACCCGAAGCTGGTTCAGGTCGGCGTCCCGATGCAGTCACGCGAGCCGTACGGCAAGCCGATGTTCGAACCGATCTGGGAGGCCGCGACGGCGCATGGGCTGCCGGTGGCGGTGCATGTCAACGGCGGCAACGGCGTCGACCATCCGCCCACCTTCGCCGGGCACGCGCACACCTATCCCGGTTACGCAGCGTTCATGCCGCTGAACTATTTCGTGCACCTGGCCACGCTGATCGTCGAGGGTGTCTTCGGCCGCCATCCCGGGCTGAAGTTCGTCTTCGCCGACGGCGGATACGACATCCTCACCCCGCTGATGTGGCGGCTGGACACGTTCTGGTTGTCCATGCGCGACCAGACGCCGTGGGTGGACCGCTATCCCAGCGAATACCTTCCCGACCATGTCCGGTTCTGCACGTCGGCGTTCGACGGCGCCCCCGACGTCGGCCAGGCGCAGCGCTGGATGGACTTCTCTGGCAAGGCCGACCTGGTGATGTACGGATCGGGTTATCCGCACTGGTCGACGGCGCCGGCGGCTCAGACGGTCGACGGACTGGATCCTGAGCAGCGCGCGAAGTTGTTGTGGCGCAACGCCAGTGAGCTCTACGGGTTGGCAGTGAGTGAAGGAAGCGCATTATGACCGTCGTCGAACCTCTCGATGCCCGCGCGGACCAGCAAGAAATCGCCGTCACCGTCGTCGACACCGACGTGCACCCGTTGCCCGTGTCCGCCGACGTGCTCAAGTCCTATGCGCCGACCGAATGGGTGGACAAGATCTGGCCGACCGGCAACGCCGTCAGCCCGATCCCGCATTTCTACGACACGCCGGACTCCTACAAGACCTTCTCGTTGCGGATGGACGCCGCGCCGCCCACCGGGGGAGTTGCCGGCAGCGATCCGGACTTCGCCGCCCAGCAGCTGCTGGTCGACGCCGGCGTCAGCATCGCCTCGCTGGAGCCGATGTGTGACGCGCAGTTGCCGCAGGCCGAGCACGTGCTGAAGTCGACCTACAACGACTGGCTCGCCGACGTCTGGTTGGACAAGGGCAACGCGCACGGCCGCTGGCGCGGGTCCATCAGCGTCAGCGCGCAGACACCCGAGCAGGCCGCGCGGGAGATCGAACGGTGGGCGGGTAACCCGTTCATGTCCCAGGTGCTGATGACGCCTCAGACCCGCGGAATCCCTTTCGGCACTCCACATTTCGACCCGTTGTACGAGGCGGCGGCGCGCAATGGGCTGCCGGTGGCCACGCATTTGATGGGGCAGACGCCGTTCGAGTTGATCCCGCTGTACCCGGTCGGCAATCCCGCGCACTGGCACGACTTCTTCGCGTCCTGGCCGCTGCTGTACGTGTCGCACCTGATGAGCCTGGTGTTCGACGGCGCGTTCGACCGTCATCCGGACCTGCGGGTGGTGTTCATCGAGGGCGGCTTCACCTGGGCGATGCCGGTGATGTCGCGGATGGACCGAATCTGGGAGGCCCGTCGTGGCGACTTGCCGCAGGTGCGTCGGCGCCCGTCGGAGTATGTGCGCGAACACGTTCGGTTCACCACACAGCCTCTCGAGGACGCCGACACCGTGCAGTTCCGCGAGTACCTGGAAATGATGGACCTCGGCGACAACCTGATGTTCTCGACGGACTACCCGCATTGGAGCTACGACTCCCCGGCGTATGCGATCAACCGGTTTCCGCGTGATCAGCGGGATCGGATCATGCGCGGCAACGCGACCGCCCTCTACGGGTTGCCGTCAACCGTGAAAGCACTGCCGGGCGAGCAGGGGGGCGTTTCGCCGAGCGTGTAACCACTGTCAAATTCGTGCGGATTTTTCGCAGCAGTTACACGCTGGGCGACGATGTTTCGGTGACCGGCGGCGAGTGCTCGACCGGCGCAGGTCTACCTTGAGGGCATGACGCAGACGAATGTCACGCGCCCGCAGGGACTGGGCCGCATCGACCCGGCACTCCGAGACGCCGCCGAGAGGTTGGGCGTTGTCGAGTTCAGCGCCGACAGCCTGCCGGCCGAGCGCGCGCGGTTCGACCGGGAGGCCGCCGAGCGCGCCGCCGCCGTCGACACCACCGGGGTCAACGTCGAAGCCCGATCCATTCCCGGCCCGGACGGCGGCCAGCTCGACATCCGCCTGTATCGGGGCGCCGACACGTCGTCTGCGCTGCCGCTGGTGATCTATGCCCACGGCGGCGCTTTCGTGACCGGCAATCTGGACACCGACCACGCGCATTGCGTCGAGTTGGCCCGCGACTCCGGCACTTTGGTGGTGTCGGTCGACTACCGGCTGGCGCCGGAGCATCCGGCCCCGGCGGGGGTGCAGGACGTGGAAGCCGCGTTGTACTACGCGGTCGGGCAAGCCGAGGAGTTGAACGCCGACGCCACCCGGCTGGCGGTGATGGGCCGCGACGCAGGTGCTGCCCTGGTGGCCAGCGTGGCCCAACGGACGTTCGATGACGAGGGACCCAAGATCCTGGTGCAGATCCTGCACCAGCCGATGCTCGATTCCGATGCGACGCCGTCGCGGCGGGAGTTCCAGCGCACGCCCGGCCTCAACGGTCAGGCGGTGAGCCGGGCGTGGAGTCACTACCTGGGTCACGCTTCGGCCAACGGTCAGCACGTGCCCTCGCACCGGGCGAACTTGGAGGGACTGCCGCCGACGTTCGTCAGTTGCGCCGACGTCGACCCGTGCCGCGACGAAGCGATCGACTACGCGAACCGGCTGCTGCACGCTTATGTCCCCACCGGGCTGCACGTGATCGCAGCGACGTTCAACGGGTTCGACTCGGCAGTGCCCGATTGGGTTGTCTCGCAAGAGAACCGGGCGCTGCACGCGCAGTCGCTGCGGCGTGCGTTCGCTGTGTGAGAGACCTGACGGTGGCGATCCGCTGCGTCGCGCCGGCGCGCGGCCGGCGATCGTCACGGGATCTGATGGTGGCGACCCGCTGCGCCCGGCTGCGCCGCGCCGGCGATCGTCACTCAACCGGAGTGAACTTGGTGATCATCCACTTGCCGTCGAGCAGGTTCAGGGTCACCAGCACACTGCGGGGGGCTACCGACGGTTGTTCCGGATTCTCCTTGCTGGTGGTGCTTTGGTCGGCGAAGACCAGCACGATCGCCGAGGTGGGATGCAACTCCTGCACCGCCGCGCGCTTGACCTGAGTGGTGGTCTTGATCGACTTCTGCTTGGCGGCCGGCGTCACGACCTGCGAGGTGAACTGGTCGTAAAAGGACAGGAAATCCCCGGACAGATGCGACCTGGCATTGGCAAAGTCCTTGTCCAGCGAATCGGACGAATATGACAGCACCGCAACCGTTCCCTCCGAGGCCGCGTTGATCGCCGCTCGGGCCACGCTCTGGCTGGTCTGCTGATCTGGGCGGTAGTACTGGAAATACAGCCACGCCGTCATGGCAGCCGAAGCGAGCAGTAGCAGGACCAAGATCACCGGGATGGGTTTGACGGTGATCTGCCGGCGCCAGATGTCGCGCCACCAGTTCCGCTTGGGCGTGACTTCGCCGTCGGCATCTTCGGCGTCGGTCTCGGATGGTGGCACGACCACCACCTCGGTGGGCTCCTCGAGCCCGCTGTAGACGGTGTCGTCGTCCGCGACCGCGAAGGCGTCGTCGTCCGCGACGAACTCGTCGTCCGCGACGAAGTCGTCGTCCCCGACCGTGCCGTGGTCCCCGACCCTGCCGTCGTCCGCGACCCTGCCGTCGTCCGCGCCAAAGCCGGCGTCCCCGACGAAACCGGCGTCCCCGACGAAGCCGGCGTCCCCGACGAAACCGTCGTCCCCGACCCTGCCGTCGTCCCCGACGAAACCGTCCCCGCCCAAATCCTCGTCCCCGACCGCGTCATCGTCCGCGACGGTGCCGCCGGATTCAGCGTCGCCCGCCGCCTCGTCGACCTCACGCTGCGCTTCGGCGCTCTTGGCGAGGGCGACCGCGAACGTGGCGTAGTTGGAGCGCGCCGCGTCGGTGTCAGCGGCGTCGAGCCGCGCGGGTTCCTCGTCCGTCGCGGTGTCATCCACCACGGCTTCGGGGTCTGCGACGGATTCCTTTGGCGCGTCTTCGTCGGTCAGATCGACGTCGCGCACATCGTCGCTCACGGTACGAACTCAACTTTCGACACTTTGTACTGGCCGTCCTCCTCGGTCACGGTAACCCGCATGCGCCACGCGCGCGGTTCGTTCTTGCCGCCGCTGGAATTGGTGACCCGCGAGCTCACCGAGATCAGTACCTGCGCGGAGTGACCATCCATCGACTCGATGGCCGCCGCGTTCACGGTTCCCTCGGTGACCACCTTGGACTGTTCGACCACTTTCGTGAAATCGGCTGCGCGCTGCTGGAAGTCGTCCCGGAACTCACCAGTCGAATTGTCGATGACACGCTGCACATCCTGCTTGGCGCGGTTGAAGTCCAGCGAGGTCATGTACACCACACCTTGTTTGGCGCCGGCGATGAAAGCCGCTTCCCGCTGCTGCTTTTCGGTGCTCTCGTGGTGCCGCCACGCGAACACCCCGCTGAGCACCCACAACCCGAGGATCAGCAACACCGCCACGGCGGTGGCGATGGTGGACAGCTTCGGCACTCGCAACGACCTTCGCAGCCGCTCGCGCCGGGACGGCGGGGCAGCTGCGACGGGTTCGGATTCGTCGTAATTCTCCGACTCGTCGTACTCGTCGGGTTCGTATTCCTCGGTTTCGTCGTACTCCTCGGACTCGTCGTAGTCCTCGTAGTAGTCGTCGTCTTCGTCGTCGAACTCGTCGTCCTCGTCGAACTCGTCGGTTTCGTCGTCCATGGCGCCCAGCGCCTTGCGGCGCAACCGCGCCGCGCGGGCCTTCGCGCGTGCCGCGGCGGCCAACAGTTCGGCCTCGGCAGCTTCGGCTTCTGCCTCCTCGGCCAGCGCCAGCGCATCGGCTTTCGCGGTCACCGCAGCGTCGTCTGTCTCAGCCATCTCGGCTACCGCTCGTCATTATCGACTGAACTCCGGTATCTCTTACGGTATTGCCCATTGCTAACATCGGAGTCGCCAGCAAACCCCGACGAGGACCGATCAGGCGGATGACCCACCACTCCGACTTTCCCCCCGACTTCCCTCGCAGCAGCGAAGGAATGCCCGGGAAAGTCCGGCCGGCATCATGACCGCTGTCGACTCTCCCGAAAAGATACTCTTCACCACCACCACCCAAGCATTTCTGTCCAAACAGGCGTCCCTGCGTCACGTCCGCGACCTGCACGGCACCGGTGAATCGTTCCACCCGGAGTGGTGGCGGCGGGCCGCTGAACTGGGGTGGACGGGATTGCTGGTACCCGAGGAGCTGGGCGGCGGCAGCGCCTCGGGGGACGGGTTCACCGATCTGGCCTCGGTCGCCGAGATGCTCGGCAAGACGGTGGCGCCCGGGCCGTTGTACCCGGTCAGCACCGTGCTCGCCGGACTGGTCGGGTCGACCGATCGGGATTCCCACGCGGAGTTGATCGACTCGGTGGTCTCCGGTGAGACGGTGGCGTCCTGGGCGGTGGCCGAGCCGGGCCGCGGTTGGGCGCCGCTGGATCCGACCGTCACCTGCACTGCCGTAGCCGACGGGTACCGGATCGACGGCGTCAAGGACCGAGTCGAAGCGGGCGCCCAGAGCGCGGTGCTGCTGGTGGTGGCGCGAGACGGCTCGGACGAGGTGCGACAGTTCCTGGTCCGGACCGACGCCCCCGGCGTGCGGATCGTCCCGCAGCAGTCCATCGACCTGGTCAAGCAGTACGCGCGGGTGGAGTTCGACGGTGTGGTCGTCAACGGTGCCGCCGTCGTCGGCAGCGCCGCCGAGACTCCCGCGCTGATCGAGCGGCAGAGCCAGATCGCGCAAGTGCTGCAATGCGCCGAAGTGGTCGGAATCCTGCAGACGGTCTTCGATTTCACCGTCCAGTGGGCACTGGACCGGCATTCGTTCGGTCGTCCGCTGGCCTCCTACCAGGCACTCAAACACGGGTTCGCCGACATGAAGATGTGGCTCGAAGCGTGCCGCGCGACCACCGCCGCCGCCGTCGCCGACGTCGCCGCGCAGGCACCCGACGCCGGACTTTCGGCCAGCATCGCCAAGTCCTACGTGGGCGAACTCGCCGGGCAGATCGTGCAGCGTTGTGTGCAGATGCACGGCGGCATCGGCGTCACCTGGGAGCACGACCTGCACCTCTATCTGCGACGAGTTACGTTGTACCGCAACATGTTCGGCACCCCGGAGGAGCACAACATCCGGGTGTATCGGATGGCAAGCCGATGACCAACGCCGAGTCCGTCGCCGAATTCGCAGCCCGCGCCCGGGCGTGGCTGGCCGAGAACATGCCCAGCATCGATCCGGAAGTGCCGCCGGCCGCGCCGCGCGACGACGAGCGGTCCTGGCAGCGCGCCCGGGAATTGCAGAAACGGTTGTGGGACGGCGGATTCGCGGGCATCTGCTTTCCGCGTGAATACGGCGGTCTGGGCCTGGACTACGAATACCAGCGGGCGTTCGACGTGGAGTCCTACGCCTACGAAATGCCGTTGATCCTCAACGTGCCGACGTTCACCATCTGTTGCGCCACCCTGCTCGACACCGGCAGCGAGGAACAGAAGAAACAGCACATTGCCGCCGCGTTGCGCGGCGAGGAGATCCTGGTGCAGCTGTTGTCCGAACCCAGCGGTGGATCGGATCTGGCCGGGGTCATCACCCGCGCCGAACGACACGGCGACCGGTGGGTGATCAACGGCGCCAAGACCTGGAGCACCAGCGCGTTCGCCGCGGACTACGGGCTGTGTCTGGCCCGCACCGATTGGGATGTGCCCAAGCATGACGGTCTGACCATGTTCCTGGTGCCGATCAACCACCCGGGGATCACCCTGCGCCGCATCGTCCAGGTCAACGGTGGTGCGGAATTCTGCGAGGAGTTCCTCGATGGGGTGGACGTCGGCGACGACGCGGTGGTTGGCGAGGTGAACGACGGGTGGGCGGTCGCGTCACGGCAGCTCTACCACGAACGCCGCGCAGTCGGACAGGGCTCGGAGTTCGCCAGCGGCTCCGGGCACGAAGGCGGGCACACCACGCCGGTGGACTACGTCGACCTCGCGGCCCGGACCGGTCAGGCCGACGACGAACGCATCCAGGAGATGGCCGGCCGGGCACTGGTGCACCGCGCCGTGGCCGAGCAACTCATCGAGCACGTGTCCCGCAATGTCCGCGACGGCGGACTACCGCCCGCCGCCGGCAGCCTCATCCGGCTCTTCCACGCCGAGCACGTGATGTTGGAGATGGACATCGCGCTGGCGATCGCCGGCTCGGCCGGTGTGGTGGGGGAGTTCGGCGAAGGGCTGCAGACCGGCATCCGCTACCTGTCGCGGCAGTCGGTCGCCATCGGCGGCGGCACCACCGAGATGGCGCGCAACGTCATCGGCGAGCGGGTGCTCAACTTCCCGCGGGAGTACGCCGCCGACCGTGGGGTGCCCTTCAATCAGGTCCGGCACGGCAGCGCCCGGTAGGGCTCAGTCTTCGACCAGCACGCCTTCGGCGTCGCCCCCGCTGACCGGGATCTGAACCAGCGACAAGACGTGGTGTGCCGGGCTTCCCGGCGGAGCCACCAGCACGCAGTCACCGCCCTGTTTGCGAGCCCGTTCCCGAGCGGCCGCCAGCGCGCTGACCCCCGCCGAGCCGAGGTGGGTGACGGCGCTCAAATCGATGGTCAAAGACGCTATGCCGGAACGGCTTTCGACGGCGATCTGGCGGTCCAGGGTGGAAGCGGTATGCGCATCGACTTCGCCCCGTACGACGATGCGACCACCGTCGGACACCAGCGAGACGAATTCGCTGTCCACCGCACGCTGGTAGGAGACCCGGCTGACCACTGAGTCGCTCACGAAGTTGGCCGGACGGAAAAGGTGGTGGCTGAGCGTGGCGGTGGTGCCGCCGGGCCCATGGGTGACATGTGAATCGGTCACCAGCGCCTCGGCCATCGCCAAGCCGCGCCCGCGGCCGCGTTCGCCTTCGCGGTGATCCTTCCAGATGCCGCGGTCCATCACGACGGCCCGGAGCTGGCCGTCGCCGCCCAGTTCGGCGGTGACGACGATGCCGTCGGGAACCTCGGTGCGGTAACCGTGTTCGACCGCGTTCTCCACGAATTCGGAGATCGCATGCACCACGTCGGAGATGTCGTCGGCTACAGCGCCGATCTCCTTGAGCCACTCCCGCAGTCGGGCTCGGATCCCGCGCGCGGCATGGATGTTGGCATCGGCTGTGATGTGCAGCGGCGGGGTCGCGGCTCGGCGCTGCGCGGCGAGCAACGTGACGTCGTCTTTGTAACCGGTGGAGCGAAGGAGCAATTCGAGTGTCTCCGAACAAAGCCGGTCGATGGGCCGCGCGGGCGCATCGATCACGAAGCCGCCGGTGCCCGCCGCGATGCTGGCCGTCAGGTCGGCGAATTCCGTGGTGCTGGCTCCCAGTGGCCGCCCCGGACGTTCGATCAGGCCGTCGCTGTACAGCAGCACCGCGTGGCCGACGTCCAACGACTCGATGCGCGTCGGGAATCCGGTGCCGCTGCCCAACGGGGCACCCCCGGAAGGTTCCAGATACCGCGAGCCCCCCTCGGCCGTCACCACCAGCGGGGGCGGATGGCCGGCGGTGCAGTACTGGAATTCACCGGTACCGAGATCCAGCGAACCGATGCAGACGGTGGCCGACTTCGAACCCGGGACCTGCTCGTGGAACCGGTCCACCGCCTCGAGTGACTCGGTGATCGGTAGCCCCGCGGTGAGTTGCATCCGCAGTGCGGTGCGCAGTTGGGACATCACCGCCGCGGCCTCGACGCCATGGCCGACCACGTCGCCGACCACCAGTACCAGGCGATCGCCGAGCGCCAACGCGTCGAACCAGTCGCCGCCGGCGGCGGTGTCCTCGGCGGCCACCAGATATTCGGCGGCGACGTCGGCGCCGGGGATTATCGGCACCGACCGCGCCAACAGTGCCTGCTGCATGACGGTCGCCGAGTCGCGGACGTTGCGGTAGCGCTCCGACAGTTCCTCGACCTTCGCCTCGGCCGCCTGGCGCGCCTCGACCCGGGCGGTGACATCGTCGAAGAGCAGCTGGACGCCTTCGATCTGACCGGACAGGTCCCGGCGCGGTGTGACGACGAAGTCGAAGAAGCGCTCCTCGACCCCGGAGCCCTGCAGGTCGACCTGCAATCGCCACTCGGCGCCGGACTGCGGCACGCCCGAGTGGTACACCCGGTCGAACATGCCGAAGATCTGCTGGCCCTCCAGCTCCGGATAGACCTCTCGCGCAGGCTTGCCCACGAAGCTCATTGCCGGATTGAAGGCGCGAAAGGCCGCATTGGCTGCGATGAAACGGTGGTCAGGACCCTCCAAGCCGACCACCATCGCGGGAATGTTCTCGAAGATGCGTCGCACGTCCGCAGCCGTGCCCACCGTGTTGTCCCAGTCCTTATCGGCCGACATATTGGCCGTACCTCCCGCGGACCGATGTAGCAGATCCTGACGATGGCGTCAGGCAACAACAATCAGATTAGCAATCACGGGCTTTGTTCCAGGCACCAAATTTCTCGCCGCACCAACGGCCTGGCGTGTCACGCCACCGTCATCGCGGCTTCCGTCGTGGGGTGGACCGGCAACACACTGCCGAACGAGCACGCGTCGACGATGCGGGCGACGCCGGGGTTGCTGCTGACCATGCGCAGCGTGATGCCGCGGTGACGCAGACGTTCGGCTTCGTCGGCCAAGACGGTGAACGCGCAACAGCCCATGAACTCGAGGCTGGTGACGTCGACGACCAGCAACCCGGCGTGGCTGGCGACGGCGGATGCCTCGGTGACCAGACCGCGCCAGGTGTGTTCGTTGGAGGCGTCGACTTCGCCCCCGGCGCGGATCAGCACCGCCGAACCCGTGCGCACGGTCGTCGCCTTCAGCGCACTGTTGGGCTCGCCGAGTTCAGAAGCCAACCGGTTGCTGAGTGGCACCGGGATGGAAGACGATTCGGACGGACCCACGTTCATAGCACACCCCCAAGAGTGGTGGACCGCGCCGGTGAAACCCCCCGAATGGAATGTCCGCTGCGCGCCGGAAAAATAGCGATGCCTTTTGTATAGCAAAAGGCTCCGCCGGGGGAGGCGAAATGCCCAAATCCGGTTGAGGTCTTCGGGATTACCCTGGCTCGGCTGAATTCAAACCTGACTCAGGCCGTGGTCTCCTCGGCGTCGGTGGGACGGCCGATGATGGCGAAGTTCACGGTTGCGGTTGCGGCGAGGTCGCTGTCGCTGTCACCGAAGATGTCGATCTGCATCACCATCGAGCGACGGCCGGCGCGCAGCACCGTGGGCACGGCGCGTGCCGAGCCGTGCCGGATCGGGCGCAGATAGCGGATGACCAGGTCAGAGGTCGTCATCGCGGTGCCGGGCTGCAGGTACTCCATCCCCAGCTGTCCGCCGGCCACGTCGGCCAGCGTGGCGATCAAGCCGCCCTGCAGCGCGCCGTTGGTGTTGACCACCTGCGGACTCACCGGCATCGACATGGCGAACTCGCCGCCGGGGCCGGCCGTCGGGCGCAGGCCGATTCGGGCGAACAGTTCGCCGAGCGTGGGCGCGACCGCGTCGCCAGCGGTGTCCCGGATCCCCAGCGCTCGGCTGCAGAAGTCGTAGAGCTGTCCGGCGTCGATGGGAGTGCCGTTGAGTTCGGTACCGAGCCAGCGCAATCGCAGGGCGCCGATGATCGTCTGCATGACGATCGCCGACGCCGCACCGACGTCGATTGCGGCGTCGAACAGCCCTTCGGTGATGCCTTGGCCGACGATGTCGCGGATCAGCCGGTGCAGCGGGGACAGTACCCGGGCATATTCGCGCGGCCGGGTCTCGGCCAAGTGCTGGTTGTAGAGACTCAGCGCCCTATTGAGACTGTCCTGGGTGCTGGATTCCGGCTGCGCGGTGACCCGGTCGATGACCAGCTTGAGTGCCGCGGTGCTGTCGAGTCCGGCGGTCTCGGCGCGCCACATTTGCGCGGCCTGAGCCATGGTTCGGTCGAACAGCGCCAGCAGCAGTTCGTCCTTGCTGGCGAAGTGTTGATAGAACGCGCGCAGTGAGGTCTTCGACCGGGCAACGACTTCCTGGACGGTGAAGTCGGTGCGTCCGGTTTCCCCCAGGATCTCGACCGCGGTCTTGATGAAGCGGTCGGCGCGGGTGACGTCAGCTTGCTCGCCGGGGCCGGCCATCGGCGGTCTCCTCTTCGAAGGCGTTGCAACAACGTTCTGGCAATTCCGAGAATGACATTACCGCGTGTTGCTCCGCGAGCCGCCATCAGAGCTGCCCCGCGTCATCGCCGCGGTGTGCGCAGCACCGCCGCTGAAGCACAGCGGTGGGCGTGTCTTATTTTCGTTCCGAAGACCGTTGTCGCACAACAAATTACGCCGAAGCAGTGCTGTGCGGCCCAAATCACCTCAGTTGCGGGAGCCGCGCGGCCGACCGCGTCGACGTGGGCGAACGTGGTAGCCGCCTTGTTCGGCCAACGCACGCAGCCGGCGCAGGGCGAAGTCCCGCGGACGTCCAGACTCCGGGATCGCCACGCCCGCCCATAGCCCTTCGACGTTCGGGTCCTGGCAGGCTTCGCGCGCGCACAGAAACCGGCGTGGGCAGGCCAGGCAGAGCGCTTTTGCCTCCTCGTCCGGTTCGCAGGTCGTCCACCGATCCGGATCGACGCTGCACACCGGCACGTATTCATCCAACGGCGTGGACGACGGCATCACTGCTGCGGTCATCGCTTTCCTCCCGACTTCTGTCGCAAACCCACCGATGCGACGACTTTAACCACAAGTCGCGCGGGACTGCAACAAATAAAACGTAGCAGCTACATTTTTTGCTGAAATCGGCCTAGTATTTTACGTGTGTACTACAAGACATCTGTGGCAGTCGCTCGTGCGGAAGCGTAACCGGAAGCCGGAGATCGCGCGCGCAAACCGCATAGGAAGAGTGAAATGCCGCCTTTCTGAGGGTCGGACACGGGTGTGTAGCAGGAAAGATGTAGCATCTAGCCACGCAGTGCTGGAGGAAGGCTGTAGCGACGATGCCCGTTGATGCGGGAGGTCCGAGCCGGGGGAGTGGCGCAGTGATACCTGACCGGACCGCGCCCGCATCGGCGCTGGTGGTCCGCCTCGGCGACGACGAGCACGTGTTGGACCCGGCGGACGGCGTGGCCGTCATCGGCCGGGACCCTTCGGCCACCATCCGACTCCCCGACGACCGGGTATCCCGCTGGCACGTGCGGCTGGAGCCGCACCAGGACGGCTGGCAGGCCATCGACACCAGCACCAACGGCATGTACGTCGACGGCGTGCGCCGCAGTTCCGTGCTGGTCACCGATGCCGTCACCGTTCACCTGGCCAACCCCGAGGGCTTTCCGGTGACGCTGAGGCCAGGCCCGGCGCCGGACCTCTCCGCGGCTGTCACCGGGGTGATCGACCTGCCCGAGGCCGACGAGGACGAGTGGTGGGGAACCGATGCCGATCCAGGGGTTGCGCGGGCGGGGCAGGCGGTCGCCGCGCGCCGCAACGAACTGGAGATCACCCAGCGCGGTCTGGCCAAAGACAAGGTCATCAACGCCGGGACGCTGATCGCCTTCGAGAAAGGCCGCAGTTGGCCGCGGCGCGCGACCCTGGCCAAGTTGGAAAAAGCTCTGCAGTGGAGTCCGGGCACCATCGCCCGTATCCGCAGCGGGTCTGCCGTGCTGCCGATCCCGGCTGCCGTCACCGCCCCCGACAGGATTCCATCGGTCGGCGAGCAGACCACCGAGGCGCTCAGCGACACCGTCCGGGCGCCGCTGATGGCCGAAGCCGTCGAACTGGCCATGCACGCCATCAGCACCGCCACATCCGAGCTGCCTGACCCCGGCGACCCCGCGTTCACCCCCAAGGTCACCAAGATCCTCGCCGACCTGCGCAAACTCGAGAAAGTCGCCGCCAACGCGGCGCGCAACGCCAAAGGCACCCCGTCGGTGGTGCTGGCACTGAGCACCGTGCGCCGGGCCTACAACGACGTGATGGCCCGCGCCGCCCGCTCGCCGAACGCCACGCTGGGTCAGCGGTTGTACGGCGCCCGGCACGGCGCGGAACTCAGTCTGGATGAAGCGGCCGCCGCTGCCGGGCTACCGGCATCGGTCCTGGCCGACGCCGAGGCGGAACGGCCCGTCCCCGAGGACGTCGCCGCGGCGTTGAACACGCTGATCGGCCAGCTTTCGATCAGCTGACCGGTTACTGCTGGGTGCCTCGGTATCCGGTCTCGAAGGCGACGGTCTGCTGTTGAGCGGGAGTCGGGGAGTGCCCGACGTTCGGCATGCCCGACGGCGGCGCGCTGGAACCCCGAGACGACGCATCGGCCGGCGCGGATGACGGTTCGCCGACGAACTCCGCATAGCTGGCGCTTTGCGCGGCGCGTCGCGGTTCCCTCGCGGAGACCTGCGCTGCCGCCTGGGCGTGCGCGGTCCCCTGCTCGTACTGGGTCTCGCTCGGCTCGTCCTGCGCGTACTGGTTGTAATACTGGGCTGCGGCCTGCGCGTACTGCTCGGCGTAAGCCGCATACCAAGCATGTTGCGCGTCCGTTTGCGTGGGCGCGTGCCGCAACGCGGCCACCGCGACGGCGGTCTGCGCGGCGTTGAGCACCACCAGAATCCACAGCGCCCAACCCGGCTCGACCCCGTCGGGGAGGACGATCCCGCGCGACAGGGCGTCCAAGAACCCGACCGCGGCCAGCGCGGCGACGAGCTTGGCGGCCGGAGTCTGCCGCGGGAAAAGGCCGAATGCCGCCAGCAGACCCGCCAGCACCGGGAACCGGACATCCCAGTCGATCCCCGCGACACCGAGCATCGGCCCGAAACTGACCAGGTAGGAGCACAGACCCAGCAGCGCGACCGCCAGCATCAGATGGCGGTGCGAGACCTTTTCGCCGGAGTCCGGCTCGGCAACCCACTGCGAATAGTCGCCGTAGGCGCTCGATTGCTCCGATGGGTAACCCATGATCACTCCTTTGCACCGCCCCGGTCGGGGTGACCGGGATTCACGCTAGCGCACCGCCGGACCGCAAATCGGAACCGTCGTGCGCGGTTTCAGTCCGAAACGGCGAAAGATCCCTTCAGATAACGCATCTCCTCGTCGGTGGCGACCATGGTGACCACCGACGAGCCCGCCCGGGTGCTCACCTTGACTGTGTCGGTGTCGAGGTCGAGCAGTTGCAACGCCACGTCGGCGTTGGCCGTGACCGCGGATTCGGGCGGGGACACCACGATCGCGGTCACCCCGACCCGCACCGGCTGCTCGGCCACGCCGTCGAACATCTCGACCGAGTAGTTGCGGTCGGCTCCGGCCTGCAGCGAACCCCGATTGAAGTCGGTGACCCACAGCAGGTCGTGGTCTTCGACCTCGTCGACCATCGTGCGCCATTTCGCCGGCCGCCGGCTGTGCACCAGCACATGCGCGCCCAACGCCAGCGACCGCAACACCACCTGCTGGGCCAGGTGCAGCGTGCCGGCGATCTCCACTCGGCGGATCTCCGGACCGAACAGCGCCAGCGCCACCGCGCGACCGTGCTCGTCGGCACCGATCACCTGTCCGCATCCGGACGCCGGTACACACAGCGAGGCAAAGTCCACGTCGGGATCGCCGGTCGAGTAGGCCCAGTTGCGGACCGGCCGCGCCGGTGGCGGCACCGGCAGACTCGCCGCCAGTGCCGAATACTGCTTTCCCCGCAGCGGAGTCAGGCCACGCAGCTGGATCCGGGCGCGGCCGTGGGTGTCGAACCGCGCCAGTCCGCGGATCGCGACGGGGCCGCGCGGATGGTCGCGGCGCAGCGACAGGCTCATGGTGGTGGAGTAGCTGGGGATGGTCCACAGCAGCCCGAGTCCCGCCGTCGTCAGCATGCTCGGCTTGATCGCGAAGCTGCGCAGCCGGAACCGGCCTTCCCGGCAGGTGCGCCAGGTCTCTTCGACGGTGACCAGATCCACCCCGTCGGTCAATTGATTGGTGGCCTGCCCGATCTCGGCGGCGGTCAGCACCCGGGTCCGCAAACCGCCCTCCGTCAGGCGGTTGGCCACCCGCCGCGTCGCGGTGGTGGCGGCCCGCAAGATCCCGTCCCGCCCGCCGCCGCGCCGGCGCACCGCGTCCGCGCACCGGGACGGGTCGAACCGGATCACGATCCACACGTAGCGGTGGGCGATCGCGGGCAGCGGTCCCAGCACGGCGTCGTACACGGCGGCCACCTGGCTACGTCCCTGCGAGCGCGAACCCTGGCTGAGCACGTCGATGGAATCCAGGGTGATGTCGAACTGTTGCAGGCTTTCGACCAGCGCCAGCACCGGCACGGTTTCGCCGGACAGCGTGCTGCCCGGCTCCATGATGGTCATGGCTTGCGGATTCTCTTCGATTTTCAGCAACGACATCAAAGTGCTTCCGTCCCAACGGAAGCCGATCAGGGACCCGTCGGGTATAGGCACATCGAAGGGTTCGGCCGGCGTCATCTTTCGGGATCTGACCCTTCGTTGCCGCCAGAATCCGGAGCGTGCCGCGATCAACCGCGGCAGGGTCGTGCCGCGGAATCGCAGTACCAGGATCAGCGCCACTGCGAAGCCGGCCAGGCTGCCCTGCCAGCCGGCGAATCCGAGCATCGGCGCCGTCACCGTCCCGGCGGCGACCAGCAGTTGCAGCACCAACAGGTCGGGCAGCGGCAACAGACGCTGGGCGCCGATGTCGATCGTCGACCGCAGTCCGTTCGGTTCCGATGACGCATCCGTGCTCGGACGCGTCGCTGCAGGGCGCGGCACAGTCGGATCCTATCCAGTGCGCTGCGCGAAAATTCGCGCGCATTTGGCTGGTGACGGCGTTATAGGCTACCGAGGCTCGGTGCTTGCCCGACTCTGATGGGGGTGGTTATGCCCGCGCAAGTGACGACACGCGCGCAGGTCAACGGCTATCGGTTCCTGATTCGCCGACTCGAGCATGCGTTGATTCGTGCCGACTCGCGGATGATCCACGACCCGATGCGGGGACAGATCCGATCGCTGTTGGTCGGGCTGGTGATCGCGGTGCTCATCACCGGTGCCGCCGGTGTGCTCGCCTTCTTCAAGCCGTCACCCAACATCGGGAACGCGCAGATCCTGCTCAGCAACAACGGCGGCTTGTATGTCCGCATCGGTGATCGCCTGCATCCGGTGCTCAATCTGGCCTCGGCGCGGCTGATCACCGGCAAGCCCGATGCCGCCAAGACGGTCAGTGACAAATGGCTCAATCAGCTGCCCCGGGGTCCGATGGTCGGAATCATCGGCGCTCCCAACAACATTCACGGCGGCGCCGATATGCGCATGTCGCTGTGGACGGTGTGCGACGCTGTCACGACCCCGGATGTGTCCAAGAACATCGGGCTGGCCAGCGTGCAGACCACGGTCATCGCCGGTGACCTCACCCTCGACGACGACATCCGCCGGGCATCGCCCGCACAGATGTTGCTGGTCCGTTCGGGTGACGCGGTCTATCTGATCTTCGACGGGGTGCGCGCGGTCATCGATCCCACGGACGCGGTCGTCGTCAACGCGCTGCATCTGCAGAATGCGCAAGTGCGGCCCATCTCGGTCGCGTTGCTCAACACCTTCCCGCTGGTCCCGCCGATCCGGTCGGTGACGATTGCGGGGGCGGGCCGTGTCCTGGCCGGCTTGGCGGCCTATCCGGTGGGTTCGATCGTGAAGACCGTCGACTCGCGCGGCGAGCAGCTCTACGTGGTGCTGCCCGACGGGTTGCAGCCGGTGTCGCCGGCGGCCGCCGACATCATCCGGTACAGCAATCCCAATGACGCTGCGGCACAGGGCAATCGCGAGGTGTCACCGGCGGTCGTCAGCCAGGTTCCGATCGTGCACACGCTGCCGGTGGACCACTACCCGAGCGTGTCGCCGCAGATCGTCGACGACGAGCCCGACCGGGTCGTGTGCATGGCGTGGGAACGCGGGAACTCCGCCGCGCAAGCCACCGTGCGCGTGCTGGTCGGGCACCGGCTTCCGATTCCGGACGGGGCCCAGCCGGTCGCGCTGGCCAGCGGCGACGGCAACGGTCCCGGCGTCGACGGCGTCTACGTCAAACCGGGCACCGGTGAGTACGTCCAGGCCACCGGCGGTGACGCGGACAGCCGGGCGATGGGTCAGCTGTTCTACATCTCTGATGCCGGCGTGCGCTACCACATCAAGGATCTGCCGACCGCGGCGGCGCTCGGTGTCACCGGCGTGCACGATCCCCGCCTCGACGCCGACGTGCCTCAGTTCGCGCCGTGGCCGGTCGTGGCGTTGCTGCCCGCCGGACCGGAGCTGTCCCAAGAGGCGGCGCTGGTGGCGCATGACGGGATGGGCGCCGACCCGCGCGGATCCAAGGTCGAACAGCCGAAGTCCTGAAACAAGCGGAGGGCTGGGCCGTGCGCCGCTCAGAGCCGCAGTTCGCGAAATACCGCGTACAACCGCACGATCCAGCAGCACAGCGGAAACACCATCACGATGGCGAGGAACTCCAGAAGCTCGACCTGGCGACGCATCACCGGGGAGAACTCCAACCTGGGCGCGACGATGCCGCAGGCGACAGCCAACACCATCAGCAGTATCAGCGCCAGCGTCGCGTCGAGCTCCCAATTGTCCAGGCCGACGGCCGTCTTGACGATGGTGAGCAACCCGATGGTCAGCCCGGCCCCGATCAGCGTGGCGGATTGCACCAGATCGTGGTGGCTGCGTCCGCGCAGGCACAGCACGGTTGCCACGGTGGCTGCGAATAACGTGCCCTGCCAATAGAATCCGCCGCTGACGTCGACCGCCAGGTAGCAGCCGACGGTGGCGGTGATCGCCGCGGCGGTCAGGATGCCGGTCAGGTACTGGCTGGCCCGGCGGACCCGCACGATCATGCCCTCCTCGGTCGGGATGACCTGTTTGCCGACGGCGTTGACGCCCTCCACCGTGGTCCCGCCCTGGGTTTCGATGTCGTCGAGCGGTTCCCCGGCCGTCGGCACCCGCGGCACCGGCAGCTTGGCCAGCAGGATCGTCACCCGGGGGGAGAGGTAGACGACGATCACCGACACCGTTGCCAACACCGCACCGATCGCGCGAGGCGGCGGGTTCCACAGCAGGGCAACCGCACTGGCCGTACCGCCGATCACCGCCAGCGCGATCACCGCCGTGTGCAGCGCGCGCCCGCGGCCGGTCACCAGCAACACCAGCAGCGACGCCAGCCCGGTCAGCGCGAACGCCATCGGCAGCGACTTCGTGCCGAAGCCGTCCGGCACCACGTACAGCGCGCCGCCGAACAACAACGGAGTCGCTACCGCCGCAACCCATTCCGACCGTCGTGCCCCGGCCGAGCGGTGCGCGATCACGCACGCCGCGAGCACTGCCAGCGTCCCGATGCCGAGCGCGGTGGCAGGCACGTAGATCTCGGCCGCATGCCGCGGCAGCAGAAAGGCGACGGCGACCGCAGCGGCCAGGCCCACGCCGAAACACGCGATCTGCCGCGCGTCACGGTGCAGCCAGCCCAGGACCGGGGACCGCGACCGGTCATGGTCGTCCTGCACGTCGTCGAAAAGCATCGGCCGGGCCGGGTGGTCGATCTCCCGGATGCTCAGCAGCTCCCCGTCGTAGACGTTGGCGTCGCTCAACGATCTGGCGGGGTCGATCGGGTCGTCACCGAGGCGGGCCAACGTCCACTTTCCCTCGGAGGTGTCGAAGACGACCTGCTCGAGTCCGGCGCCCGCAGCGGGGTGCGTCGCGATTTGCTCGTTGGCGATGTCGATGACGTCGTCGATGAAGGCGGAGATGCTGGTATTGGCCGGCAATCCGAAGTCCAACCGCAGGTTACCGACCACCAGCGTGACCCGGCTGAGCGTGGGTTCGGACTCTGATTCGGCGTCTAATTCCGAGAGCGACGGCGGTAGAGTCATCGCTGTCGGCCTCCTGCGTGTTGTGGCATTTCGCTGGTGACAATACCCAGGGGCGCCTTGAGAATTTGTCACGAGTTTCGGGGAATGACTATTTGAGTACGCAGGGTTTCGTGCGCCGAACGCGGCTGTCGCCGCCGCGCATGCCGGGCGGTGAAGTGAATCTGCAGGCGCCGCCCGAGGTGCCGCGGGTGATCCCCGGCAACCTCCTGATGAAGTTGCTGCCGTTCGTGATGATCGTCGCGGTCGTCGGGATGATCGCGCTGATGGTGACCGTCGGAGGCCGGGATCTGGCCCGCAATCCGATGTTCCTGATCTTCCCGATGATGATGATCATGTCGATGGCCGGCATGTTCATGGGCGGCGGCGGTCGTAGCGGCAAAGCGGCCGCCGAACTCAACGAGGAGCGCAAGGACTACTTCAGCTACCTGGCCAACCTGCGCGACGACGCCGAGGAGACCGGCGAGGGGCAACGCACCGCGCTGGAGTGGAGCCATCCGGACCCGCGGGCGCTGGCCGATGTGGTGGGCAGCCGTCGGATGTGGGAGCGCCGAACCACCGACAACGACTGGTGCCATGTGCGGGTGGGCATCGGCACCCACCGGTTGGCCACCCGGTTGCTGGCGCCCGAGACCGGCCCGCCGGAGGACCTGGAGCCGGTGTCGACGGTGGCGTTGCGGCGGTTCGTCAAAACCCATTCCGTGGTGCACGCCCTGCCCACCGCGGTGTCGCTGCGGGCGTTTCCCGCCATCACCTTCGAGGGCGACCGGAAGTTGGCCCGCCAACTGGTGCGGTCGATGGTGCTGGAGTTGTGTGCGTTCCACGGTCCCGACCAGGTCCAGGTCGCGGTGGTGACCGCCAACCCCGACAGCGAGAACTGGAGCTGGGCCAAATGGTTGCCGCACGCCCAGCATGCCACCGCCCGCGACGGCATGGGACCGCTGCGCATGCTGTTTCCGAGTCTGGAGCTGCTGGAACGTTCGCTGGCCACCGACCTGGGCGAGCGGGGACGGTTCACCCGCAACGCCGAGCCGACCAAGGGTCTCAAACAACTGGTGGTCGTCATCGACGACGGCTACATCACCGGAACCGAGCGGCTGGTCACCGACGCCGGTCTGGACAGCGTGGTGTTGTTGGATCTCAACGCTTCTGCGGCGCCCGCCAACCGACGAGGGTTGGCGCTGGTGGTGGAGAGCGACTCCGACGGTGAGCACGTGGGTGCCCGCACCGCTGTCGGTGTCGAGCGCTTCGCCACACCCGACACCATCACCGTCGCCGAGGCTGAGGCGACCGCGCGCCGCATCGGCCGCTACCGGCTGGCCAGCGCCGCGCACATCGTCAACCTGGAAGCCGACGCGCGGGCCACCGATCCGGGACTGATGTCGCTGCTGAAAATCTCCGACGCCGCCGAGATCGTGCCCGAGCAGGTGTGGCGCCGACGCTCGCCGCGGGAACGGTTACGGGTCCCGATCGGCTACACACCCAACGGTCAGCCGCTCGAACTCGACATCAAAGAGTCCGCCGAATCGGGCATGGGCCCGCACGGATTGTGCATCGGGGCCACCGGCTCGGGGAAGTCGGAATTCCTGCGCACGCTGGTGTTGTCGATGATCACCTCGCACTCACCCGAGGTGCTGAACATGGTGTTGGTCGACTTCAAAGGTGGCGCAACGTTTCTCGGACTGGAGGGGGTGCCGCACATCGCGGCGATCATCACCAACCTCGAGGACGAGCTGGTCCTGGTCGACCGGATGCGCGACGCATTGGCCGGTGAGCTGAACCGCCGGCAGGAGCTGCTGCGCGCGGCCGGCAACTTCCCCAACGTCAACGAATACGAACGCGCCCGGGCCAACGGCGCCGAACTCGACCCACTGCCTGCGCTGTTCATCATCGTCGATGAGTTCTCCGAATTACTTTCGCAGAAACCCGATTTCGCTGAACTGTTCGTGATGATCGGCCGATTGGGCCGGTCGCTGCATGTGCACCTGCTGCTGGCGTCGCAGCGTCTCGAGGAAGGCAAGATCCGCGGGCTGGAGTCCCACCTGTCCTACCGCATCGGCTTGAAGACTTTCTCGGCCGGTGAGTCGCGCAGCGTGCTCGGTGTTCCAGACGCTTACCACCTGCCCAGCGTTCCCGGCTCGGCCTTCCTGAAATGCGATGCCTCCGAGCCGATCCGGTTCAACACCTGCTATGTGTCCGGAGAGTACGTGCGTCCCCGACGGACCGCGCAGAGCGGCAGAGGGCGCCAACTGGGGGCGCTGGCGCCCAAATTGTTCACCGCCACGCCGGTCAAGAAGGACGCCGTGTCGGTCGGTCCGGTGCCCGGACCGGACGCGGAGCCCGGTGCTTCGTCCGCTCCGATCTCCTCCCCGACCAAGACCACATTGCTCGATGTCGTGGTGTCGCGCCTTCGGGGACACGGCCGACCGGCCCACGAGGTGTGGTTGCCCCCGCTCGACGAGAGCCCGGCGGTGAATCTGCTACTGCCGAACGCGAATTGGCCGGCGCCGGAGAATCTCGACGGCAGGCTGTGGCTGCCGATGGGGGTGGTGGACCGGCCCTACGACCAGCGCCGCGACGTGCTGATGGTCGATTTGTCCGGAGCGCAGGGCAACGTGGCCGTGGTCGGTGGTCCCCAGTCGGGCAAGTCGACCACGCTGCGCACGCTGATCATGTCGGCGGCCGCGACCCACACCCCCGAGCAGGTGCAGTTCTTCTGCCTGGACTTCGGCGGCGGGACGTTGACCAGCCTGGTCAATCTGCCGCACGTGGGCGGGGTGGCGGGCCGGATGGACGCCGACGGTATCCGGCGCACCGTGGCCGAGGTCGCCGGGGTGCTGCGGGCCCGCGAAGTCCGGTTCCGGGATCTGGGCATCGAGTCGATGCGTGACTTCCGCGCCCGCAAGGCGCATCTGGCGACGCTGCCACCCGAGGTCGCCGCGCAGGATCCGTTGAGTCAGGACAAGTTCGGTGACCTGTTCTTGGTGATCGATGGCTGGGCGTCCATCCGCAGCGACTTCGAGATGCTCGAGCCGACTTTGAATTCCCTTGCCATTCAGGGGCTTTCGTATGGTGTGCATCTGGTCATCTCGGCGTCGCGCTGGATGGAGGTGCGTGCTGCGGTCAAGGACATGCTGGGTACCAGGGTCGAGCTGAAGCTGGGCGATTCATTGGACAGCGACGTGGGACGCAAATTCAACGAGCTGATCCCGGTCGGCCGGCCGGGCCGGGGCATCAGTCACGAGCGGCTGCAGATCCTGATCGCGCTACCTCGGCTGGATTCCAGTTCGGGGGTCGAGGATCTGCCCGAAGGTGTCGCGGCCTCGGTCAACGCGATGCGCGCGCACTACGGCAGGCGACAGGCGCCCCGGGTGCGCATGCTGCCGCACAACGTGGATCGTGACGCGGTGGTACGAGCGGCGGGATCGGCCCGGATGCTGAGTCGGGCACGCGTGGCCATCGGCATCAACGAATCCGAATTGCGGCCCGTGGTACTGGATTTCGATACCCAGCCGCATCTGGTCGTGTTCGGCGAGGCGGAATGCGGCAAGACCGGTCTGCTGCGCAACATCGCCACCGGGCTGATGGAGAACGCGACGGCCGATCAGTGCAAGATCATCCTGATCGACTACCGCCGCTCGATGTTGGGCGTGGTGGACAATGACTATCTGGGGGGATATGCCACGGCGTCACAGTCGTGCACCGAGTTGCTGACCGCGCTCGCCGCCAGTTTGCGAGATCGGTTGCCGCCCACCGACATCACCCAGCAGCAGCTCAAGGAACGATCGTGGTGGTCGGGACCGGACATCTTCGTGATGATCGACGACTACGACCTCGTGGCGACCGGATCGATGAGCAGCCCGCTGAGCCCGCTGGTCGAATTCCTGCCGCAGGCACGCGATATCGGCCTTCGAGTCGTCGTAGCGCGCCGCATCGGTGGCGCCGGGCGCGCCATGATGGACCAGTTCATCGGTCGGCTCAAAGACCTGTCGTGCAACGCGTTGGTGATGAGCGGCACCAAAGACGAAGGTTCACTGTTCGGCTACAAGCCCACCGAACTGCCACCGGGACGCGGGATGCTGGTCTCGCGGACCGTCGAAAGCGGCATCATCCAACTGGCCAGAATGCCCGAGCTGTGACCGGCGTCAGCGAACTCAGACAGTTCCGCGTGATATCGGCTGCACCCGAACACGTCCGGGTCTCGGTGTTCGGAGGACACACGCAACTGGATATCGCACTTCCGCTGGATGTCCCGCTGTCGGGCTTCGTCCCGGAACTGGCGCGCCTGGTCGATTCCCGGGACACCGAGCAGGACGGTGCAGGCACGGCCAAGGATGAGCGCCGGAACTTCTGGGTCCTCAGCCGACTCGACGGCGAATCGGTCCTGGCGCCGGACCGCACGCTGCGCGAGGCCGGCGTGACGAACGGCGAACTGCTGCGACTCAGCTCGCAGCGGGCCTTGTCGCCGCCCGTCCGCTACGACGACGTGGTGGACGCGGTCGGACGGCTGAACAAGTCGGCCCACGCGGCCTGGAGCGCGGCATCGGCGCGCTGGATGGCGTTCGCCGGAGTCCACCTCGCCGCCCTTGCCGTCACCTATTGCGTGGTCGGACGACCCGACGCGGCCAACCACTATGTGCTCGTGGCCCTGGCCGGGACGGTGGCGTTGACGCTGGTCGGCGGTGCGGCCCTGGCGCACCGCTCCTACGGACTCGACGATGTGGCCGCCGCACTCGGGTGGGCGGCGATCCCGATCACGGCCGGCATCGCGTTTGCGGTGTTGGGGCGGTTCGGCTCGTACGGGTTGGCCGGCGCCTGCGGCGCGGTGCTGGTGCTGTCCGTCGTCTATTACCGGGTGGTCGGAACGGGACGCTGGGCGTATCTGGCCAGTGCCCTGTTGTTCGGGCTGGTCGGTGCCGGCCTGATGGCCCGGGGCCTGCATGCGCGCGCCGAGGTCGTCTTTGTGACGGCGACGGTGGCGGCGGTGCTGGCCTGCCTGGTCGTGCAGCGGTTGACGGCGCGGTTGAGCAGATTTCCGACACCGCGGGTTGCCGTCGAAACCAGCCGGGAGGACTGGGATTTCAAGAATCCGTTCGAACCGTCGACACCGGTCGACGGTGGCGATTCGGAAACGACGATGCCGACGGCCGAAGCGGTGTGGACCAAGGCGAAGTCGGCGGCCATCACGCGCGCGGGGTTGCTGACCGGATTGGCCGGCGCCGCCGCCGTGTATGTGACGTTGTTGCTGCACGCTGCGCCGGTGGACTGGCCGGCGGTCGCGTTCGGGTTAGCCGCTGCGTTGGTGCTGGCCTTGCACGGCAGGACCTTCCGCACCTGGGTCGAACGCGCCGCGCTGGCGGTGCCGGCCGTCACGATCCTGGTGGTCACCGGCGAAACCGCGCAGCACGGGCCGCCGCCGATGCCGGTGGTCGCCCTCGGCGTGCTGCTGGCGGTGGCGATCGGTGCCGCGTTGGCCGGGTTGCGGGTGTCTGGTGACGGGTCGCCGTCTCGAACGACGACATTGCTCGCTTATCTGCAGTACCTGGCGGTTGCATCGCTGATCCCGCTGGCGCTGTGGGTGGTGGGCCTCTACCAGCGGCTGGGCTTCTGATGAAGCGCGTCGGCGCGGTGCTGGGCGCTTTGCTGGTGCTCTCGGCAATGAATCCCGCGGTTGCCCAGGCGATACAGCCGCCCGTGGTGCAACCGGGGCCGCCGCCTGACGGGCCGCTCGGGCCGCCCGAGACGACGGAACTCAAAGCGATCTGCGGTGTGCCGACCGGGGTCTTGCCGCAATCGGATTTCAGCCTCCAGCCCGGCGCCGAGGCGATGCTCGACTTCACCGCCGCGTGGCGGTTCTCACGTGGTGCGGGACAGACGGTCGCCGTGATCGACACCGGCGTCAACCGGCACCCGCGATTGCCGCTGCTGCAGGGGGGCGGCGACTACGTCTCGAACACCGACGGCCTGCAGGATTGCGACGCCCACGGAACGCTGGTGGCCGGGATCATCGCCGCCCAGCCCAGCCCCGCCGACGGCTTCGCGGGGGTGGCACCCGAGGCGACCATCCTCTCGATCCGGCAGAACAGCACCGTGTACGGCCCGAAAGAGGGCGGCTCAGCGCAGACCAACGATCCCAACGCCACGTCGCCGGGATACGGCAACACCCTGACTCTGGCGTACGCCGTCACCCGCGCGGTCAACCTGGGCGCCACCGTGATCAATCTATCCGAGGTGGCCTGCACCCCGGTCGGCGGCGGTCTCGACGACGCGGCGCTGGGGCGCGCGGTTCGGTATGCCTTCGAGCGCAACGTGGTGGTGGTGGCCGCGGCCGGCAACTTCAGCAATCAGGGACTCTGCAAGACCCAGAACGCGATGCCTGACCCGAACATGCCGCTGCGCAGCGGTTGGGATTCGGTGCGGACCATCGCCAGCCCGGCATGGTTCAGCGACTACGTGTTGACCGTCGGGGCGTTGACGACGTCGGGTGAACCCGCCGATTTCAGCCTGCGCGGGCCGTGGGTGGGCGTCGCGGCGCCGGGCGAAAGGATCGAGTCGCTGGACTCCAACGGGCCCGGACTGATCAACGCGGTCTTGGGCCAGCAGGGTCTGTCGCCGATCAACGGCACGAGTTTCGCCGCGCCGTTCGTCTCCGGGGTGGCGGCCCTGATCCGGTCCCGCTACCCCGAACTGAGCGCCGCTCAGGTGATCGATCTGATCAAACGCACCGCGCATACGCCCGGCGCGGGTCCCAACGAAGCCACCGGCTACGGGGTGATCGACCCGGTCGCGGCGCTGACCTACCGTCTTCCCGCGTCCGGCCAACTGCCCAATCCCGAACGGGCGACACCCATCGCCGGTCGGCCACCGCGCGACCCGGGCAGTCACCGCGCCCAGATCATCGTGCTGTCGGTCACCGCAGGCGCGGTGGCGTTGGCCGGGGTGGCGTGCGCGCTGGCAGTGGCCCGCCGACGTCGCGAAGCACGGACGGATCCCGAACCGGTCGACGCGGTGCATTAGGCATGTCATCGGCCGGCATCGCGGTTCGTGCGTCGCGCGGATGTCTGGCAGCGTCCAACTGAGAATTAACCGTTTGACGCTACGTACGATTGACTACGGCGTGTCGCGTATTCACCAAATGGAAAGGGGGGACGACAGTGGCTGACCGAACGCCGAAGCAGAAGCCGGCGGCCGAAGAGCGTGGGTCACTGGCGCAGCCTCCCTGGCTGACCGGTGAAACGACGCAGCAGCGGCGTGTTCCCCCCGGCCGTGGCAAACAGGACGACGACGGCGAGCAGTCCACCAGGTCCCGCACGCGGCGCAAACCCAAGGAACCTGTTCGCGAACAGGAACCGGACCCGGTTTCACGTACCGAACCGCATGCCGCGCCGCCGCCAGACCCCGAAGACGTTGTACCGCCGCGGCCCGCGCGGGTCTCGGTCCGACGGAACCGTTTCGGCGCCGAGGAGGATTCCGGCTTACCCACGCCGCCGGTCGCGGACGACGCCGACGTGGCGGCGCCCCAGTCAGGTGCGTCGGGTCGGCATTCTGTGGAAGCGCGGATAGCCGATCCACCCGACTCCCCGGCCTTCCAAGCGTCCAATCTCCCGGCCGCGTCCGAGCTTTCGAGGCACGCGGCGCCCGGCCCCGCGTCGCCGAGACCCGAGTCTGAGCCGGAAAATCCGGCGGAAGCTGAACCTTCCGTTGATGTTTCGACTCAGACAGTTTTTGCGCGCGAGGCAGCCCCCGAATCGCTGGTTGAACCCGAGCCACCTGGTTCGAGTCCGGAGTCTTCGGCGCCCGACCGGCCGACAGCTGACGAGGCCACAGCGGGCGAACTCGACGAGATCGAATCGAGGGCGGCGGCGCTCCTCGAACAGATGCAGGCCAAGCGGGCACAGGTAGCGCAGACGGCGCGAGACCCCGAGATCGAAGAGGCAGTCGACCCGCAGCCGGACGTCGTTGTCGAAGATTGGCTGTCGACCGACGTCGAGGTAACCGAAGTTGCGGCGCCTCAAGATGATTGGCTCACCGAAGTCCATGAGCCGTCCGCAGTGGACCACGTGCAGGCCGCCGGCCACGGCGCGACCGTCGCGGAGCCCAAGGAGTGGCGATGGAACGACCTGCTGGATGATGTGGCCACGTCGGCGGAGCCGGTCGGTCAGCATCAACTTGCCGAGCCGACCGCTCAGACCGGACCGGAGTCGGACCACGCACAAGAATCGTCGCCGGAGCTTCGTGGCCCGACGGTGCCACCGCGACAGGTGGCGGGTCCGGGCACGCTGCCGGGGACCGAAGACACCCATGGGGCTCCCCAGCAACCGCCGCCCGCCTCCCCGACCCAGCTCGGACCGGCCGGTCCGCGGGTGCGGCGCGGTGGCGCACCGCCGTTCCCCCCGCCGCCACCACCCCCGCCGGGGCCGTTCCCGCCTCCGCCGTGGTGGCCCGGACCGCCGCCCGGGCGGCGCGTACCCCGCACGCAGCAGTCACCGGCCAACCGACCGCCGCGTCCCGGAGCGCCGCCGGCCCCACTGGGCCCGCCTCCGAACTATCAGCCGTTCCAGGTGCCGCCGCCCATCGACGAGGCCGAGGTGGCCAACCTGGACCGGTTCGCGCCGCCGTCGGGCTGGCGGCGTGCGGTGCACAAGGCGACCGCGGGACATCTCAACCCCGGAGCGTCCCGCAAGGAGCGTCGGCACGAGCATCTGCTGGCCGAGATCCGGCAGCCGATCGTCGGTGACTTCCGCATTGCGGTGTTGTCGATCAAGGGCGGAGTGGGTAAGACCACCACCACATTTGGGTTGGGTTCGGCCTTGGCGACGGTGCGACATGACCGGGTTATCGCCGTGGACGCCAATCCCGACCGCGGCACGCTGGGCGAACGAGTCGGCGACGTCTCGACCCGCTCGACCGTGCGCGACCTGCTCGCGGATCCTGACATCAACCGCTACGCCGACGTCCGAAACCACACCTTGATGGCCACCAGTCGACTGGAAGTGCTTGCCAGCGAACAGGATCCGGCTGTTTCGGAGATCTTCGGCGCGGACGACTATCGGCGTACCGTCGACATCCTTCGGCATTTCTACAACATCATCCTGACCGACTGCGGAACCGGCATCATGCATTCGGCGATGTCGGCGGTGTTGGACTTGGCGCACACTATCGTGCTGGTCAGCTCACCGGCCATCGACGCCGCGCGCAGCGCCTCGGCCACGTTGGATTGGCTGATGCAGCACGGACATTCGGGCCTGGTTCGGGAAGCCCACGTGGTGCTCAGTGCTTCTCGGCCCGGATCGGCGGCACTCAAGCTGGACAAGGTGTACGAGCATTTTCAAACGCGCTGCCGCTCAATTCATTTGATACCGTTCGACCCGCACCTGGCCGAGGGTGCCGACGTCGACTTCGACCGGCTGCGCCCTGCGACCAGGCAGGCGTACCTGGAACTGGCCGGGTCGGTGTCGGAGAACTTCGGACGGTTGCGCGGCGCCCGCGAAAAGGTTTAAGCACCAGCCCCTTTGAGGACACTCATCCGGCAGGCCTAGTCGAAGATGTCGGTCCCGGTGTCGTGTGCGGGTGGTGGGTCGACGGCGGGGTGGCGTTGGCGGAATTGTGCGGAAAGCTGACTGCTGACTTGTGCGGTGGGTGCGGTGGCGGGTGCGGTGAGGATGTGGTTGTCGTCGGCGACGTAGTAGTGGGTGTCGACGGGTTGGGTTGTGGTCATTTGCCAGCCGTCGCGCAACCGCGTGGGGCGAAGATCTGCGGCGGGGTAGGACGGGTCGTGGACGCTCAGATAGTCACCGACGATGGTTAGTGCCTGTGCGGGGGGCAGATAGGGGCTCTCAGCCGGGGACGGGAAGTAGAAGATCTCGTCGGCGGTGGGGACGGCGTAGCCGGCGCCGGTGAGGTCGCGCACCGGCTTCAGCGAGCCGTCCACCAGGTGGTAGGGCACGACGGCCATGGTCAGCCGGGCGGCTTCGAGGATGTCGATGGTCGCCCAGATATCGCCGGGGCCGAGTATTTCAACGTTGGGGAAATGCCCCAGCTCGTCGCGTGTCGGAGCGGGCGGTTCGGGCGCCTCGGCATTTTGCCGGCGACCGCCGTCGAGGCTCAGTCGTAGCGTTGGTCCGTCGATCCGCCGGATTGAGTACGGGTTGCCTTTGTAAGAGCACGCGGTGATTACCTTGTAGAACGCATCCACTTCCGATTCCGGTATCGCCTTGTAGGCAGTGGACTGTACGAAGGAGCGGCTCGAATCCTTGGGCTCGAATCCGGGTGGGATCGATTGTCCCGGGGAGACGATCAATTTGACCCGCGAGGCATTGATATCGCAGCGGAATATTCGCCCCTGGTAGTTGCAGTACAGATCGCGGGGCAGCAACTGTGTGCCGTCCAGACGTAGCGGGTGCTGTGGTGTGGGGGCAGCAGGGCTGCCGAATACTTCGTCGGTGACGGCGCTGACTTGCGCGGCCGTGACCTGGCGAGGTGCGAAGTCCTGTTCCCGCAGATAGTCGAGGAACTGTGTTCCCGGACTGAGGTGGTAGTGGCGCACGAAGTAGGTGACGGCGTCGTCCCAGCGCCAAATCCCGTCGGTGCGTTGGGTCAGGGGCACCTGTGCTGCGGTGTTGTCCGACCACGGATCAGGAATCCGGGCGGTGGTGCGGGCCACCACCGCTCCGGCGTCGAGGTAGTCGGCGACGCGCAGCGCGTCCTGTGCGGACAGCCGGGGTCGCGACTCGTCGGGGGCGATGCCGGAGGGGCTGCCCGGTTCGGGCCGCCATACCGACAGTGCGCGGGTTCCTTCACGAGGGCGTAGTCCCGCTGCCTTCCTGCCGGCCGGAGTGAGGTTCAACCACGTCTGATATTCCCAGGCGTCCGGGTCCGCCCATTGGCCGACGATCCGGTCGGCCAGCTGCTGCATCACCGAGTCCAGCCCGCCCGGCCATACCAGGAACCCAGAGTCGTCTGGTCCCGGGATATCACCGAGTTCTACCAGGCCGTCTTCAAGTAACGAGCGGATAGTGGTCAGCATCAGTTGCTGCCGCTCGGCCGGTGCGGCCGGGAGCCCGCGGCGGTCGAGTTGGCCACGCACGTCCGCCATCGATACCCAGTCCGCCTGGCCGAGTGCCAGGATGTCGCCGCGTAGCAGGGCTTGTGGCGTCGCCGCCGGTTCGGTCATTGCTTCGTGCTCCCATCGTGCTCGCCTGCCACCATTTCAGTGCTCGCAGACTTCGCGCCGGTTTCCCCGACGATCCTCAGCGACCTGCTGCGACGCAAGTCAACCGCCACGGCCCTCGATCTCCTGCCACTGTGTTTGCCGCCCCGCAGGTCCGGTTGCGGTCGACGGCGCACAATCGGCGGGCTCGGCGTCGCCCCGTGCCGTTTTCGGCCCAGGAACGTTCGGCTCGGCGCCCAACTCGCGATTGATATGCACCTTCCAATGTTCGGTGCCGGTGGGGCCGTGCAGATCAATGTCGAGCGCCGGCTTGCCCGTCGAGCCCGCCGCGCGGCGTTCGCCGACTTTGCTGCCGTCGGGGAGTTCAGTCCACGTGCCCTTGGCTGGGTCTCCATAACGGTTGCGGCCCTCGGTACCGCCCTGAGTCATCCACGTCACGAGTTGCTCCAGGCCATCGAGGGAGCGCACCAGGCGGATACCCTCTCGCGATCCCTCGGGCAGTTGGTCGAGTACGCCCCGGATGTCGGTGGCGCTCGGTCCGGACATCGCTGGAGCTGGTGGGACGGGAGGGGTTTCCGGGGACTCCTCGGGCTGATGATCTCCGTCGACGGTCTGTGCCGCCTGATTGCTCTTGTCGGACTGGGTGTCCCGAGGATGGTGAGGGGGTGAACCTTCGCTCTCCCCTTGGCGGCTGGATTCGTGATGGCGTGTGAGACCGTGTTCGACGCCGACATCTCCACGCAGTCGGCGGGGTAGGTCCGCGTTGCGGTCGCCCAGCGGATGGTCGGTGACCGACCCGTCGGGTACAAATCGGTTCCACTGACCGTCGGGCGGAATGCGCGGTGTCAGTTCGCCATTCGGGCCGCGTTCGAAACCGGTCAGCACCGGTTCCCGCCCATCGGGGAACGTCCACACCGGGCGGTCGGGAGCCGTTACGGGCACACCAAGTTCACGGGCCAGGTCAGCGGCGAAGGGGTGCGTGCCAGCACCGGTGTCGCACGACAGCAGCCGGATCGGTGTCTGCCCGTCCCAGCCGGTTTCGGTCCGCACTACGTCGGCGAATTGGCGCGCCGACATCCGATGCTCGACACCAGCGCCGTCCCGGACCGCTACTGCGTGTGCATCCCCGTGCACGTCGATGGTGAATTCGCCGGCAATAGCGGGCACGTCCCCGGCGGCCGAGCGCATGGTGGCATCTGTTGGGTCGAAGAAGGCCACGCCGGCCTCGGTACGTAACACCGAATCTTCGAACATCCGGGCTGCGACCGCAGGATCCCTGCCGGGCTCGATCGGCGGGCCGGTAGCAGGCGGATCACCGTCGGACTCGCCGCCACGGTGCACCGGCCCAACAGATCCGTCCGGCGGGTCCGGATGCGTGCCATGTTGCGGGGAATCCGGGAACACCCACTCGCCGCCCCTATGCGGAGGCCAGCCGTCCACACCATGGTCACCGAGTTCTTTGGCCGACACCCAAGTCGGTTCGCCCCCGAATTCCTGGAGCCGCGCAACTGTGTGCTTTGACCCGTCCGGGTCGATCCGGATCAATTCCGCTCCGGGCTGCCATTTCCCGTCGATCAGTTGGTATTCGGGGTTGAGACCATGTCCGAAACCTGTATAGCCAGTGCCGGTGTGCGGGGGATCGCCGCCACGAAGATCCTTAGTGTGCGGATCAACGATGCCGAGGTGCGTCGTGATCCGTCCGTTCGGCACAAAAAACTCACCATCCTTGTTGACGCGCCCCTCGATCACGTAAGCGTGATCGGTAGTGGTGAACACCTCGTACGGCGACCACTCTCCGTAGTCCAGCCGCAGCCCGCGCAACAGATCCGACGGCGTGCGCAACCCGGCGGTATCCGACGCCACCGACACACAACCACCGGCATCATCGGCCTTGTACGGCCCGCCGCCGCCATACTCCGAACCCGGATTCGCGACCTGGTCCAGAATCGATTTCACCGCCGATTCGCCGATCACCTTCTGGATCACGTCCGAGGGCCCCGGATGGGGATGGGCCATCCGCGCCTCGTACATCATTTGCAGATGTTCGGTGCTGAACGTGGCGACCAGTTCGTCGCGGCCCACCACCGCCGCACGTTCCTGCATCGCCATGAAGTCATCGAGGCTGACTCCGTAACGCTCCAGCACCGGCATGACCGCATCGACCGGGTCCGGTCGCGCGGGGAGTACATCGGGGGGTGCGGCCTCCCCATCAAGGCGCGGATCGAGGTCCGGGAAGACACCGTCGTGGTCGGGAAGTCGTTGCCCGATCGCGTCAGCAGACTCGATGCGGAAGTTCGGCTCCGCGTGCGGTGTGCGCTCGAAGGGGTGCGTCGGCGTTCCGTCCGGATTGAACGTGACGATCTTGCGTCCGGCCACGCTTGCGTCCTCGGGCAGGTGCGGCACGACGGTCACGGCACCGTTGTCGAATACCCGCACCCCGTCGGGATGGGGCTCGACGATGGTCAGGTGCGCACCGGGGTGCCCGGGGGGCAGGGCGGCAAGGTCGTAATAGTCGACGACCCACACCGACTTTCTCTGCCGCAGAGCGTCATTGATGTCTGCGGTGGTCGCGTCGCGGAGCAAGCCGCCGAGCGCTCTTTCCAATTCCGCCGACGGCACACCCCGTCCGTTGTGGTCGCCGATCTCGCCGATCCGGGCGTCCGGGTGGTGTTGGGAGAACCACTCGGCACCCTGGCGCACGCATTCGCCGGGACCCGGGTACCCGGTCGCCGGTTCAGCAGGCCGTGACGCCGCCGGATCGCCGGTGAACCGGTGCTGCGGGTCGTGGGGCGCTTCCAGGGTGAGCTTGTCGGCGTTGTTGGTGACGATCTTGCCGAGGTTGTCCAGTGACTCGCTGACCCGGACGTGGGGATCTTCGCGCAAGGACACGGGTCTGCCGTCCGGGCCGATTACCTCGGAGGCGAACATGTTGGTGTGCGAGCTGATGGCGCCCGGCAGCTCGGGTGCCTGGAATTCCGCCCGTACCCGCACCCCTCCCCAGAGCGGGTCGGCAGGATCGATGCCCAACCCGAACCGGCCGAGGATCTGTCCCGCCGCCGGATTCGCGAAACTGTTGAGCGCCAAGCTGATCCGGTCCAATGCCCGGCCGGCCCCCTCGAACACCGGGCCGAGCACCGGAATCCGGCCGAACTGGTGCAGCGGGCCGCCGTGGATCGGTAGGTCCGCGATCCTGCCGTATATCGGATAGCCGCGCTGCGGTGAGCTGCCGAATTTCGTGACGATGTCGCGGCTGGAGGATGCGACATAGACCCGCTCTCCGATGCCGAAGTCACGCGCATGCGCCAGTGGCCCGGCGCCCGGCGATCCGGCCAGGGTCACCGAGTGGACGTAATCGCCCAGCCGACCGCCCGTGCCGGCGAACGCTGTGGTCGTCGATCCGTAGGAGTGCCCGATCAGATGGATAGTGGGATTGCTGCCGAAGGAAGCGTGCAACGCGGCGACATCGTGAGCGAGCCGGTGCCCACCGGCTTCGGCGAAGGACGGAGTGATGGTCTGCCCGAGGATGCGCATCCCGGAGGGGGCGTCGTAACCCAGATAGGCCACCGTCAGCCGGGGCGCGTCCGGTTTGAGCTCCGTCGCCCGGATGTGCAGGTTCTCGGCGTCTTTCACGATGCCGTCGAAGGTCAGGGCTGTGCTCCGGATCCCGGGTGTGTAGACCGCGATGTCGCTGGGCGCGCGCAAGTCGCCGATGGCCATGACGACCTCGCCGTCGCCGCCGAACTCGCGCGGGTTGAACCGCAACAGGTGCCTCGGCCCGGCGCCCGGTTCCGGGTCGTACCGTTCGTGCCAGATGCGGTCCACCGCCCGCGTTTCGGCGTCCACCCGAAGGGCGCGCACAGCCTCAGCTGGCATTGCGCGCCGGCTGGTATCCGGCAGGTTCTCGAAGTCCTGCAATCTCGGCCGCGGGTGGTTCTCGGGATCGCGCAGATGCGCATCCATCTTCTGGGCCCAGTCGCGAATCGTCTCCGGACGGCATTCCGGATGTTGCTGCGCAAAGCGCTCCAGCAGGTTGTGCTCGACCAACTTCGCATGCACGTCCGGCGGCAGGCCGCCCTTGAGGTCACCGAGTTCGCTGTGACGGCCCGGCTGCATCTCGTGAGCGACGATCGCCTCGCGCATCGCCGGGTCGAGGTCATTCCAGCGTTGCAGCCGTTGAGCATTCTGTTCATGGATGGCCTGCGTCCAAGCTTTGCTGTTCTTCTCCAGCGGGGCCAACGCGTCGGCGGAGTCGCCTTTGAGGTACTCGATCGTGCGCGCGACGTCCTCGGGGCGCGACGAGTTCCAGGACGAAACCTCTTGTGGGACAGGATGATCGGCGTCAAGCCAGCTACCGGACTCGGGCGCGCCGGCCTTGTCCAGCCGCTCGGGCCCGGGCCGGGACGGATCCGCCGGTGCACCGATGCGGGGGTCGTCGACCGGTCGCGCGCCCGGGCGTTCACCACCGACCCCGTCTCCGGCCGACGACTGCTGGGGTGCGCGGGTCTCGGGTGGAGCGGCCGAATCGTGGTGGGCCGGCCGCAGCGAGTCGCCGGCTCCGCGGGTCACCGCTGGGTCTGCCGACCGCGGGGCGCCGGCCTCGCCGGGGGAGCGAGCCGTACTCGGGTCCGCGGTGGGCACGGTGGCGCGGGACTCGGCGACGTGGGCCACGGGAAGGCCGTTGTGCCCACTCGCCGAGGCGCCTACCGAGGTTGGGTTCGAAGACAAGGAGGCGCCGCGCGGTGACGCCGGCTCAGACCGGGGACCGGCTGCGGAAGGCTCTGCCGCGCGAGTGTCGGGTGCCGGCGGTCGCGTCCCTGTCGCGTCGGTGCCGCCGTGCGGCTGCACTGCGGGTGCGGGATCAGCTGGCACCGCGGGATGGCTGGTCGGGTCCGATCGCGGCGGCGCGCCGTCAAAGTTCGTACGGACACCCGGGTCGATACCGCGGTCGGCGACCGGATCCGCGCGCACCGACATCTGTGCGGGTGCGGGCTGCGAGTCGTGCCCCGGAAGTGACTGCAGGCCTTGCCGGTCGAGGGCCGGCGCGGCGATATCGTGCAGCGGCGCCGCGCCGATGCGGTCGCGGACGAACGAGTCGATCCTTGCTCCCGCTGAACGCATGGCCGGGTCCAGCGCGCTGAAGGCGGCACTGGACTGCAAAACGTGGGAGAGGTCGACTTTCCCCTGTTCGAAATATTGCGCGGCCGCCATCCCACTCGCGTTTGCGGCAAATCCTTCCACGGCATACCCCGCGCCGGTGAGCACGCGCGAGCCGACCGGCCCGACGGCGGCACCCATCGGAGCCGCGATGCGCCCCAGCGCGCCATGCGTCATCCGAGCGACCGGCGCCCCGACGCCACCCATAATTGCTCCCGACAAAGTCGACCTGCCCAGCTGATTCAGATCGAATCCCTGCCGATTACCGGCCGCGATCTCCAACCCCTGTGCCGTGGCGTCGTAGGTGGCCATACTCCCGGCGCCGACCACGGCGCCCTCTCCGACCACCAGGCCCGTCCTGACCGTTGCGTTGACAACGGCCTGCGTCAGCGGTTTCGTGGCCAGTTTGGTCAATACCGTGGCTGCTGCTCTCGCCACGATTTTGCCGACGGCCGTTCGGATCGCGAGCCAGATCGCTGCCCGGGCGACCCCGGCCGCGGCGGCGCTGACGGCCGGAGTCAGGAAGAACGAGATCACCACCGAGGCGGCCAACGCGGTCAGCGCGATGACAAAAGCCTCTTTGGCCGTCTTGATTTCGTCCGCGACGTGACGCAACCGACCTTCCATGTCTTTGAAGTTGGCGATCAGCGCGTCCATCCCACCCGGGATATGGTTGAGGTGCGCAGTCAGGTAGTCGTGGAATTCACCCGAACCGAAGCCTTCGAGCGCCTTGTTGCGGGCACCGTCGATGTCCGGACTGAGCTGCCGCAGTCTCTGGGCCAGCTGGCTCCACTGCTCGGCTTGGGCGCGGCAGGCGTCTTCGTCACCGCCGGGCCACTCCACGCCGACAATTTGTTCCAGCAGCCAGCGCAGTGCCGAAGGACATTCCATCCCCATGGTTCAGACGCCCCGCGCCGGCCACGCATGAAAGCGCGTCACAACGTTCGACCTAGACCCTCATCAGGTCAGGTTGCGGCTTTGCTCGCTGATGACGTTGGCCGCTTGGGTCAAGACCGGTTCGACGGACCCCACTGTCGTCTGGTAATCACTCGCCTGCTGTTGGACTTCTCGGCGGTCGGGCTCGAAATGTTGGTTGAATGCGTCACCGATTTCGCCGCCACCCCACGGCCTGTCGGTGATCTGCGCCGCCGCATCGGCCACCGACCTCAATGTTTCGGCCGCCTCCTGCCAGCCTCTGGCCGCTGCACGCGCCGCCGGCTCGTGGAAATCGAATGTGCTCACCACAGCCCCCTCGACAGTTCACATTCCTGAATCGTCATCGTAAGGCACCGTCCCGGCAATAAATCGCACGGAATTCGGCCGTCAGACGCGTGGGTAATAGCCGCTGTAGATGCGCAGTTCGAAATTGCCGACGCTTCCGGGATCGGTGATCGTGGCCATCAAGCCATCCCGGACATGGACGTCGACGCGAGCCCGTCCTGGCTGCTCGCCCTTGGTCACCGTGACCAAGCCGACGTAAGGCCGGGCGCGTTGCCAGAGCTGCTCCTCGCCAGCGTCCAACGTCACCGGCGCTGTCATTTCGTAACCCTCGTAGCCGGCGTCGCCAGACCGGCCTTCGCCCGGCTGCCAGTCGCCGTCGGTCGCCGGACCGACCGTGAAACCGAGAAACGCGCCCCAGTTCTGTACCTCGGCGAGCGTTCGCCGCGCGGCTGCGGGAACCGCGTCACGCGGTATGCGGCGCCGGCCGGGCTCCTCGTCGTACACGATCGGCCCGCGCTCGTCGGCCGGATCCAGCGGCCAGTGCCGGGACCCGACGGTGCCGGGCCAGTCGTGGCCGGCCTCGAGGTAGCGCCGGAAATAAGTGGCGCTGGTGACCACGATTTTGGCCGTGTTCGACGCGTGCGGCCGTTCCGGCACCTGCAGCGAAATCCGTGAGCCGTACGGCCCGGCCAGATAACGGGGCCGCCAGGCCGGATGCAACTCCGGAACCGGATACGGGGCGTTCACCTTCGGCAGGATCCGTTCGGCAAGCAGCCAGGAATCCACCGCGTCGCGCGGAACCGCCACCGCACTGCTCAGATACACGCCGTTGGAGTCGGTCGCGCTGATGAACAGGCGTTTGCGCCCGCCCCACGGCATCACTCCCGGCTCCTGGGCAAGCCAGGAATGGACCGGTCGGATGCCCTCGTCGGCCAGCGCCGCAACGATCTCCCGGATGAACAACACCCCGAACGCGCTGACCGCGTTGGCCTGCTGCCAGGTCAACCACCGCCGGCTGGACACCGAGCCGTCGGCGCAGCCGGGCAGATCGACCACCGGCACCGGCTCTTCGTGGGCATGCCCGAAACCCGACCGCAACTGCGCCCACGACCATTCGGCGAACCCGTATTCATTCCAGGGCTTCGGCACCCGCTGAGCTTACGGCGGACGGGCCAACGGATATTTCAGCGCTGGCCGCGGACCCGGCTCGCGAAACGGGACGCGAAGTCGAAGAACATCTTCTCCGGGTCGTGCATCGTCGTCGGCTCGACCACCGCGTCGTCCGCGACCAGGAAGATCGTCGCATCGATCTGGATCTCACCGGGCGCCACCGGCACATACAGGTCCCAACCGCCGTCGATGCGGACAGCGCGCAGCTGGTCGACCGGGTAGCCGCGCGTGGTGAAGCCGTGGTCACGGCAGTAGTCGCGCACCAGCGCGGTGGCGGTGGCCTGATCGATCGGCGGGAACGACGGAAGCAGCACATCGGCCGCGTCGAGCTGGGCCAGCGCCTCAGCCATGTCGAAACCCGGCGGCACTTGGTGGGCGAACAGTTCGCCGAGATGCCGCTCCGTGCAGATCCCGGCCTCGCCGGCACGCACCAACCGCGCGGGCGCCTGCGCGGTTGCCTCAGTGAACTGCACGCCGATGCGTCCCAACACCCGAGTGATCAGACTCGCGGTGCTGTTCACCGACCAGACTCCGGGGACTCCGCGCACGATCTCTTCGGTCGCTGTCCACGGCGGTTCAACCCCGGCCAGCGCGGCGGCCTCGGGAAGCTCGGCCCGATGCCAGTGCCCCGCGTGCCACCAATAGCAGAACGACAGCATCCCCGATGCCGCTCGCGGATCCAGATAGAGGTTGTGCAGCCAGGTCGGGGCACCTCGGTACAGGTCCGGCCAGGTGATCGCGCCCTGATAGGCCGCCGAGAGCAGCCGGGAGTCGTTGCGCCCGCCGGACAGCACCGCCCGATCGCCCGGCAGACGAGCCAGGATGCAGCCGCCGGCGTCGCCGGTGTGGGCTTGGAACGAGGGGTCGGTGCGCGGGCCGACCGTCGCTCCCGAACCGCGACAGATCGCGGCCAGGACCGCGATCCGCGCCCACAACAACGGCAGCGGCGGGATCTCGTCGTCGGCCAGAGCGACGTCGCCGAAGCCGACAGTCGCGCTGTTGCGAGCCTCGGCGGCGCTGCGCATCTGCTGACCCTCGTTACCGATATGCGCCAGCAACCACAGCGGCAGGTCGGCTCGCGGATATTGCTGAAGATCCCGCGAATACGCGTCGCTGGAAAGTAGCTGATCGGGTGGTAATTGGTTGTCCCCGTAGTCGAAACCGATCCGCAGCGTGCCGGTGTTGTCACATTCGAACAACAACCGCAGCCAGGGACCTGCCGACCCGGCGGTGACCGCGCGGTGCACCCGGATCGGTTCCAGCGCACTGGCGGCGACCGGGATCCTGACATTGCCGTCTGGTGTTTCGGCCAGCACCTGTGCGATCTCTTCGCCGCCGGCCATGCTGAACGCGCCGTGCAACATCGTCCAGCCCGCCGGCGCCAATCCCGCCAGCGCTTGTACGGTCCGCTCCACCAACACTTTTGGGTCTTGGTCGGTAGCGGGCTGCTCGTCGACGACCACGGGGATGCCGGAGTCGGCAAGTGCGTCCGCGGCGTACCTCAACGGGTCGGTGTCCCTAGGATCGGTCATTTGGCCAGTCAACCCCGGTCTGAAACTCTCACGTGCCATTCCCCGTCGTCGCGGTCGTCTTCCTGCGATCCCGCAGCCAACTTCGCGACGGCGGCGCGGCGTTCGGGCGAATCGGGCGCCGACAGCGGCACCGTCGGATTGAGTTGTTGGTACTGCGGAAGCTCGTCGAGCGGCCGTAGCTCCGAGGATCCGAAAGCCCCCAAAGCCGAGGCCTGTTGAAACAGACCCGCCTGCAGTGCCTCGGTCTTCTCCTGCACCTTCGCCGCCGCAGCCTGGGCGGCTCGCACCACCGCGTCGGCCACTTCAGCCGGCGTGGCCTCAGCGAAGCGCCGTTCGTCGAATTCAGCCTGGATCACCACGTTGCGCGCGTTCACCCAAATCCGAGCCAGACCGTTGGGAGACGTGGCGTCGGCGGTCTCGACCGCAACCCGCTGCGCGGATTCGGCTGCCGCGGACTGCAACTTCTGCAAACCGGCCAACATCTCGTCGATCTCGGGATCGCCGGTGGCCTCCCCGTCGAAAATTCCGTCAAACAGTCCCATCCGGTTCCCTCCTGCCCGCCGACGGCAACCTCGAACCATTCTGGCATCACCTGGCGCGGGTAATTCACGCAGGAATTTGCCGGATGCGGCCGGATTAGGCTTGCCCGGTGAGCATGGACGCCGACGTAGCGGGGGCGGGGGACGAGCGCGGGTTGGTCGAGGATGCGGTGCGGCTGTTGTTGGCGCAGCTACCGACGGGATGGCGCTGCCTGCACGCCGAGGTCGAACCCGCCGCGCTCCCGGTCATCGCGCTGGCCACCGCCACGGGCGGTGCCGGCGAATCACATCCGGTGGAGGTCCCGCCGCGGGTGATCGACTTGCTGGCCGAGCATCAGCGCAGGGCCGCCTCGACGGGAGAGTCCTGGCGGCGGATGATCATCGACTGCGACAGCGACCGGACGCTGTCGGTACGCACTGAACCCGTTGTGTCCGTTACGGGTTCGCGCCGACCGCGACGGTGGCCGGTGCCGGTGTTGGCTGCCGTCACGTTGGGTTGTTTCGGCGCAGCGGCCGTCGTATACGTGACGGGGCGGGCGGAAGATCCGCCACCGCGCGCGGGGCTCATTCCACTGCCGCCGCGCCCGGCCCGCCAACAGGAAGCCGCCGACGTGATTGCCCGCTGGGTCGACGCCGAAAATCACGCCGATGTCGCGACGATGCGCGAATTGGCTTGTGCTGAACCGGCGCCGTCGGTGCAGAGGTGGTTCGCCTCTCTCCAAGAATTCGGCCAGCGTCAGGGCCTGGTGTTCCCCGATGCCGTCACCGAGTTCCGCGACGAAGGATCGCGCGTCTGGGTGACGGTCGCGGTCCGGGTCCGCCCGCTGAACGAAACACAGCAGCAGGAAGTGCAGGCGGTCCAGGAGGAAGGCGGGTTCTTCGACGACAACTTCACGCTCGGCGATGAGGGCGGTGCGCTGAAGGTATGCGACGTGTCCATGGCGCGGAGCTGAGTCGCGACTCATGGATCACGACGACGTCGACCAGCGCTCACGGGCGGCCGGGCGCCGGCACCGGTTGGCGGTGTGGCTGTGGGGGGCGGCTGCCCTGGTGGCCGCAGCGGTATTGGTGGTCGCGATCGTCGAACGAAAACCCAAGAGCGACATCACCTTACGGCCGATGGCGGCCGACGAGTCCATGACGGACGAGCAGGCGCGGGTGGTCGCGATCAACACGGTGCGGGTGTGGGTGCGGGAACGCAACGAACGGCACCTGGCCAACCTGAAGGAATTGTCGTGCCCTGACCCACCGGGCATGGTGGGCCGCGAGATCGAAGCCATCAAGGCGGGCAAGCCTGATGGGCGGGAAATGCGAGTGGTCGCCACGGGTGCGTTGAATCGGCGCGGGCCGGTGTGGGGCCTCAATACCCATCTGGCGAATCAGAGCATGGTGTTTGTGTTGAAAGTTGCCGACGGCGAGTTGCGGGTCTGCGCGATCGGTTCGGCGCCGGTGCCGTGAGGGGGATTTGGTGACGGAACCGGGTGCGCCGGACGGGTTTCGGTGGGTGCAACCAAGCAGAGGCGAGTCCTCGGGTTCGGCGACCGGCGGCGGCGACCGGCGGTGGTGGTGGGTGGCGGCGGTCGTCGCCGTGGTCATCGTCACCGGCGTCGGCGCCGTGGTGTGGTGGCAGACGGGTGGTCACGACACGGCTTCCGCTAAGGGCAGCGATGCTCCCGCGGAGGCGCCGATCGGCACCCCGAAGGATCGGCTGATCGGATTTCCGCTGAACCGCCAGCCGGTGCCGGCCTGGCAGCTCAGCGCTGCGCAGATCGGATTGCCCCCCGAGGCCAAGATCGGCGATCTCTTCGCCGCGGTCGGCGACAAAGCCTTCCTCGTGGCTTCCTATTGCGAGAAACCGCGGTGTTTGAATCCGATGGGGTGGGTCTACGGAGTCGACACCCGCAAAGGGGAGCTGGCGTTCCCGCCCATCGCGCTGAACGGGTTCTACGGCAAGACTGACGACTGCGCCCTCAATGGCCCGTCCACCGCGGTGTGCATCAACCCCGACTGCGAACAGGCCCGCTACTGTCTGGGCCGGGAGCGGGTGTGGGTCATCGACGTCGATCGCGGCGCGGTGAAGTTCACCGGCCCCCCGCAGGTGCACAGCTACAACAGTCCCGGCGAGCCTCGGCTGAGGGCGATCGGCAGCCGGCACGGAGAGACGCGGTTGGTTGCTGCCGCCAAAGGCAAAGGTGTCTACGGGGTTGGGGATCATGCCGAACCGACCTGGTTCCTGCCGGGCAGCGGCGAGATAAATGAATTCAACAATTATCAGACCACGGATTCGGCACCTCTGACTATCGGCATGCAGGCCGCCGATTCTTTGCTGGGGCAGGGCATACGAATGTTTTCCCTGGATGGCGTCGATCTGACCCCGACTCCGCCGCAGGGTCTCAGCCTGGGTTACGCCGAGGCGTACATCGGTGGATTCGCTTACGAGTTCAGAACTTCCCGCGATGGCAACGCCGGTGTAGCGCTGTATGACACTGCCGGTCACCAGATCGCTGTGATACCAGATGCGATCCGACCGCAGCCGAACCTGGTCATGCCGAGTGTTCTCGGTGGCGGCGGTCTGCGGATCTACACTGCCGCAGGCAAACTCGTCACCCAACTGCCCACGTCGGGCAACGGCTACCAGACGATCGACACAAAACTCTATGTCGGCGGCATCAATCGGTGGCAGGGATGGGACCTGCTTACCGGACAAAGCGGCCCGGTCTGCGACATGGAACTCGGCGAACCCTACGTCGGATCTGATGGCGCCACCATCATTACCAGGATCGTTGACATTGACGAGGCGTCGTCGCGCCGCAAATTTGTCGCGGTTGATCCGTCGACCTGTCAGACCCTTTGGGAGATCTCCGGCGATCCGTCCCCTTCCCTCGCCAAGGCCGGGACCGCGCTCATTGAAATGACCGAAGACGCTGTCATCGGACTGCGGGCCCCTGGCTGACCGGGACTAGTGAGACAGATCCCGAGCCTGCCGTATCGCGGCCACATCTTCGGCGATCAGTTCATCTATCCGTCTAATGAGCGTGCGGGGGCTCATCGGCGTCAAGTGCGTGAATCCCGGTCCATAGATGTAGTCGCCGTCGTCGTTGATCTGCACCCACACCACAGCTTTTTTGCTGCGATCGAATCCGTGCTCACGGGGCGGCTGCCAGCGGCTTTGTATCCGAGCGAACATCGCCACGTCGGCACGTGACAGCGACACCTCAGCGGGCAAGCCGACCTGCTGCTGAACCACTATGTCGGCCCCGGCGTCGTCGGTGCGCCTACCCCCGAGGTCGGGGATGGTGACCTTCGGATGCTTCCCTGGCCTGGTCAGGGGAGAGCACGCGGTGATCGCCGCGCCAAGTTCGTATGGCGGCAAGGTGTAGACGTCGACCACATCCTCATCGGATTGCTGCGCCGCCAGGAAACCGTACTGGTCCAAGCGGTGCGCGACGATCCGCTCCCGGCGCGCAGTCGGCGTATCGACCGTGCATTCCACTCGCAGGTCAGCATTGACGTAGGTGGTGAACCACTGTCTGAATCCGACCAGATCCCCGTGCATGACGCGGTCGACGACGTCGGTGGCGTAGGCGGTGTATTCATCGAGATCGGCGAACGGCGACGAACGGGTGTGCGCAAGGGGATGTGGCATGAATTCGCGGCCATGGGCTTCGCTGAGTGCATCCACGCCGACAACTTGGATCATCCCTAATTGATTGAGCGACGCCCGGTCCACGCCTTCGGAGAATACGGTGGTGCGACTCAGTTCTTTTTGTCCGGAACGGGTTCCGTGGCGTCTTCGCCGACGACCTGCACGACGGCATCGCCCTCGCTGATCATCCCGTGCTTGTTGTGGTGAAGCGCCTTGCTTACCTTGTGCACTTTGTCGGCTCCGCCGCCTCGAGGGCCCGCGACCGGGGCGCCGGCACCGGGTGCCCCGGAGGTACCGCTGCTGACACCTGCGCGGGATGCAGGGGCTGCGGTCTTGCTTCCCGCGGCCAGATCGGCGGCCGGTTTGGCGGTCATGAGCCCCGGCCTTCCCGCTCCTCCCGACCCACCTGACTTGGCGCCGCCGGAGCCTCCGGACTTGCCTGCGCCGGTGAGGCCGTTGGGTCCTAGGCTCAGCGCACCTTCGGGCAGCTTGGCGTTCTTCTGTTTGAGTGCTTCGCTCAGCGCTTGCTGCGCGGCGGCGGCGCCCTGCTGCCCAGCGTTGGCCCCCTGTTGCGCAGCCTGCTGCACTCCCTGTCCCGCCTGTTGTGCCGCATTCCCGGCGGCGTCACCGATCCCGTTGAGTCCGCCGTTTGCCGGACTCGCCGAGCCCGGATAAGCCGCCGACGGAAGAGTCGATTCGCCCGGCAGCGTGGGTATACCCAGGCCGCCGCCAGGTAGCCCGGTTCCGGGCACCCCCGGCGCACCTCCCGCCGGCATGGGGGTCGGCGTCCCCGACGGCATGGTCGGAACGGTCGGTGCCGGCGGCAGATCGGGATGGTTGTAGCCGATCATGTCGATCGGCGGGTTATACGAATCTCGGATCGTCACTTGGGTGGCCCAATTCAACGAGTCGACCGTCTGTTGGTCGTGGGTGTCGAAACGACCATCCCGACTCACGAACCACTCTTGGGTCCGGCTCATATCCTGGGAGAACATATCGACGAGAAAACCCATCCGCTGCGCGCCGCTGGCTGAATGCTGAAGACTGCGCAGAAGGTCCTTCACCCTGTTACGGATGGCATTGGCAGTGGCTCCCTGCATCTGGTCGTTCCCATCGATGATGGGCGCCAACTCACTTGCCGCTCTCTGCACAGCGGTGCCGGCGTCGCTCCATTTACCATGCTGGTTTGGCGCTACGTCGCTATTGGCTCCTATTATTCCGTCTCTGCCCTCTACGAACGTCGTAATATACGCCAGAGCTACGCGCCGGTACTGTTTACGGGCGTCTGTTCCACCTCTGGCATTTAGCTCGTTTATGTTTCCGGCGATATCGAAGATCTGGGAAGTAGGCTTCAGTAAGGGAAGGGGCTGCAATAATCCAGTCGGAGTGAGTACCGCCGGATTGCTGTCGAAATCTGGTCCGTACGGGTCGTTTCCGTTGCCGACTGTCCACGACATGCGTTAACTCTCTTATTTTTGTGCTTATTTTATGCGCAGCCGTCAGCGGCCAGATTGAACCCTGATCCGGTCGAACGCTGACTGAATTATTTCTTGGATTGCTACCGCTACCTCCAAGCCGCTTTGGATATTGTCTTTAACCCTTTTGCCCGAGTCGTTGAGATTGCTTGCCGTTTGTAGTGCAGAGGCATATGCGGCACTCACGTTGCCGACATCGACGTGATTGGCGGCTACCAACCCGTGCGCTTGCCGGAGATCTTCGACGACCCTGTCGATAGCCCTCTTCCAGTCGGCCAAACCAACTTCACCCACCTCGACGAGCAGTTGGTCGGGTGACTGCTGCCGGACTTGGTCGGCATAGCCGCGCAATTGCTCGATCGACGGCGGATTGTCACCACTCATGGCGATCCCTTCTGCTCAGGCGAAAACGGTTGATGCCGACAGGCCCTATCCCACGCCTTCGTTGACGCCGGCCGTCGCGGAACGAGTGCGGCTCGGCGGCCGACGCCCCCCGGCTAGATGTTGCTCAACCGCTGGTCCAGGCTGAACATGTCGTGGAGTTCACCCGGCGCGGTCTCGGCAAGCAACTTGATGAGCTGCTGATGCACGTCCTCGAACTTTTCGTTGATGATCCGATGGTGCTCGGAGATGGAGGCTGAGGCACCCGCCACGAATACCTGCGGTATCTGGGTCTGGAACACATGGTTGATTTCTTGTGCCAAACTGCCGGCTTGCTGGATCACGCCGTGCGCTTCCTCGTATTGCGTCAAGGCCGCCGGGTCGTAATGAACGTCAGCGTCAGACATGTTGGATCCTTTCGTCGTTGATTGTGCTGCTAGGCGGGCATCGGCATCGGAGCATGCCCGGCCTGTTGCAGGAGAGCGTTTCCCTTCTGGTAAACCTCGTCCCTCGTCTGCGTCATTTGGTTGACGATCTCTCTGAGATCGCTTTCGAGGTGGTTCGCGTCATTCATGATCGCGGTGGCGTTATCGCTGACATGCAACCGCTTCACGTTTTCGAGCACCTCGACCATCTGGTCGATGTGATGCCGCGTATTGGTCAGGCAGTCTTGCACGCTGCTCATCGCGCTGCTGACTGCCGGAACATTAATGCTTACTGTTCCCATTGGGACTCCTTATTGTCGTTTCTGGATATGCGCGACGGGCCACTTCGCGGGGATTTCACGAAAGGCGGCCGGCCGAAATCAGCCGAGGATATTTGCTGCTTGCCGCTGGTCGAGTTGCTGCACGTAGTCGTGCTGATTGACCGCGTGCGCATGCGTCTGGTGCAGATCCTGGATGATCCCGTCCATCCTGGTGGAGATGTCCTGCCGCCTGGTCTGCATTGCCTCGGCGCCCTGACCGTGATAGGCCTCCTCGACGAGGACCTGGAACAGTTTGTCGACCTGTGTGCGCATGTCTTCGGCGTCCCGCGTGGCGTTCTGAATCACGTCCAGAATCTCGCGGTTCGTGTCGAACTCGTATTTGATTTCGTCGTTGTAACCCATCGTTGAAACCTTTCTTGTCAGGCGTCGGCGCCGACGTGCTCTTGGATGTTCTGCTTGCCCATCTCGGCGAGTTCGGTGGTTTCGTCGAAGATTCTGGTGAGATCGGCGACGTGCTCGTGCATGGCCGCTTGGAACTTGGCTCCTTGATTGCCGAGCCAGGTGCCCCCCAACACCTCGACCTCGCTTCTGACCTTGTTGATCAGTGCATGGGTGTCCTGCAGGGTGTTGTCGATCTTGTGTTTCACTGCGTCAGCTTGGGATTGTGAGACGAAGAACGTCATATCTCGCTCCAAATTTTGTGTGCTCGGCGTCGCCGGACACGGTTCGACAAATTACTCGTCTGAAAAAAATCGCTAAACCAATGACGCCTCCCATTGGTCCGTCGATAGTTCGACAAGCTGACCGATCGCCTGCGCAATCGCGTGATCCGATCCCGGCTTCAACGTGGTCCACAATTGCCCGCTGGGTGAGGCGCTCGGCGCCCCGACGATCCGGCCACGTTTGGTGTAGAACACCCCGACCGCGGCCGGCCGACGAGAGATGCGGTCCTGGTCGCTGCACAGCGCGTAGTAGACGATCTCGGCGAACGCCATGCGCGACGACAGCGCCGAGCCCAACTGCATCGCCGCACGTGGCTCGGCGCCCAGAGCCCGGACGCGGTCCGCCAACTGGGCCGCATCGTGGGTCCCGATCAACTTCTGGGTAACCGCCTCCGAAGGCGCGCCCACCGGCGAAACCGAGGCGGCCTCCGAGCGCGGCAGCCCACCCAGCAACGACTGGGTCGCCCAGGACAGGTCGGGGGAGCCTTCGGCCACCCGCAACCGAATCTCGTCGCCGACACGTCGTGCCACCACGCCGGCGGCGCCGCACCGCACCACCGACACCCGGGCCATGCCGTCCGGGGTCATCAGACGCATGGCCAGTTCCCGCTCAGGTCGTCGCAACGCCCGCAGCACCGGCAGCAGGTCCGGATCCAGCGCCCCGTCCACGATCAGACCCCGCGAGATCAGGCTGCGGGTTGCCGCGTCGAATGCTGTCTGGAGCGCGTCCACCGTGCCGTACCGGGGCCGCACACCCAACACCGTCGGGAAGCTCTGCACGCCGATCCGCTGCCCGACCACCTGGAGTTCGTCGTCGGTCAGGGTGAATGCGGACAGCGTCGCGGCGGTCACAGGCTCACCTCCTCGGCGCCGATGACCGCCGGTGAGACCCAACTGTCAGACAATTGCTGCAGTGTCCGTTCGGGCTCGGCCGCAAAACCCTCCACCTGCTGCGGCTCGGGTGCCGCGAGATCGTCGAAGATCGCGGTGTTGGGACCCCAACTGACGTGGGAAACCGTGAACGGCGCATCGCTCTGCTGCGCGGCGGGCAACCAGGACTGGCCGCCATCAGACAAGCCGGCCCCGGCTTCGCCGGCGCCCTCGAGGGTCTCGGCCTCGCGGAAGGACTCGTAGGCCTGAGCGCCGCCGTCGCGGCGGGTGCCCGCCATCGGGGCATAACCTCCGCCGCCACGTCCGAGGCCGTTGCCGCCGGAGGAATCACTGGTGAAGCGGGTCTGACGCACCTGGTCCGGCTGCTTGCTAGGCGCCGCCGGGTTGGCCAGCATCGGCGAGAGCTGCCTCGGTGCCGCACCGCCACCACCGCCGCCGCCGCGGGAACCGCCGCCCTTGCCTTCCTTCTCGGCCTTGAGCGCACCGCCGTTGACGACCTGCGGAGGAACGGGCTGTTCCCACGGCGCGGCCAGCTCGGCGCACGCCTCTTCGTAGCGGTTCATCACCGCTGCGGCATCAGCCTGCTGAGCCGACGCGGCGTCGTCGAACTCGGCGAAACTGCCGTGCAGAATCGCGCCGTTGTAGGCCGCCAGCGAGGCCATCATGTCCTGGGCCGCCTTGGCCTCGACGGCCTCGGAGACGGTGGGCATCGACAGGATCGCGACCGTGTTCGCGACGGCGGCCTCCTCGGCCCGTCGTCCGTTGGCCGCGGCGCTCAGGCTCGCCGCTTGCAGCCATTTGCCGAACGCTTCCAGCTTGCGGACGACGGCATCCGAGGTGTTGCTCTCCCACGCCGCGCGGAAGGATTCGATGAGCCGGTCGTAGTCGCCGGAGACCTTGGCGAATTCGTTGGCGACCCGGATCCACGCGGCGCCGGCCTCGCCGACCGAGGACGGGCCGGGGCCCTCGGTCAAGTCACGCGCCAGCTGCTCGGTGCTGCGCGATTCCCACACCACATTGGTGAATCCCATGACTGTCTGAACCCCCTTTCACTGCAACGCTTTTCACATGTGCCGATCGCTGGCAGCGATCGACGACTCAGTCCGCCAAGTCGGCGGCGGCGATCCGGCCCGAATGCGCCCGCAACGCGGCGGACGCTTCGTGAAGCTCGTTGGTGCCCCGCTCGGACGCCGTGGTGAACGACGTGAGTACCTCGTTGAGGGTGTGAGCCACCCGCTGGGAGACCTCGTCCTGGCCCGACGAGATGGTGGTCAGGTTGGGTCGCTCGGTCTCCATCACGCGTTGCAGGCGATCGGCGAGTTCGTCGAGCTGGCGGGTGGCCTCGGTGAGTTCGCCGGGCCGGATGGACAGGTTGTCGCTCATGTGTCTTCCCCTTGTTAGATGCGGAGTTTGACGTCAGGGTCGTCTTCGAGATTGACCGAGTTGTCGCCGATCACGGCCGGACTGGCAGTGCCGAGATCGCCCACGATCGCGCCGCCCTGGTCGGTCGTGTGCAGGAAGGACGCCGACGTGTGGCTGCCGCTGGCCCCGGCCTTGCCGCCCGGCGCTCCGTACCCGGCTCCGCCCGCGCCCATCATGCCCGCGGCGCCGCCCATCCCGGCGACTCCGCCGGTCGGCCGCGCAGCCACGGATCGCGACATCGCGGCGGCGCTGGAATTCTCGCTCTGCACCATCGGCGACGACGGGGTCGCCCGGGCCGGGCTGGTGGCTCCGACCCCGCCACCGCCGCCGTGTCCGGCGCCCCCGGCCGGGTGAGCCGCGCCGACCATCCGCGCCGGCTGGGCCAGCGCCGATGAGGCACCCGCGCCGCCCTGACCTGCCTGCCCCACAGCCGACATCAGCCCGGTGCCGGCCTGCATGCCGGCCTGCAGCACCTGGGTTCCGGCCTGCATGCCCATCGCCAGCGGCATCATGCCCATCTGCATCGCGGGACCCATCATGCTCATCCCCACCGACAGCAGCGGACCCATCATCTGCATGGCCATCTGGGGGCCCTGTGCCACCGCGATCGGAGCACCCGTCGCGGCGGTCGAAGCGGCCTGGCCGGTAAGCGTGCTCTCCAGCTCCGTGATGCACTCGGTGGCCATCGCGCTGGCTCGCGCAGCGGTCTCGACCATCTTCGGCGCCGTCCACGGCAGCCCACCCGACAGCGCCGCGAGTTCGTCCTGGCACTCCTCGATGATCTGGATCAACCTCGCCTGGCCCTGCGCGACATTTGCGGCCGCGGCGCTGTACTCGCCGCCCAAGGCGGTGCCCTGCGCGGCGACGGCAGCGCCGTCGGCCACCGTTTCTCCGGTCTTCGCCGCGGCGGCGGTTGCTCCGGCACCCGACCAGCCCTGGCCGCCCGCGCCACCCATCATCTGACCCAGCGCCTGCTGCAAACCACCGGCTGCCTGCTGAAACGCCTGGCTGATCCCACCAAACATCTGCGTCGGGTTCATGCCCTGAAATACGCCGTTGCCCAGGGTGCCGAGCATGTCGGTCATCGGCTTCATCAGCCCGCCGGCGAAGTTGCTGCCCATCCCGCCCGGAGCGCTGGTCAGGTCGGCGGGGACGGCATCGCCCACGCCGGAGAACTCCGGACCGCCGGTAGGCAATTGTCCGAGGTGGAACTGGTTCAAGATGTCTTGCACCGGGCGATTCAGCCAGGCCTGCAGATCGTTCTCCATCTGGTTGACGACCGGCTGATGGTCGTAGTCCGCCAGTTGGTCGAACTGTCCGGGTGGCCCTGGCTGGGGAGCAGGGTCGTAGGTGGCCATTCGGCTCGGTGCCTAGACTTCGGTGGTTCCGTCGGCGGCATCGGCCGCGGCGTGCTCGGCGTCGGTGACGTGAGTGGCGACCCCGAGCAAACCGTGCTTTGCGGCCGTCATCATGCCGCTGCCGACGTTGTTGGCCGCGGTCTCGAACATCGCCGGGATCATGTTCGCCGCCGCGATCGGCCCGAGGGCCATCGAGAAATTGCCCAACTCGGTCGAGGTGACCGTGCTCAGCGCGGTGCTGATCAGCGTGCCCGCCGTGTCTTGCGCGACCGTGAGCCCCTGCATGAAGTCGGGCTGCAATTCAAATGCCATGTCAGCTTCTCCCCGTCCAATACCGCTTAGCGGCAGCTAGCGCTGGTGTCTTCACCCTAAGCAGCCCCGCCGGCATTAAGTTGCACGAATTTAAGCAGACCGCCGCCCGGTTCGCGATTCACACGTGTGTAATAAGAAAGTGATTGTTATTTGCGCATGTTGAATAATGGCGCGCCGCTCGTTATTCCGGTTCGAAGACGGTGCCGTCCGAGCGGGTCAGCGGCGTTTTCTGCAGCTCGTCCATGCGGGTCATGAACTCTTTGAGCAGGAAGTTGTACCGCTCGGCGGACACCTTGGCGGCGGCCTGGGCGGTTTCGACAATGAGCGCGGCCAGGGTGTCGGGGTCCAGTCGACTGGCCGGCGGCCCCAGCCACAGTCCGGTCAGGCTGCCCAATCCGTCGACCTCGGCGCTCACCGCCCGGTCGCGGCTGGTCACCCGCGCCGAGATCGTCTTGGTCTGTTCGGTCATCGACTGCAACAGGTCGCGCTGTTTGATCGCCCTGGCGATCACCGACTGCGCCAAGCTGGTCATATCGACCTCATCCAGGTCCCCGGAAGCTCGTCGTCCTCCTCGTCGCCGAACAGCTCCTGCTCGGCGCGGGCCAGCTCCTCGTCGGTCGGCAGCCCGAGCTCGCGAATCGTCGACGCACTGAACCCCTTGTCGACCAGCCCGCGACGGTAGGCCACCTGGGCGCGCAATGCCGACAGTTTGCACAACGCCAGGATCTCGGCCGCCAACTCCTGCGGCGGTCTGGCCAGCTCGGTGCGGTCGATCTTCAGCGCCGTGGGCAGCCCGCGCTCGGTGGTGGCGACGACGATCGTGCCGGTGCGGGAGCGCACGGGCTGCGGTCGTTGTTCCGCTGGCACTAGGCTTCACCTCCACAGTGGCGTCGACGTGCCCGAATTTCGTTCCGGATTTTGGCGCGACAATGCAACTCAACAGATCGGTACAATAACTTTCTACCGCTAGACGCGGGCTAAATGGACGTTTCTGCTCGCTTTTGCCGCCAGACGGTAGTCACCAGCTGTGCTAGTAGTAAGGACACCAAGTAGATGCCTGGCACCAGGGACGCGCAGCGCGTCTTCGACGCCGGAGTGTTGTCACTGGGAATCCCCATCGACGGGTTGGAAACCGACCGCGACGTGCAGTACGCCGCCCTGGCTTTCAAGCGCGCCACCGAGCACGACCCGCAGATGAGCGATGCCTGGCTGGGCCGCGCCGCCGCCGGCGACACCAGCGGCGAGGTGATCTATCAACTGTGGCGGACCAGCAAGGAGAATCTGAACCGCGAGCAGCGCCGCCTCGGGCTGCCCCGGCACGCGCTCGCCGGGCGGTTCCAGACCGGGTTGTACCTGGACTACACGCTGAGCACCCTGACCGAGGTGTGGCTGGCGTACGCGGCCAGCATGATCGCCGGCAAGGACTACGACGAAGCCGAGCGGGTGCTCGACGAATTGGACGACATGCGTCGCTCCATGCCCGGCGGCGACACCGACTCCGCCGAGATTTGCGCCTACGTCCGCGCGGTGTTGCACTTCACCACCCAGCGGTGGCCGGATGTGCTTGTCGCACTTGCTAATTCGGCTTCCTTTGACGACGAGTACATCGCCGCGGGCGCGCATCTGATGGTGGGATCGGCGTGCGCGCAGATGGGGTTGTTCGGCGAGGGCATCCGCCGTCTCGACCAGGCGATCGAGGGGCCGATACCGGCCGCGAGCCGGGCGGCGGAGTTCTGCAAAGGCCTGACCCTGCGGGAGATGGGCAAAGAACCCGAAGCCAGGACCATCTTCGAGCGGATCTACAGCGAGGAGCCGGGCTTCGAGGCCAACGCCGCCGCGCTGCACGACCCGAAGTTCCGGCTCATCATCACCAGCAAGGACGACATCGAATCCCGCACCGACAAGTGGGATCCCAGCACCGCCCGCCGAGCCGGCGAACTCGACGCAGAAGGCCTGAACGAGCGCAGCAACTCCTACCTGCGCGCCGCGCAACTGGAGCTGGACCGCCAGATCGGTTTGACCGACGTCAAGCTGCAGGTGGCCAAGTTGCGCTCGGCCGCCAAGCTGGCCAAGGTCCGGGAAGGCAAGGGGCTCAGCGCCGCCGCGCGCAGCCTGCACCTGGCCTTCACCGGGCCGCCCGGGACCGGCAAGACCACCATCGCCCGGGTGGTCGCGCAGGTCTACTGCGGGCTGGGGCTGCTCAAAACGCCCGCGGTGATCGAGGCCAAGCGCGCCGATTTCGTCGGCGAACATCTGGGCAGCACCGCGATCAAGACCTCCGCACTGATCGACACCGCGATGGACGGGGTGCTCTTCATCGACGAGGCGTACACGCTGATCCAGAGCGGACTGGCCGGCGGCGACGCGTTCGGACGGGAAGCGGTGGACACCCTGCTGGCGCGGATGGAGAACGACCGGGACCGGTTAGTGGTCATCATCGCCGGTTACGACGCGGAGATCGACCGGTTCCTTGCCGCCAACGAGGGAATGGCCTCGCGGTTCACCAAGCGGATCCGGTTCGCTTCGTATAACGCGGTCGAACTGGGCGACATCGGTCGGCTGATCGCCAAGACCCGCGACTCCGAACTCACCGAGGCCGCCTACGAGGAATTGGTCGACGCCTGCCGGGTGCTCTACGACAGTCAGTCGGTCGACGAGTCCGGCCAGTTGCGCCGTGAGGTCGATCTGGTCGGCAATGGGCGGTTTGTCCGCAACGTGATCGAGACGGCCGAGGAGGAGCGGGAGTACCGGCTGAGCGAGCGTCCGGATGTCAGTGTCGAGGACCTCGGCGAATCGGAGCTGATGCGCATCGAGCTCGGTGACATGCGCGCCGCGCTGGAAAGCGTGCTCGGAATGTCCACCCGGCAGCTGACGTCGAGAACGCGCTAGTGAGCCAATCCGACACGCCCCGACCGGGTTTCAAACGCAGCAGTGACGCGGACACCAACCCGATCCCCGTCGCGCTGATCCAGGCCAAGCTGGCGGAGGAATCCGTTGTCGACGAGGCGCGGCCGGGTCCGATGGAGGCGGGCACGAAAGTCATCGACCTGCCGCCGGCGGAGGTGGACGATGTGCCGCCGGATCCGGAGCCCGAACTGGAAGCCGAACCCGTGCCCTTGTCGGACCCGGAACCCGTGGCCCTGCCGGAACCGGAACCGGAGCCCGTGTCCTTGTCGGAACCGGAACCGGAGCCCGTGTCCTTGTCGGAACCGGAGCCCGTGTCCTTGTCGGAACCGGAGCCCGTGTCCTTGTCGGAACCCGAACCGGAATCGGCGCGTCCGGAACCGGAATCGGCGCGTCCGGAACCGGAACCCGTGCCAAAACCCGAACCGGAATCGGCGCGTCCGCAACCGGAATCGGCGCGTCCGGAACCCAAACCGGAGCGTCCGGGACCGATGGCCGAGGGCACCCGCGTGATGGAGCTGCCGCCGGTGCCGCCGCCGCCCCCGCCGCGTGACCGTCCGGGCCCGATGTCCGACCGCACCGCCGTCTTCAGGCTGCCGCCTCATCCCCGGACACGTCAGGCTCCTTCGCCCGCGGGCGGGGAAGCACCCGCCGCACCGCCGGTGCGTCCGGCCCCGCTGCCCACGCGCCCCGCGCCCCCGCCCATCGAGGTACCGCGCACCCCCGCGGCCGTCCAGCACCCCGCGCCCCCGGCGCCCGGTCCGGATCCCCGGCTGCATCCGCCCGGATCCCCGCCTGTGGCAACACCTTTCACCCGCGCCAACCCGAACGCGCCGGGACCGCAACCGGGCGGACCGGACCCGCGGATCCCGTCGCACACCGATCTCGGACTGGTGCGCCGTACCCGACCTCTGCCGCAGAGCGGTTGGCGCAGAGTGGTGCACCGTTTCACCGGCCTGAATCCCGGTGAGTCCGAACTGGAGAACACCCGTCAGAAGTTGGTGGCGCGGGTGAGCCAACCGGTCCGCGGCGACTACAGCATCGCCGTGTTGTCGATGAAGGGCGGTGTCGGCAAGACCACGACCACCGTCGGACTGGGTTCCACCTTCGCCGCCATCCGCGGCGACCGCGTCATCGCCGTCGACGCGAACCCCGACTTCGGCACCCTGGCACAACGCGGGCCCGACCAGAGCCGGTCGACGGTGCGAGATCTGTTGTTGGACGACAACATCTTTCGTTACTCCGACATCCGCAGGCACACCTCACAGAGCACGAGTCGGCTGGAAATCCTTGCCTCCGAACGTGATCCGGCAACCTCTGAGGCGTTCTCCGACGCCGACTACCGAGTGGTGATCAGGTTGCTGCAGCGGTTCTACAACCTGATCCTCACCGACTGCGGCACCGGACTGGTGCATTCGGCGATGTCGGCTGTCCTCGACGAGGCCGACGCGATCGTGCTGGTCGCGTCGCCGGCCATCGACGCGGCCCGCAGCGCGTTCGCGACGCTGGACTGGCTGGAGCATCACGGCCGCGGGCATCTGGTGCCCAACGCGACGGTGGTCATCAGCGCCGCACGCCCGGGCAAGGCGTCGGTGGATCTGGACAAGCTGGCCACGCAGTTTGTGACCCGCATCCGCTCGGTTCATGTCATCCCGTTCGACGACCACCTGGCGCAGGGGTCAGAGGTCGTCTTGGACCTGATGGCCAACCGCACCCGCCAGGCGTTTCTCGAGTTGGCGGCGTCGATCGCCGACGGATTCGCCGACACCAAACGCGCGCGGGGCTGAGCAGGCCCGCCGAACCGATCGGCGGATTCGGGCCGTCGAACGGGCATCGCTCTGATATACGTGTCAGATCGTTATGCAAAGCAGGGGGTGCCGTGAAAGCAGCGGTCGTTGCGGTCGTCGAGTTGTTGGGGATCATCGTCGCCATGGCGGCGTGGGTGTACCTGGATGCCAGAGCGCACGCCGGGCGCGGCCGCCCAATCGTCTCTTCCTATGGTTCGCTTCGACTCGCCACACCGGTGGCGTGGTTCTTCGCGTGTCTGGTGATGTGGGAGACGTTCTTTCCGCACTACATGGATATGCGCAGCCTGGTCTAGGCGCCGCGGGTGCTGCTGCCGGGTGGGGGCGCGGCAGTCGAGATTGCATTTTGGCGGGTGTGCGCTCGATCTTTTGCTGCAGATTTTCGGTCTGGGCGCACTAGCCTCCCCGCGCCGCGATCATCGCCGAGCGGTTGACCTTGGTGGCCGCGGTGCGGGGGATTTTGTCGACGAATTCGACCGTCTTGGGTGCCTTGTAGGGGGCCAGGCGACCCTTGGCGTAATCGATCACCTGCTGCTCGGTCAGCGGCGCGGCGGCGTGCGCGGACACCTGCACCACGGCGTGCACCCGTCGGCCCCACCGCTCGTCGGACAGCCCGATGACGACGACGTCGGCGATGTCGGGGTGCCCGGACAGCGCGGACTCGACCTCGGCCGGGAACACATTGGCCCCACCGCTGATGATCATGTCGGCACGGCGGTCGGTGATGTAGAGGAAGCCGTCCTCGTCGAGGCGGCCGATGTCGCCGGCGGATCGAAACCCGTCCTCGGTGGACGGCAACGGCGGTGCGCCACCCAGATAGCGGTACCCCGCGCTCATCGGCGCCCGCAGGTAGATGTCTCCTTCTTCACCGGGCCCCAGCGGATTCTTGTCGGCGTCCAGGATCCGGATCTCGGTGTCGCGGAAGCCGCGGCCGACGCTGCCCGGATGGGTCAGCCACTCGTCGCCGCGCAGTGCGGTCAACCCGAGATTCTCGGTCATGCCGTAGGCGGTCACGATCTGCTCCGGGCTGAGCAGCTCGAACCAGGTGCGTAACAGCGACGGCGGCATCACCGCGGCGCCCTGCAGGATGAACACGACGCTGGAAAGGTCGCGCTGGCGGATGTCGGGCAGCGCCGCCACGCGCGCCAGCATCGTCGGTGTCGCGGTGAAGTTGGTGATCCGGTAGCGCTCGATGGTGTCGACAAACAAAGGGGCGTCGAACTTTTCGAGAATCACCAGATGGTCGCCGCTCAACAACATCAGGAACGTGGCGAAGCCGTTGGTGTGATACATCGGCGCGGGCACCATGATCCGCTGCGGCTTGGCCACCGGCGTCCAGTTCGACAGAAATGGCTCGCCCTGTTGCGGAATCCACAGCGACGGCGCCAGGTTGAGAATCACCTTCGGCACGCCGGTGGAGCCGCTGGAACAGATCCCGTTGGCGGTGGGAGAGACCGCCGCCGGCAGCGGGCTCGGGGACGCCGCGGCGGCGAGTTCGTCGAGTTCCCAGCGGGTCGCGTCGTCGACGACCACGACGGGATCGATCACCTCACGCACCCGGCTGCGTTCCCACTCGGGCAGATCCCAATGCATCGGAATCGGAACCGCGCCGATCTTCCAGCAGCCCAACGTGGCCAACACCAGGTGCACCGAATTCGGGATCGCAATGGCGACAAACGAACCCGTCTGCGCGCCGCGGTCGGCCAGCGCCCGTCCCCACTGGTTGGCGCGGGCATCGAGTTCACCAAAGGTCAACGACTGCTCGCCGCCGTCCAGGGCGACCACCGTCACCCCGAGGTCGTCACGCTGGTGCTCGGCCAGCTGCTGAAGTTTGCTGCTGAACGGTATTCCGTCCGCGAACGGGTTGACCGGCGCGTCCGGGGAGCCGGGCTGGGTGGTCATGCCGAAGTGCGTCCGCTGAACAACGTCTCCAGATGACCGCTGCGCACCTCGGGTATCAGTCGCAGGCTCAGCGCCTCGGGGCCCAGCGGCAGCCGGATCAGCGGCTGTACGTGACGGTCCAGGACGCTGACATCGGATTCGTCACAGAATCCCAACGCGCCGAGCAGTTGGTGCGCGGTGCGCAGCACCTGGCGTGCGGTCTCGGCCGCCTTGAGTCGCAGCACCAGTGCGTCCGCCGAAAGGGTCTGCGCCGGAACGGTTTCGGGTCGGCAGATGGTGTATTTGGTGAGTTCGTGCAGCCCGCGCACCGCGACCGATGCGTCCGCGACGGCGAATCTGACGGCCTGGAAATCCGCCAGTGGCTTGCCGAACTGTACGCGCGCCTGCACATGCTCGGTGACGATGTCCAGTGCCCGCTGCACCGTCCCCAGAATCCGCCATGATCCCAGCACGAGATGCAGGTCGATGTCGGCCTGCGGAACCGTTGCGCCGGCACCTGTCAGCGTGACCGGCGCCAGGAACGGACCCAGCTTGGCGCCCGTCCGCGCCGCTGGAAGCGCCCGGAAACTGTTGCCGTCCAGGTCCGCGGCGATCCATTCGCCGGGCAGGTCACCGTGGTCGATGCGCGGAGCCTCCGGGTGGACCAGCGCGAGTCGCGCGCCGTCGATCGCCAGCAGCTCCTCGACCAGCGGATAGGGCAACGCCGTGGCACCGGCGACCCGGCACAGCACCGCGGCGGCCAGTAGATCGTCCGAGCCCGAGCGGACGTCGAGTTCGAACGCGCCGAGTTCGCTCAGCGCATCTCGTGCCGCGTCGCGCACGGTGTCGTCGGTTTCGGCGCGCAGCGCCGCCTGCGGCCCGCCCAGTCGGGTCAGCCGTTTGAGGGCCACCGCCGCGAAGTCGGTGATATCCTGTGGCAGTTCGGTATTCATCGGCGTTCTCCCAACACGTCGCGCGCCACCATCATGCGTTGGACTTCGATGGTGCCAGAGGCCACCGTCGCGGCCTGCGCATAGCGCCAATGGTCGTCTACCGCGCCGTGCAGCGCCGCGGCGGCCCCGCTGTCCAGCGCCGTGGGACCCAGCACGTCGAAAAGCAGTTCGGCGACCACCTGGTCACAGGTGGTGGTGGCGATCCGGGCCGCACTGGCCGCCGCGCCGGCCTGCGGGTCGTCCTGCAGCGACACGGCCCGGTACGCCATCAGCCTGGCCACCCGCAGATCGACCAGCGCTCGCACCCATCGGCTCCTGATGGACTCCGGCAACCGGTCCCAGCCGTCGCCGAGTGCGGCCTGCATACGGTCCAGTAATGCCTCACAGCGTGCGTAGCGCGCGATGCCGACGCGTTCGAACGCCAGCGCCTCGCGCATCACCCGCCAACCGTCGCCGGGCTCGCCCAGGATGTCTTCGTCGGTGGCCTGCACCCCGTCCAGGAACACCTCGTTGAGATGATGCGGCCCCAACATCGACGGAATACCCCGGACGGTGAAACCGGGACGGTCCATCGGGATCAGAAACAGGCTGAGCCGCTTGGACTTCGGCGCGTCCGGATGGGTGCAGGCTGCCAACACGCACCAGCACGCCATCCGCGCGTAGGACGTCCACACCTTCTGTCCCTCGATGCGCCACCCGGTGCCGTCCGGTACCGCGCGGGTACGCAACGACGCCAGGTCGGTGCCGGCTTCCGGTTCGGAGAAACCCTGACACCAGATCACCTCGCCGGAGGCGATGCCGGCCAGGTGCTTGGCCTTCTGCTCCTCCGTCCCGTGTCGCATGATGGCCGGGCCGACCCAGTTGATCCCCATGTACTGCGGCCCACGCGGCTCGTAGTTGGCCCACATCTCCTCGCGCAGCACGGTCTGCTGCCAGATCGAACCGCCGCCACCGCCGTGTTCCTTCGGCCAGGCCAGGGCCAGTAAGCCTTCCGAGGCCAGTAGCTTGCAGAACGACTCAGTGGTGGCCAAGTCGTCCGGATCATCCGTGCAGGCGCCCAGGAAGTCAACCGGAATGTGGTCGGTGATCAACTGGCGCAACCGGTTTCGCAGTTCGCCGGCGTCGTCGCCGAGATCGTAATCCATCGTGGTCATCCCTTCGGCAACCCGAGCACACGCTCGGCGATGATATTGCGCTGGACCTCAGAGGTTCCGCCGTAGATGGTCGCGGCCAGGGCGTCCTGGCGTTCGAACAGCAGGTCCGGGTCGGCGGTCGACCCCGGACCGGCCGCAGCCGCGCTCAACTCCCAAACGCGTTGCAGGGTAAGCGACCCCAGGAGCTTCATGGTGTCCGCCTCCGGGCTGGGCCGCCCGGCGAGCCCGTTGTCCAGCGCGCGATACCCGGTGGCCCGCAGTGCTTCGGCGTCGGCCAGCAGCATGCCCAGTTCGGTGTGGATGTCGGGGTTGTCGACGACCGAAGCCAGACCGCGCTTTATCTCGACCCAATTCATGATCCAAATCATCTGGCGCTCATGGTGTAACGACGACAACGCCACATTCCAGCCGCCGTTGACAGGTCCCAGTAGATTGGCCACCGGCACCTCGACGGCGTCGAGGAAGACCTCGCAGAAGGTCTCGTCGGAGATCGACGACATCCGGATGGGCTCGATCCGCACCCCGGGCGACTGCAGATCCAGGATCAGGCAGGAGATACCCCGGTGTTTCGGCGCATCCGGGTCGGTGCGCGCGTACAGGGTGCACCACCGCGACAGGTGCGCCTGGGTGGTCCAGATCTTGTGTCCGCTGACCCGGAACACCTCACCGTCTCGCTCCGCGCGGGTACGCAGGCCCGCGAAGTCCGACCCGGCCTCCGGTTCGGACATCCCCAGCGCCCACCACTCGTCGCCACGCAGGCAGGGAACCAATAGGCGGTCGATCTGTTCGGGGGTGCCGAATTGGCGGATGCCGGCCGCGGCGACGTTCGGGCCGGCGATGTTGGGCAGTTTGGGCGCGCTGCGCAACGCGGCCTCGATGCGGATCTCCATGGCGTCGCGCAGACCCAGCGAGCGCCCCCCGTGCTCACGGGGCCAGGTGGGTTGGATCCACCCCGCTTCGAACGCGGCCCGTTGGTAGTCGCGCCGCAGCGGTATGTCCCAGCGGTATTCGCGGTAACGCTGGTAGTAGTCGTCGGGCAGGAACTCGGTCAGCCACGCGCCGAACTCGTCGACAATCGTCATACCGACCCTCCTACGAAACGCCGGCCCACTTCGTTGTAGAGCGCGCGGCTGTCGCCCAGCAGCGCGGCACCCTGCCAGGCGTGCCGGACGAACAGGTGCGCGTCGTGCTCCCAGGTCTGGCCGAGCGCGCCATAGATCTGGACCGCCGTGCGTGCGCAGGCGGACGCGGCGTCCCCGGCGGCCGCCTTGGCCATCGCCGCCGCGGTCCACCCCTCTTCGCGCGGGCCTTCCTTGCGCGAACCTTCCTTGCGCGAGCAGACGCAAAAGCCCCCTGAAACGCACGTTTCCAGGTGCTTTTGCGTCTGCTCGCGGTTAGTGAGGTGCGCGGCGGCGGCGTAGGTGAGGCTGCGGGCGCGCTCCAAACTCACGTAGTTGTCGGCCAGCGCGTGCTTGACCCCCTGAAACGCGCCGATCGGCGAGCCGAACTGGCGGCGCGTCTTGGCGTGTTCGACCGATCGCTGCAGCGCCGCTCCCGCCACCCCGACCAGATCGGCCGCGGCCGCGACCAGCGGTGCGGCCAAAGCGGATTCGATGCTGTCGACGGGTGCGACGGCGAGCGGCACGGCGTCGATCTCGGCGTCCGCGACCGGTTGGGCTGGATCGGTGGACTCGCCGGCCAGCACGGTCACGCCGTCGCCGGCGCGCACTACCGCCGCCACCAAACCGTCCTCGGAGTCGGCCAGTGTGACGATCAGCTCGGCGCGCGAGAGGTGGGGGATCGCGACCGCGCGCCCGCGCACCCGGCCGTCCCGCAGCGTCATGGGCGCACCGGGCAGCCGCGATCCGGGACTGTGTACGGCCAACGTCGCCGCCACACCCGAGGCGATCTCGGCAAGATGTTCGTCGACCTCGGGCCCGGCGGCCTGCAACACGCCCGCGGCCAGTCCGACACCGCTCAACAGCGGGACGGGAGCCAGTGCCGCCCCGCACTCCTCGAGCACGACCACCAGCTCGGCCGGACCGTATTCGTCGTCGGCGTCGCGGGCGGCCAGCTCCGTCCAGCCGAGGTCGACGACCGTCTTCCACAGCGTGCGCCAGTGCTCCTGATCTTCCAGGGCCTGGCGGGCGGCCCCTGGTGGGCACTCGGTGCGCAGGATGCCGCGCACGGTGTCGCGCAGCGCCAACTGCTCCGTAGTCAGACCGACATCCATAAGACCCCTAACATAGTAAAAATAGTAAACTAGCCACCCGCGCGCAAACCCACCCGGTGTGGCCATGCTTAAGTGATCGGATGACCGAGTGGTATCTGTTCCTGCCGCAGGTGCGATTGCCGGTGCCCGACATCGTCGGCCGGGCGCAGCACGCCGAGGCTGCCGGTTTCGACGGGATCGCGTTCATCGACCACCTCGAAGCCCCGGGACAGCCCGGCGAAAACATCTGGGAGGCAATGGGCGTCGCAAGCTGGGTAGCCGCCAAGACGCAACGCCTGCGGGTCGGTCACCTGGTCCTCTGTGACGCGTTCCGGCATCCAGCGGTGCTGGCCAAACAGGCCGTGACCCTGTCCGAGGCCTCGGAAGGACGGTTCGAGCTTGGTCTGGGGTCGGGATCCTGGCCGGCGGAGTTCACCAGATTCGATGTCGGACAGCAGGATCCGGTGGCCCGGGTGGAGCAGCTCGGACGCCACCTAGAGCTGATCCGGCAGTACTGGGCCGAAGGTCAGCATCCCCGGCCGACGTATCCGATACCGCTGGTTCTGGGTGGCAGCGGACCGCGGATGATGAAACTCGTTGCCGAACACGCGGATTGGTGGAATCTACAGGCCAACCACCTCGACCGCCTGCCGCGGCTGGCCGGCGCCACGGGCCGGGCACGGGTATCGGTTCAACAAATGGTGGGCTTCGCGCGGCAAGGCAGCGATCCCGGCCAGGTCACGGAGATCAGCACCCGCCGCTTCGGCCACCTGGGATCCGGCCTGGTCTGCGGGGATGCCGACGGGTTGACCGCGCACTTCACCGGACTCACGGCGCAACGGGTGGAGCGGTTCTACGTGTGGTTCGCCGACTTCGCCGACCCGCAATCGCTGACCGAATTCGGCGAATCGGTGATCAAGAACTTCCCTGCGCCGTAGCGCGGCGGCGGGCTTCGGTCGGCACCACCGGGGGACGGGCGTAGGGCCCGCGCTGCACCGCGCTGAGCCGGATCTCGGGCAGGTCCACCGAGGGATCGACGGTGTCCAGCCACGCGACCGCGCTGGCGATATCGGCCGCCTGGATCGCGTACATCTCGAACGGAACATCTTGCAGCATCTCGGTTTCCACCGGGCCGGGAGTCACCAGGTGCACGGCGATGCCGTCGCGGTCGACCTCCATCGCCAGGGCGCGGGCGAAGGCGTTCATGCCGGCCTTGGATGCCGAGTAGGCGGTGCGCGCCATCATCGGTTCGTGCGAGGCCGAAGAGGAGATGAAGATCAGTCGTGACCCCGGCCGCATCCGCGGCAATACCGCCGAGGTCAGCACGAAACACGAGTCGAGGTTGGCCGAGATGATCGCGCGCCACTGTTCGAAAGTCTGCTTGCGCGCATAGGTTCCGCCCAGCGCGCCCGAGGCGTGCACGACGAGGTCGATGCGCTCGAGCGGACTTATCGCAGCGGCGAACCCATCCGCGTCGGACGCGTCGGCAGCGATCGCGCGGGCGCCGATCTCGGTGGCCGCCGCCCGCAACGGGGCTTCGCGCCGGGCCACCACCGTTACGTCGTAGCCGAGATCACACAGCTTGGCGGCGCACGCTTTTCCGATGCCACCGCTGCCGCCGGTGACCAAGGCGGATCGGGGAGTGGTCAAGGGCGCCGGACGTCTCGCGGACGGGACAACGCCTGCGGGGACAGCGCATAGATCCGCTGCTCGGCACGGTCGGACAACACGTAGTTCTGGGTGTCGGCCAGATGCCGGCCCGCGATGCGCCGGGCCCGGTCGACGTCGCCCTCGGCGATGGTCTCGGTCAACTTGATGTGGGTGTTGAGCGCGGCGCGCCGCCTGGCCAGCGACGGGTAAGTGCCGCTTGCCGAACTCTCGTCGGCCCACTGCTGCTCGTGGCTGGTCCACAGCGTTTCCAGGCTGCCCACCACCGCGATGATCGTGTGGTTGCCACAGCCGCGAACGATGAGATTGTGGAATTCCCGGCCGATTTCGGTGAATTGCCGGCCGTCTTCGAGGTTTTCGGCCATGGATTCGTTGACCTGCTTGAGTTCGGGCACCAAAGTGTCGGCGCGGTCGGGCCGCTGTGCGGCCAGCGCGGCGCAGGCGGGTTCGAGTTCCTGCAGCGCCGAACCCAGGTCCCGGACGACCACGTTCTCGCTCTGCAGCAGCAGCCCGAGCATGTAGGCGGCGCTGGTCTTGGCCGGTGCGTGCACCACGGCGCCGCCGCGATTGCCCCGCCGCACCGAAACCAGGCCCTCGGTCTCCAAGATCCGCAGCGCTTCGCGCAGCGAGACCAGGCTGACCTTGAACTGTTCGACGAGCACTTCCTGGCGCGGCAGCAGGTCGCCGTCGGACAGTTCGCCGTCGATGATCTGGCGCCGCAACTCGTCGGCTACGATTTCGGCGATCCTCGGCGCCGACAACCGCCGACGGGCGTCGGGTCCAATTCCCAGGGCGGTCATCCGATTCCCTCCTGCAGCAGGAAAGAGCGCACGGCCGCGGCCTGCTTACTCGTCTGGCTTAGCTATTTTAGCAGTAATGGTATAAATAGCCGCGTGAGTCACGGGGCCGATCGCCGGCCGACGCCGCTCGATGATCTGCGTGTCGTCGAGATCAGTGACCGCGTGGCCGGCAGCTATTGCGGCAAACTTCTGGTGGACGCCGGCGCTGAGGTCCGGAAACTCGAACCGCCACAAGGAGATCCACTGCGCCGGTACTCGGCCACCTGCTCACCGGTCCCCGACGGCCGCGACGGCCCGTTGTACTGCTACCTCAATGCCGGCAAGAGCAGTGTGAGCGTGGCGGCGGATTCGGATCGCTACCGTGCCGAAATCGCCGGCGCCGACGTCGTCATCGTCGCGGCCGGACGCACGCAGGCGGCCGCGCTCGGCATCGACCCGCAGCGCCTGCTGGCGCAGTCTCCGCAAGCGGTCGTCGTCACCATCTCCGACTTCGGCTGGACCGGCCCGTTCGCCGAGCGCGCGGCCACCGAGTTCACCCTGCAGGCGTGGTCGGGCTGCACCGGCTTCCGCGGAGACCCTTCCGGCCCGCCCATTTCCATCGGCGGCGACCTCGGGGAGTACATGGGCGGGGTGTACGCGGCGTTCGGTGCCCTCGCCGTACGCCGCCGCGTCGAGCACGGCGGGCCGGGGGAGCACCTGGACCTGTCCATGCTCGAAGCGATCACCGCGATGCAGAGCAGCGAATGGCTGCACTCCCAACTCCTTCAGGTCCCTGCGATCCGGCGCACCCTGGAGGTGCCCTCGATTCTCGCCGCCAAAGACGGCTACGTCGGCATCACCATGGTCACCGGACAGCAGTGGCTGGACTTCGCCGCAATGGTGGAATGCCCGCAGTTCGAGGACATTCCGCAGCTGCGCTTCCAGATCGGCCGCTGGGAGTACCGCGATCTCATCTACGAAGCGATCGGGCCGTGGATGGCCGAACGGACCGTCACCGAAATCGTTGAACTCGGGCAGTTGTTCCGGCTGCCTATCGCCCCGTTGGGCAACGGCGCCACCGTGCGCGACATGGACTACATGGTCGAACGCGGTGTGTTCGTTGCCAATCCCGCCGGTTTCGGGCAACCGCGGCCGCCGTGGCTGATGTCGCGGTGCGCCCCGGCGCCCGTGGGGGAGACCGCCGGGCTCGGGGCGGGCAACGACGAATCAGTCTGGCAACTAAGGGAACACGTGGCAACAGGGCCGGATTCCCCGCTGCCGCTGCAGGGTGTGCGCGTCGTCGATCTGACGGCGTTCTGGGCCGGCCCGGCCGCGACCCATCTGCTGGCCGCGTTCGGCGCCGACGTCGTCAAAGTCGAGTCGATCCAGCGCCCCGACGGCATCCGGTATTCCGGCGGCATGCGCACCGACGTAGACGACTGGTGGGAATACGGCTGGGTGTTCCATGCAATGAATACCAACAAACGTTCGGTCACACTGGATCTCGGGTCGGCGGAGGGACGCCGGCTCTTCACCCGGTTGGCCGCCGATGCCGACGTCGTGATCGAGAACTTCTCGCCCCGGGTGATGGACAACTTCGGGCTCACCGCCGACGCGCTGCTCGACATCAATCCCGGCCTGGTCGTCGCGCGGATGCCGGCATTCGGGCTGGACGGACCGTGGCGTGAGCGGGTCGGGTTCGCGCCCACCATGGAGCAGATCGCCGGCCTGGCTTGGGTGACCGGGCTGCCGGAGGCGCCTCCGGTGACCCCGCGCGGTGCCTGCGATCCGTTGGCCGGTGTGCACGCCGCGTTCGCGGTACTGGCGGCGTTGCACTTCACCGATCGCACCGGATCGGGCCAGCAGGTCGAACTGCCGATGGTCGAAACGGTGTTGAACACCACCGCGATTCAGCCGATCGAGCACGAGGTGTTCGGCCGGACGCTGACCCGGCGAGGCAACCGCGGGCAGGGCGGTGCCATCCAGAACATCTACCGGTGTGCCGGTCCGGGCGACGAATGGATCGCGCTGAGCGTCGGTGACGACCGGCAGTGGACGGCGCTGGTGGACCAGCTGGGCCGGCCCGCCTGGGCCAACGGGCTGGACACGGAGGCGCGACGACGCCACCGGGCCGACGAGATCGACGACCGATTGCGGGACTGGTTCGCCGACCAACCGCGCGACGCCGCGGTGGAACGGTTGTTCAGTGCGGGTGTCGCGGTGGCACCGGTCGTCTCGCCCACCTTGGTGACCGAGAACATCCAACTGCGCGAGCGCGGCTTCTTCGAGTCGTTGGATCATCCGCGCACCGGTCCCGGCCTGTATCCGACGCCGCCGTTCGCGTTGTTGACCGGGCAACGTAGGTGGTTGATGCGCCCACCGCCGACGCTCGGCGAGCACAATGAAGAGGTACTCCGCGACGAGTGCGGCCTGACCGACGAAGAACTCGCGCACCTTGCCGCCGGCAAGGTGATCGGGACCCGACCGGTGGGCATCGAACGAAAGTAAGGGGACATCTGATGCGCGTGATCGTTGATCCGGACTTGTGCGAGGCCAACGGGTTCTGTGAGTCGCTGGCCGCCGACATCTTCGAGTTGGGCGACGAGGACGTGGTGCAGATCGCCGACGGGCCGATTCCCGCCGACCGGGAAATCGACGTGCGCGCCGCGGTCGACCAGTGCCCGCGGGCCGCGCTGCGACTCACCGATTGACCCACCGCCGTTAGAGCAACCAAAGCCGTTCGGCGACAGCGTGATCGGTGTGCGGCATGGTGACGATCCCGACGGTCTCACGAGCTTGCCGGACGAGATCGATGCCGTCGACGCCGCGACGCTGCTGGCCAGGCGCGTTGACGTTCAATGTCTAAAATAGTAAAAATAGACTAATCGCCGGACCCTGGTGAAGTGTGGCGACCGATTGACACGCGGACCGCGTGCGAAACGGAGAACTCGTGACGGAGACATCCACAGACTTGAGCTCGGTCGGCGACCCATCGGAACGGGAGTTCGGTCCGTCGGGCATCGCGCTGTCGACGTATCGTTTCCCGACCGGCTGGTTCATCGTCGGCTTCGCCTCGGACCTCGCGCCCGGAGAGGTCAAGCGCGTGCACTACTTCGGCGAGGAGTTGGTGCTGTTCCGGACGAAGTCCGGCTCCGTGCACGTCCTGGACGCCTACTGCCAGCATCTCGGCGCCAACATGGGCGTGGGCGGCACCGTGGAAGGCGAGCACATCGTCTGCCCCTGGCACGGCTGGCAGTGGCGTGGTGACGGCACCAACGCGCTGATCCCGTACAGCAAGATCGGCTGCAAGAACAACGTCCGCATCCGCACCTACCCGACCACCGAGTGGTACGGGTTCATCCTGGTCTGGCACGAACGGCACGGTCGCGCGCCCTACTGGCAACCGCCGGTGCTGCCCGAGCTGGAGACCGACGAGTATTACCCGCTGCACCCGCACACCCGAATGGTGAACCGGGTCAAAGTGCACGCGCAGATGATCATCGAGAACGCCGCCGACCCCTATCACGTCCAGTACGTGCACAAGGCCGCCAACCCGGCCAACACCGCCTCGTTTCAGGTCTCCGGTTACCACCTGCACGCCACCGTCAACGCGCATTTCGGTGGCGGCCGGGCCAAGACCTGGCTGACGCCGAACGGCCCGGTCGACGCCAAGATCATCTACGACAACTATTCGCTGGGCTTGGGCATCGTGCGCTTTCCCAGCGACCTGGTGAACACCGTCCAGGTGACCGGCCAGACACCGGTCGACGAGGATTACACCGATTACTTCTACACCCAGGCCTCCGTCCGGGAGCCCGGCGACACCGGTGATGTCCCCACCGGACGGGCCGCGAAATTCCTGGCGCTGCAGCAGGAAGTCATCAAGCAGGACTTCTTCACCTGGGAGAACATGAAGTACCTGGAGAAGCCGAACCTGGCGCCGGAAGAGGCGCACGACTATGCCGCACTTCGTCGTTGGGCCCACCGCTTCTATCCGGGCACCCAACCGTCGCCAACCGACTTCGGCTACACCGCCGACGGTGAGCCGGACCCCGCTGCCGCTCCAGCCTGATGGCGCCCGCCGGTCCTGCCGATTTCGGTGTCGATCGGTTCACCGTGCCGGCCGTGCTGGATCGTCGCGCCGAGCAGTTCCCCGACCGGGTGATGATGTCGGTCGGCGGTGTCGACATCACCTTCGCCCAGATGCGGGAGCGGTCGTGCGCGGCGGCCGCGCTGTTGGCCGATCTCGGTGTCGGACAGGGTGATTGCGTCGCGCTGTTCAGCGCAACCTGCCCGGAATGGATCTATTTCTGGTTGGGGGCGGCCCGGATCGGTGCGGTGAGCGCCGCGGTGAACGCGGCGAATAAGGGCGACTTCCTGCTGCACAACCTCGAGCTGTCGCGGTCGAAGGTGATCTTCACCGACGCCGAGCGACGGCCCCGCGTCGACGACGTCGTCGCCCGGCTGCCCTGGGTGACCGACCTTGTGGTGCAGGGTGATTCGCTCACTCAGGCGTTGCTGCGCGGTGCGGGCGTGCCGGACGATCCCGTCGAACCGGGCGAGGTCGGCGCGCTGTTCTTCACCTCCGGCACCACCGGGCCGTCGAAAGCCGTTGCCACGTCCTGGCATTACCTGTTCTCGGTGGCCGCCACCGTCGCCGCCGCGTGGGAGTTCGCCGCGGGAGAGGCGGTGTGGTCGGCGATGCCGCTGTTCCATCTGAGCGCCGCGCCGAGCGTGCTGGCGCCGCTGCTCGTCGGCGGAAAGACGGTATTGGCGAGCGCTTTCCATCCCGGTGAGGTCTGGGACGACGTACGGTCGCACGGCGCCGTCGGCTTCGCGGGCGCCGGCGCGATGGTGTCCATGTTGCTGAACTTGCCGCCCGATCCCGGCGACGCACGGCTGCCGTTGCGGTTCATCTCGGCCGCACCCATCGCCGCCGATTCCTACCGGGTGATCGAACACCGCTACGGTTGCCGCATCGTCACGATGTACGGCCTGACCGAAGCATTTCCTGTTGCGGTCAGTGGTGTCACTGATGACGGTGTCTCGGGCACGTCCGGGCGGCCCAATCCGAACTTCGACGTGCGCATCGTGGCTGCCGACGGCACAGAACTGCCGGCCGGCACGGTGGGGGAGATTGCTTGCCGCCCACGGTTTCCGCATGTGATGAGCGAAGGTTATGTGCGTCCGGGCACGGGGTCAGGCTTGTGTTTCGAACCGCATCCGGACTGGTTTCGCACCGGCGACCTGGGCAAGCTCGACGGCGACGGGAATCTCACCTACGTCGACCGGAGCAAGGATGCGCTGCGCCGCCGTGGTGAGAACGTGTCCTCCGTGGAACTGGAGACCATCGTCGCGAGCCACCCTGCGGTGCTGGAAGCCGCGGCGGTCGCGGTCCCCAGCGACCTCGGCGAGGACGACATCCTGCTGGTCGTGAGGCTGCAACCCGGTGCTGCCGCACTGGATTTCGTCGACTTGCTCGACTTCTGTGCGGCGCGGATGCCCTACTTCTGCGTGCCCCGCTACGTCGAGACAGTCGACGAACTGCCGAAGAACGTCATCGGCCGGGTACGCAAGGACGTGCTGCGCGCCCGTGGCTTGACCGCTGGCGCATGGGACCGTGAAAGCCATGGATACACAGTGAGCCGGTGAAAGGCTGGGAACAGAAATGCCGCTGACCTATCAGGAACAACAACTGCTGCAAGCCGCTACCGCGCGCGGAGCCATCCTGGATCTCACCGCCCGGCACAACCGCGCCCATTCCGAGGGTGACCGGGACGCCTGGATCGCCACCTTCCGTCACTCCGGCGCCAGTTACGTGCGTGACGGAGAGTCGTTCGCTGATCTGCGGGCTGCCTTCGACGGCGGCGGCGGACAGCGTTTGGTCACCGTCGACCACGAGATCCACGTCGACGGCGTGAAGGCGACCCAGCATTGCGTCGCAATCCTTTTCGCGGCGGTGCATGGCGAGACCGCCCTGCAGGCCACCGGGACCTACCAGGATCAGCTCGTCTATGAGCGTGGCGGCTGGTATTTCACCTCTCGTGAACTGCAATGGGATTCGATGCCGAGTCGCCACCTCGTCAGCTAGGTCGTTCGTACAGGATTGTCGACTTCGCCTGCGAGCGTTGGGAAGTCCGTGCTGACGCCGTCGGTCCTATTGATGTGATGGCTGGCGCCTCCGTGAGTCGCAGCCCGGAGGTCGGGCGCCATATGCCTCGTTAGCACAGCGGCTGCCACTGCCGGGAACCACTTTCATCGACGTGGCCAAAGATGAATCCGCGGCCGGAGCGGTCCCGCGCGGTCGGGTGGGCCGCTGCTCCGCGGTTGGCCGGCGCTATCTCGTCGACATCGAGATCGAGGCGAGCCCAGCGCGGCGCGTTGTGCTGCCTGATGCAGGTCTGGGTGTGTGATGGATATGTCGCCGAATTGAGTTTGCGCAAAACGGGCGGAATTACCGCTGGAAACGGTTATGTTGGCCGCCGAGCCAAATATTTCTTGTCGCGTCAATTTCCGTGCGTCAAGTCCTGATGACTTGCGTCGAGTCCTGATGATGGGTGTGCTATGTCGTCGTACGTCTTTGTGGTGCCCGATGTTCTGGTTGCGGCGGCGGCGGATTTAGGCGGCGTTGAATCTGCGGTGGGTGCGGCTTCGGCGGCGGCGTTAGCGCCGACGACCGGGGTGCTGGTGGCGGCGGGCGATGAGGTGTCTGCGGCGATTGCGGCGATGTTTAGCACGTATGGGCGGGAGTATCAGGCCGTCAGTGCCCAGGCGGCAGACTTCCATGCTCGTCTAGTGCAGGCGTTGACGGGTGCGGGCCGCCTGTATGGGGTTGCGGAGGCCGCGAGCGCTGCGTCGTTGGAGTCGTTTGAGACGCTCGGGCAGGCTGTTTTGGATGCGATCAATGCGCCGACCAATGCGTTGTTGGGGCGTCCGCTGTTGGGCCCCGGTACCGATGGCGCGGCGGGGTCGGGGGCTGCTGGTGGTGCGGGTGGGCTACTGATCGGTCGGGGCGGCAACGGCGGGTCAGGTGCGTCGGGCCAAGCAGGCGGGGCCGGGGGGGCGGCCGGCCTCTTAGGTGCGGGCGGCGCGGGCGGTACCGGCGGTGCTGGTGCTGCTGGGGGTGCGGGTGGCACTGGTGGCTGGCTGTTCGGCAGCGGGGGCACTGGAGGCACGGGCGGATTCGGCGGTGGCACCGGAGGTGCCGGAGGTGGCGCGTGGTTGCTCGGCCATGGCGGCGCCGGTGGCGTGGGTGGGAACGGGGTGGCGGGTGCGCTCGGTTCTGCCGGTGCGGCGGGTACGCAGTTCGCGGCCGGCGGCACGGGTGGAGTGGGGGGTGATGGTTGGGCTGCGGGATCGGGTGGTGCTGGTGGTCGTGGTGGGCTGATACTCGGAGATGGCGGCGCGGGTGGCGCCGGTGGAGTGGGCGGCGTCGGGGGTGCCGGCGGGGCCGGTGGCGCGGGTTGGGAGGCGACCACCGTCGGTGGCTCGGGCGGCGATGGCGGTGCGAGTGGCGCGGGCGGGCAAGGCGGTATCGGTGGTACCGGCGGAGTCGGTGGACAGGGTCATGGGTTGTTCGGTCGTCCGGGTGTCAATGGCAACGGTGGGGTCGGCGGCGGTGGCGGCAATTCGGGCATTGCGGGGACTGGCGGAACGGGCGGGGCCGGAGATGCGGTGACCGCTGGAGGTATCGGCGGGGTTGGTGGCGACACCGGCGGCGGTGGTGCGGGCGGCACGGGCGGAGCTGCGGGCGGTGCTGGTGCAAGTGCGGGCGCTACGGGTGCGGTGGGCATGGCAGTGGCCGGCGGCAATGGCGGCGCGGGTGGGAAAGGGTTCAGCGCCACGGCAGCGGGCGGGTCCGGCACTGCCGGTGGTGCCGGCGGCGCGGGCGGCAACTACG
>NZ_JCALCN010000008.1:0-216659 GCF_059812345.1 Mycobacterium sp. NGS59
CATCCTTCCCTCGAAAGAAGGTGCGCACGAAACCCGGGCTGGTTCAGCGGGACCGGATGCTTGGATCAGGGAGGGGAGTGGCGTGAGCCTGAGGTTCGCCTTCTATGGCCGAGTGAGCACGGAGGACGCTCAAGACCCGGAGGCGAGCCGCAGCTGGCAGAAGCGGCGTGCCATGGACCTGATCACTCCGCACGGCGGATTCATCGCCGCCGACTACTTCGATGTGGGACAGAGCCGTTCACTGCCGTGGAAGCGCAGGCCAGAGGCGTCACGTCTGCTTGCTGATGTCGCTTGTCGGGACCGTAGCTTTGATGCCGTAGTGATTGGGGAACCCGCCCGTGCGTTCTACGGGCCGCAGTTCGCGCTCACCTTCCCTGTCCTCACGCACTACGGAGTTGGCCTGTGGGTACCCGAGGTCGGCGGAGCGGTCGATCCCGGCTCCGAGGCACACGACCTGGTGATGACTCTGTTCGGCGGCATGAGCAAGGGAGAGCGCGCTCGAATCCAGATGCGCGTCCGTACGGCGATGTCAGCACTCGCGCACGACACCGCCAGATATCTCGGTGGTCGACCACCCTACGGTTACCGGCTCGTCGATGCCGGCCCGCATCCAAACCCTGCCAAGGCCAATCTTGGGCAGCGGCTTCACCGCCTCGAACCCGACCCCGCGACATCTTCGGTCGTCGAGCGGATCTACCGCATGTACGCCGACGGAGCGGGCCTGCGCTATATCGCGCAACGGCTCACCGACGATGGTGTACCGTCACCGAGCCAGTACGACCCGGCACGGAATCGGCATCGTGACCCACGAGGATGGTCCCATTCGGCGATCCGCGCGATACTCGACAACCCGGCGTACCGCGGTATCCGTGTTTGGGGCAAGCAGGAGAAATACGAGGTTCTGGTCAACCCCGATGATGTCGCTGCGGGGTATGAGACTCGTATGCGGTGGCGTGATGAGGCCGACTGGATCGCACCAGAACGCCGCACGCATGAAGCGCTGATCCGTGACGAACTAGCGCAGGCTGTTCGTCTTCGGATGCAGGCGCGGCGGGGTCCCGGTCTTGTTTGCAGCAGAGAGTCAACAGTGCCATATGCACTGCGTGGGCTGCTGTTCTGTGCCGCATGTGGACGGCGGATGCAGGGCGCTGCCCGCGCCGGGAAGCGAACAACACGCATCCTCTACCGTTGTGAGCTCGGTAAGTCGCGTTCGGTACCCGCGGACCTGAGTGATCACCCGCGCACCGTCTACCTCCGTGAAGATGAGGTGACTGCGCGACTTGACGAATGGATCGCCACCCTGGCCGATCCGGCCGACTTGGCACGCGGGCAAGACGCGGACCCGGTAGCAGGGGCTGGCTACGCGGCCTTGCGGCGCCAGCTCAGCGAGGCGAATGCGAAGGTTGCTGCTCTGGTTACCGCCGTGGAGTCTGGTGTGGCCGTTGAGGATTTGACTGTTGCATTGCGCCGCCGCACCGCCGAGCGCGACGAGCTGAAGGTCCGTCTTGAGCAAGCGGAGCGACCTCGCGTCATGACTGCCGCACAAATCAGCGAGTTGGTTGAGGAATTGGGCGGGCTGTCAGCAGTGCTTGGTGAGGCAACCGGGGCGGAACGCGCTCAGGTATACGCAAGCCTGGGCCTGCGCCTCGACTACGACCCGCATCTTCAGCGAGTCACGGCGACTGCCGACTTAAGTCGTGTCGCCGGACGTGTCCGAGGGGGGACTTGAACCCCCACGCCCATTAGTAGGGCACTAGCACCTCAAGCTAGCGCGTCTGCCATTCCGCCACTCGGACCAGACCAACAGAGTTGGCAGCTAAGGCTATCGGATCGGCGGGCGACCGCCCAATCGGCCCGGCCCGGGTCGCGGCTGCCGGTGTAGTGGTAGGAAAGGTGACTGTGACCCTTCCTCGGTCGGACAGCGTTTTCGGCGACGACGTGGCCGAGGTGGTCAGCAGGTTGATCCGGTTCGACACCAGCAACACCGGTGAACTGGAGACGACCAAGGGCGAGGCGGAGTGCGCCCACTGGATCGCCGAGCAACTTGCCGAAGTCGGCTACCAGCCCGAATACGTCGAATCCGGTGCGCCCGGCCGCGGCAACGTCTTCGCCCGGCTACCCGGCGCTGACCCATCCCGCGGCGCCCTGATGATCCACGGCCACCTGGATGTGGTGCCGGCCGAACCGGCCGAATGGAGCGTGCACCCGTTCTCCGGAGCCATCGAGGACGGCTACGTCTGGGGCCGCGGCGCGGTCGACATGAAGGACATGGTGGGCATGACCCTGGTGCTGGCCCGGCACCTGCGCCGCGCGGGCATCGTGCCGCCCCGCGATCTGGTTTTCGCGTTCCTGGCCGACGAGGAAAACGGCGGCAAATACGGGGGACAGTGGCTGGTCGACAACCGCCCCGATCTGTTCGCCGGGGTCACCGAAGCCATCGGTGAAGTCGGCGGCTTCTCGTTGACCGTGCCGCGCCGCGACGGCGGCGAGCGCCGCCTGTATCTGATCGAGACCGCGGAGAAGGGCATTCAGTGGATGCGGCTGACCGCGCGGGGCCGGGCCGGGCACGGGTCGATGGTGCACGACCACAACGCGGTCACCGTTCTCGCCGAGGCCGTCGCCCGGCTCGGTCGTCACCAGTTCCCGCTGGTGGTCACCGACACCGTCGCTCAGTTCCTGGCTGCGGTCAGTGAGGAGACCGGCCTGAGCCTCGACGTCAACTCGCCTGACTTGGACGGGGTGATCGACAAGCTGGGACCGATGGCCCGCATGCTCAAGGCTGTGCTGCACGACACCGCCAACCCCACCATGCTCAAAGCTGGGTACAAAGCGAACGTGGTGCCCGCGACGGCGGAAGCGGTGATCGACTGCCGGGTGCTGCCCGGGCGACAGGCCGCTTTCGAGGCCGAGGTGGACGCCCTGCTCGGACCCGACGTGACCCGCGAATGGATCCGCAGCCTGGATTCGTACGAGACCTCTTTCGACGGCGATCTGGTGGACGCGATGAACGCCGCGGTGCTCGCCGTCGACCCGGACGGGCGCACGGTGCCCTATATGCTTTCCGGCGGCACCGACGCAAAAGCCTTCGCGCGGTTGGGAATTCGCTGCTTCGGGTTCAGCCCGCTGCGACTGCCGCCGGACCTGGATTTCTCGTCGCTGTTCCATGGGGTCGACGAGCGGGTACCCATCGAAGCGCTGCGGTTCGGCACGCAGGTGCTGGCCCACTTTCTCACCCACTGCTGATCACACGAGAGGACAGACCATGAGTGTGCCCAACCCCTACGATGCGCTGCCCGACTTGCCGTCGTTCACGTTGACCTCGGAGTCGATCACCGACGGGCAGTCGCTCTCCAATGCACAGGTCAGCGGGATCATGGGGGCCGGCGGCGACGACGAGAGCCCGCAGCTGAGCTGGTCGGGTTTCCCCGACGAGACGCGTAGCTTCGCGGTCACCGTCTACGACCCCGACGCCCCGACCGCGTCCGGGTTCTGGCACTGGGCGGTGGCCAACCTGCCCGCCGACGTCACCGAGCTGCCGGCCGGCGCCGGCGACGGCAGCGACCTGCCGGGTGGGGCCCTGACGCTGGCCAACGACGCCGGGCAGCGGCGTTACATCGGCGCCGCACCCCCTGAAGGACACGGCCCGCACCGCTACTACGTCGCCGTGCACGCGGTGGACGTCGACAAGCTGGATCTGCCCGAGGACGCCACACCGGCATACCTGGGCTTCAACCTGTTCCAGCACGCGATCGCCCGCGCCGTCATCCACGCCACCTACGAGCAGACTTAGGCGCCGGGGCAGCCGGATGCTCGCCTGCGTGCTAGTCCTGCCCGGCGGCATGATCCGCAGTGAGCAGGCTTACCGATGGTGGCAGCCGGCGGGCGTGCGGGCAGCCGCCTTGGCGCACGCGTTACGTCGCCGGTTGGGGCCCGACGTCAAAGTCGTCAGCGTCCGTTATCGGCTGCGTGGGTGGAACAGCCCCCGGCAGGACCCGGTTCGCGACGCGCAGGCAGTGCTGGACCGGGTGCGGGCCCAGTATGAGCCCAAACACGTTGCACTGGTGGGACATTCGATGGGGGGACGGGTGGCGGCGCACCTCGCCGCCCACAATGACATCGACGTCTTGGTGGCGCTGGCACCGTGGTGGTACGGCGACAAGGGCGACCTGATCCCGGTCGGTACCCGGTTGCTGGTCATTCACGGCACCGCCGACACCCGCACCGATCCGGACGTCTCCCGCATTCAGACCGAGCGTGCGCAGCAGCGTGGGGTGGACGCGCAGTGGGTGGGCATCAAGGGCGTTGGTCACCACATGGTCCGTCGGTGGCGCGAATGGCACAGTCGCACTGCCGATTTCATTGCCGAGAGCCTCACTGCGCCGAGCGGCTCCGCCTGACGTCAGACGACCGTGCCGACGGCGTCACTGAGCGAATCGAACCCGCCGTCATGCAACCGCCGGGCAATCCCGTCGTGAATCTCCTTGGCCCACAGCCCTCCGCCGTAGACGAAGCCGGTGTAGCCCTGCAGCAGTGAGGCACCCGCGGTGATGCGCTCCCAAGCGTCGTCGGCGGTCTCGATGCCGCCCACGCTGATCAGCGTCAACCGATCCCCGACGCGGCGATACAGCCGACGCAGCACCGCCACAGCGCGCCGCGCCACCGGCGGCCCGGAAATGCCGCCCGCGCCCAACTCGTCGACCCCCGGGGTGCGCAGTCCGTCCCGCGACACCGTGGTGTTGGTGGCCACGATGCCGGCCAGGTCCAATTCCACTGCCAGATCGGCGATTTCGTCGACGTCAGAGTCGGAGAGGTCCGGTGCGATCTTGACCAGGACCGGGGTGCCGGATGCTTCGGCCAGGACCCCGGACAGGATCGGCCGCAGCGACTCGACCGCCTGTAGATCGCGCAGTCCCGGAGTGTTGGGGGAGCTGACGTTCACCACCAGATAGGAGGCCAGCGGCGCCAACAACCGGGCGCTGGCCCGGTAGTCCTCGACGGCCTCCTCAGCCGGGGTGTTCTTGGTCTTGCCGATGTTGACTCCCAGCGGCACCTCGGGCACGTGCTGGGCCAGTCGCGCGGCCAGCGCTCCGGCGCCGTGGTTGTTGAAGCCCATCCGGTTGAGCAGCGCGCGGTCGTCGGGTAGCCGGAACAGCCGCGGCGGCGGATTGCCGGGTTGGGCGTGGGCGGTGACGGTGCCGATCTCGGCATAGCCGAAACCCATTGCGCCCCAGACGGAAAGGCCGGTCCCGTCCTTGTCGAATCCGGCCGCCAGCCCGAGCGGTGCCGGGAACCGCACCCCGAACACCGTGCTGGCCAGGATCGGGTCTGTGGGACCCAGCCGTCGGCTCAGCGCCCGGCGGGCCGGCGCCCCCGCAGTGGCACCGCGCAGCGCGGCGAATACCAGGGTGTGCACCCGTTCCGCGGGCACCATGAACAGCAGGTTTCGCAGTAGGCCGTACAGCTGATGACGCTCGGCGAGCGGTTCGGTGACCGTCATGGTTCGGGCTGATCGGACATGCGGGTCTTCTTGCGGCGCAACAGAACTCGCCTGCTGCCGTCGGTGTAGAGCCGCACCCGGGTCAGCTCCCAGCCGCGGTATTCCGCCTCGATCGACAGCCGGGTGGAGGCGCTGAGCCGGGTGACGTCCGGGGGCAGGCGCAGCGGCGCCCACTCGTACTCGTCGGACATGTCGGCTTCCCAGCCCGCCGGCAGGCGACTCCAGCGCGGCGCGGTCACTGCTTGCCCGCCGCGTGCTCGATCACCTGAACCCCGGCACCCGAACCCGACACCACGTAAAGCGTGTCCGAGGCTTCGTCGAAGGCCAGCGCGTTGGGTTGCTGCACGGTTGGGTATCGCACCTTTTCCACGGGTATTCCGGTGCTCAGATCGTAACCAACGACGACGTTGGACGCCGTCTGGGACACCCACGCGAGCTCCCGGGATCCGGCCAGTCCGTACGGGGCCTGCCGGACCGGGAAAGCCTGCCGCAAGATCAGCGGGTCGACCCCGTAGACCAGCAGCTGGCCGCCGCGGGTGTCCGCGACCAACACCCGGCCGTAAGGATCGGAGGCCAGCGTGGTCGCACCCTCACCGGCGCGCAGCGCCTGTTCGGCGCGCCCGTCGGCTCCGATCGTCGTCACCGACGTCTGACCGCGGTCCAGCACGACTGTCGTATTGCCTTGCGTCACAAGAGCATCGACCCGTGCGAAGATCTTGTTGCGACTGGCCACCGAGTTGTCCGCGGCCAGCGTGTACACCGCGCCGTCGGCGCTGCCCAGTACCAGTTTGCCGTCGGCGCGCCGGGCGATCGCGGTGAAGTCCACGCCCTGAGCAACCGTCACCGGGGTGCTCGCGCCGCGCGCCACGTCCACCGCCAGGAAGCCACCTGCGGTCGCCAGGTAGACGGTTCCGCGTCCGTCGCCGGTCAGCGACGTCGCGGGCGCCGGCAGAGTGAGGACACGCGGTGCGGACTGCGGACCCAGCACGGTGAGAGTGGCAGGTGCGCCCGCCTCGCGGCCGGGGGACAGCACCACCAACTGGCGGGTCCCGTCATCGAAGAAGGCCTCCTGCGGTCGCCCATCCACGGGTTGCACCGCGCCGGGCGGAGGCTGCTGGGCGGGCGGTGCGACTGCCGGGCGGGCGGGTTCGATGGTCGGTGGCGGCGCGACCAGCGGATTCGAGGAACACCCGGTCGCGAGCAGCAGCAAAGCCGTCAGGGCCACCACGCACTGATGGCACCGCTTACGAGACCTCAACAGCAAATCTGCGCTCCAGACCCTTCAGTGGCACATAGAAAACTCTAAGGAACGCTATCGCGCTCAATTTGGCCATGTTGGCTGATTAGAAACCCGCCGGAGAGGTATTCTCACGCCATGACCGTCATCGTCGACCGGCATATCGCAAACAACGAGTTTGCTATCGAAGACATGTGCGCGGGAATTTTCGCCAGCGGCTACGGACAAGTCGGAGATGGGCGCAGTTTTTCCTTCCATATCGAACATCACTCGCTGGTCGTCGAAGTTTACCGGCCGCGGTTGTCGGGTCCCGTTCCGCAAGACGAAGACGTGGTCGCCCGCGCCGTACACAGCATCCGTTACATCGACCTCACCGACGAGCGCAGCCTAGCTGCCGCCGTGCGCGACTCGGTCGCCCACGCGGTGCCCGTCTCACGCTGAACCAGTTCCTGACCGACCGGGTACGGTCGTCGTCGTGTCTGCGGTCGCGCCGATGTCCTGGGGGCAAGTCGTCGTCTTGTCCGTGGTGCAGGGCCTGACCGAATTCCTGCCGGTCTCCTCCTCCGGGCACCTGGCGATCGTCTCGCGCATCTTCTTCCGAGGTGACGCCGGCGCGTCGTTCACCGCGGTCAGCCAGCTCGGCACCGAGGCCGCGGTGTTGGTGTACTTCGCCCGCGACATCGCGCGGATCCTCCGGGCGTGGTTCAACGGTCTGGTGGTGAAGTCGCAGCGCAACGCCGACTACCGGCTCGGCTGGTACGTCATCATCGGCACCATCCCGATCTGCGTGCTGGGACTGCTGTTCAAAGACGTGATCCGATCCGGAGTGCGCAACCTGTGGGTGGTCGCCACGGCGCTGGTGGTCTTCTCGGCGGTGATCGCCCTGGCCGAGTACGTCGGACGGCAGACCCGCGACGTCGAACGACTCAACTGGCGTGACGCCGTCGTCGTCGGCGCCGCACAATGCCTGGCCCTGGTTCCCGGCGTCTCGCGGTCCGGAGCGACCATCAGCGCCGGACTGTTCCTCGGTCTGGAACGCGAACTGGCCGCCCGGTTCGGCTTCCTGCTGGCCATCCCGGCGGTATTCGCCTCCGGGTTGTTCTCGCTGCCGGACGCCTTTCATCCGGTCACCGAAGGGATGAGCGCGACCGGTCCGCAGTTGCTGGTGTCGACGCTGATCGCGTTCGGTATCGGACTGGCCGCGGTCTCGTGGTTCCTGCGTTTCCTGGTGCGGCACAACATGTATTGGTTCGTGGGCTACCGGGTGCTGGCCGGCGCGGTCGTGCTGCTCCTGCTGGCCGGCGGGACGGTCGCCGCGACATGACCGTCCTGCTGCTGCGCCACGGCCGGTCCACGTCCAACACCGCGGGCGTGTTGGCCGGCCGCTCCGAGGGCGTCGACCTCGACGACAAGGGACGCGAGCAGGCCGCCGGAATCATCGACCGCATCGGTGACCTGCCGATCCGGGCGGTGGTCACCTCCCCGCTGCTGCGCTGTCGTCGCACCGTGGCCCCCCTGGCCGAGGCGCTGTGCCTGGAACCTGTGGTCGAGGACCGCATCGCCGAGGTCGACTACGGCGAATGGACCGGCCGCAAACTGGGCGATTTGGTCAAGGAACCGCTGTGGCGGGTGGTCCAGGCTCATCCGAGCGCGGCAGTCTTTCCCGGCGGCGAAGGACTGGCGCAGGTCCAGGCCCGCGCGGTGGCCGCCGTCCGGGAGCACGACCAGCGGCTGGCCGAACAGCACGGCGGCGACGCGCTGTGGATCGCCTGCACCCACGGCGACGTCATCAAGGCGGTGATCGCCGACGCCTACGGCATGCACCTGGACAGCTTCCAGCGGGTCAACGCCGACCCCGCCTCGGTGAGCGTGGTGCGCTACACCCCGCTGCGACCGTTCGTGCTGCACGTCAACCACACCGGCGCGCGCCTGACGGCCGGGCTGCGCGCTGCGCCACCGGCTCAGCCCGAAGAAAAGACCCCAGCCGCTCCCGACGGCGAGGTGCCTTCCGGGGACGCCGTCGTCGGCGGCTCCACCGGTTAGAACCGCCTGCGCGTGGGGATACGAAGCGCACAGCGACAACGTCTGCACGGTATTTTGAAAGAGCCATGGCCCGCGCAATTCACGTCTTCCGCACACCCGACCGTTTCGTGGCCGGGACCGTCGGGCAGCCCGGAAATCGCACGTTCTACATCCAGGCCGCACACGACTCCCGGGTGGTCTCGGTGGTTTTGGAGAAGCAGCAGGTCGCGGTGCTGGCCGAACGCATCGGCGCCCTGCTGCTCGAAGTCAACCGCCGTTTCGGCACTCCGGTGCCGCCCGAACCCACCGAAGTCGACGACCTGAACCCGTTGATCATGCCGGTTGACGCCGAGTTCCGGGTGGGGACGATGGGGCTGGGTTGGGATTCCGAGGCGCAGACCGTGGTGGTCGAGTTGTTGGCCGTCACGGACGCCGAGTTCGATGCCTCAGTGGTGCTCGACGACACCGACGAAGGGCCCGACGCGGTGCGGGTGTTCCTGACACCTGAGTCCGCTCGACAGTTCGCGACCCGGTCCAACCGCGTCATCTCGGCCGGCCGTCCGCCGTGCCCGCTGTGCGACGAACCGCTGGATCCCGAGGGACACATCTGCGCACGCACCAACGGCTACCGGCGCGACGCGCTCTTCGGGTCCACCGATGAACCCGAGGAATGACGAAAATACGGTGTTGCGCGACGGCGAGCTGACCGTCCTGGGTCGGATCCGCTCGGCGAGCAACGCCACTTTTCTCTGCGAGGCATCGTCGGGCGCCCAGACCGTCCACTGTGTGTACAAGCCGGTCACCGGCGAGCAACCGCTGTGGGACTTTCCCGACGGCACCCTGGCCGGACGCGAGCTCGGCGCGTACCTGGTGTCAGAGTCGTTGGGCTGGAACATCGTGCCGTACACCATCATTCGCGACGGCCCCGCCGGTCCCGGGATGTTGCAGCGGTGGGTGCAGCAACCCGGCGACGCGGCCGACTCCGACCCGCCGGCAGACCCCGACCTGGTGGACCTGTTTCCTGCCCGCAAGCCGCAACCGGGATATCTGCCGGTGCTGCGCGCCTACGACTACGCCGGCGACGAGGTCGTCCTGATGCACGCCGACGACACCCGACTGCGCCGGATGGCGGTGTTCGACATCCTGGTCAACAACGCCGACCGCAAGGGCGGCCACATCCTGTACGGCCTGGACGGCAACGTCTACGGCGTCGACCACGGGGTGAGCCTGCACGTGCAGGACAAGCTGCGCACCGTGCTGTGGGGTTGGGCCGGCAAGCCGATCGACGACGAGACCCTGGAAGCCGTCGCCGGATTGGTCGGCGCGCTGCGCGGCCCGCTGGCCGAACAGCTGCGTGGCCGGATCACCAGCGCGGAGATCGCCGCGCTGACCCGGCGCGCGCACGCGCTGCTCGACGATCCCGTCATGCCCGGACCCAATCGGCACCGCCCGATTCCGTGGCCGGCGTTCTGAACGGCGATACTGGGTCGGTGAATTCGGCCGCTGGTGAGCTGACCGACGCTGCGCTGGCCGCCGACCTGGCCGCGGATGCCGGGGAGTTGCTGCTCGCGGTCCGCGACGAGGTCGGATTCGACTATCCGTGGGAGCTCGGCGACGCCGGCGATCGGCGCGCCAACTCGCTGATCCTGAAACGCCTGGCGGTCGAGCGCCCCGGCGACGCGGTTCTCAGTGAGGAAGCTCACGACGACCTGAACCGGCTCAAGTGCGACCGGGTGTGGATCATCGACCCGCTGGACGGCACCCGCGAGTTCTCCACCCGCGGCCGCGACGACTGGGCGGTGCACATCGCGCTGTGGCAACGTACCAATGGGGGCCCCGGCAACGGGCCAACTCAGATCACCGACGCCGCAGTGTCACTGCCGGCCCGCGGCAACGTCGTGTACCGCAGCGACACCGTCACTTCCGACGCGGCGCCCGTCGGCGTCCCGGGCGTCATCCGGGTCGCCGCGAGCGCCACCCGGCCGCCCGCCATCTTGTACCGGATGCGGCAGCTCATCGACATCGAACTGGTCCGGATCGGCTCGGCCGGAGCCAAGGCGATGGCGGTGGTCGACGGGATCGCCGACGCCTACGTGCACGCCGGCGGTCAGTGGGAATGGGACTCGGCCGCGCCGGCGGGTGTGGTGCTGGCCGCCGGGATGCACGCGTCGCGCCTGGACGGCTCGCCGTTGCTGTACAACCAGCTGGACCCCTACCTGCCCGACCTGCTCATGTGCCGGAAGGACGTGGCGCCGATCCTGCTGGACGCCATTCGTCAGGCGTGGTGGTGAGTCGGCGTCGGTCGTCGGCGGCTTGAGTGTGAAGCTGTGGCGTTGCGGGTGTAACCAGGGCGGAGATTGGCGATTTTTTCCGCCCCGGCTGCACGCTCAAAACCCAGGCTTCACACCCAAAGCCGAGACTTCACACCCAAAGCCCAGGCTTCACAGCCAAAGCATTCGCCTGCGCTACGCCCTCGGGTGTCGAACCGATTGCCCGCCTTCTCCTCGCCCGGCCTAAAGTCATCGCATGCGGTCGTGGTCTTCTCCGCCCGTCCCGGGACTGCCCGGACGCGGCCCCGAGCTACGGCTCTACGACACCGCCGACCGTCAGGTGCGCCCGGTCACTCCCGGCGCAAAAGCCAGCATGTACGTCTGCGGCATCACCCCCTATGACGCCACGCATCTCGGCCACGCCGCCACCTACCTCGCGTTCGACCTGATCCACCGGCTGTGGCTGGATCTCGGTCACGACGTGCACTACGTGCAGAACGTCACCGACGTCGACGACCCGCTGTTCGAACGCGCCGAGCGCGACGGCATCGACTGGCGCGACCTCGCCGACCGGGAAACCGAACTGTTCCGCCAGGACATGACCGCACTAAGGGTATTGCCGCCGCAGGAATACGTCGGGGCCACCGAAGCCGTCGCGGAGATGGTCGAACTCGTCGAGAAGATGGTCGCCTCGGGCGCGGCTTACGTCCTCGAGGACGAATATCCCGACGTCTACTACCGCGCCGACGCCACGCTGCAGTTCGGCTACGAGTCCGGTTACGACCGCGACACCATGCTTGATCTGTTCGAACAGCGCGGCGGCGACCCGCACCGCCCCGGCAAGACCGACGAACTCGACGCCCTGTTGTGGCGCGCCAACCGCCCCGGGGAGCCGTCCTGGCCGTCGCCGTTCGGACCGGGCCGTCCGGGCTGGCACGTCGAATGCGCGGCGATCGCGCTCAGCCGCATCGGCAGCGAACTCGACATCCAGGGCGGCGGTAGCGATCTGATCTTCCCGCACCACGAGTTCACCGCCGCGCACGCCGAATGCGTCTCGGGTGAACGCAGATTCGCCCGTCACTACGTGCATGCCGGAATGATCGGCTGGGACGGGCACAAGATGTCCAAGAGCCGCGGCAACCTGGTGCTGGTCTCGCAACTGCGAACCCAGGGCGTCGACCCGTCGGCGGTCCGGCTGGGTTTGCTGGCCGGGCACTATCGCGCCGACCGATCCTGGAGCCAGGCCACGCTCGACGAGGCGACCGAGCGCCTGCACCGCTGGCGCACCGCGACCACGCTGCCCGCCGGCCCCGACGCCGCCGACGTGCTGGCCCGGCTGCGCCGGTACCTGGCCGACGATCTCGACACGCCCAAAGCCCTTGCCGCACTGGATGGTTGGGCTACTGATGCGCTGGAGTACGGCGGCCACGACGAGGCCGCGCCGAAATTGGTGGGCACCGCGATCGACGCCCTGCTGGGAGTGAAGCTGTAAACCCGCGGTGGTACGTTTTCGGCCATGACAGGGGCGCGCGGCACAGTGCAGGACAAGGTCGTCTTCATCACGGGAGCCGGCCGGGGGATCGGCGCGGAGGTAGCGCGCCGGCTGCACAACAAGGGCGCCAAACTGCTCCTGACCGACCTCGGTGACGCGGAGCTGAAGTCGATCGCTGCCGAACTGGGCGGCGACGGGCGGGTGCTGACCGCGGTCGCCGACGTGCGGGACCTGCCGGCCATGCAGGCCGCGGTGGCCCAGGCCGTCGAAAAGTTCGGCGGCCTCGACGTCGTCGTGGCCAATGCCGGCATCGCCAGCTACGGCTCGGTACTCAACATCGACCCCGAGGCGTTCAAGCGGGTGATCGACGTCAACCTGCTCGGAGTCTTCTACACCGTGCGCGCCGCACTGCCGGCCATCATCGACCGCCGCGGCTATGTGCTGATCGTCTCCTCGCTGGCAGCGTTTGCCGCCGCGCCGGGGATGGCGGCCTACGACATGTCCAAGGCCGGCAACGAACACCTGGCCAACGCGTTGCGGCTGGAGGTCGCCCCGCTCGGTGTCGGCGTCGGCTCGGCGCACATGTCCTGGATCGACACCGCGCTGGTCCGCGATACCAAGGAAGATCTGCCCGCCTTCACCGAACTGCTGTCCAAGCTGCCGTTCCCGCTGAACCAGACGACGTCGGTGAACAAGTGCGCCGCGGCGTTCGTCAAGGGCATCGAGGGCCGCAAGGACCACATCTACTGCCCGGACTGGGTTGCCGGGTTCCGGTGGCTCAAGCCGGTACTGAGCACGAAATTGGGGACCCTGCCCACCGCCCGGGCGGCCACCGAGGTCGTGCCGAAGATGGACGCGCAAGTCGCCGCGCTCGGCCGGTACACCAGCGCCTACACCCAGGGCCTGGAAAAGCCGCCGAGTACCTGATGCCGTGAAGGTGATCATCTGCGGCGCCGGGATCGCCGGACTCGCCGCCGCCGAGCGCATGACGACCCTCGATGCCGAAGTCGTGCTACTCGAGCGGGCGCCCGGGCCACGCGCTCAGGGCTACATGATCGATTTCTTCGGCGCCGGCTACGACGCGGCCGAAGCGATGGGGGTGCTGCCCGCGATCCGCGACGTCGGCTACAACTTCGACGAGGCCGCCTTCGTCGACGAAACGGGCCGACAACGCGCGGTGTTGTCCTATGCGAACATGGACCGGGCATTGGGCGGCCGGCTGTGCAGTGTCATGCGGCCCGACCTGGAAAAAGTGTTGCGCGACAATCTGCCCGAGGCCGTCGAGCTCCGGTTCGGCACTTCGGTGGTCGGCCTCGACAACCGCGAGGACGGGGTCACCGTCACCCTCGACGACGGCTCAAAGTTGGACGCCGACCTGCTGATCGGCGCCGACGGCATTCACTCCACCGTGCGCACCCTGGCCTTCGGACCGGAGGCCGGCTACCTGCATTATCTCGGATTCCACACTGCCGCTTGGGTATTCGCGTCGCCAGAGATCCGTGACGCCACCGCCGACCGCGTCGTGCTCACCGACACGATCGGCCGGCAGCTGGGTTTCTACGCATTGCGCGACGGGCGGGTCGCGGTGTTCGCGGTGCACCGCACTACCGATCCCCAGCTGCCCGATGACGTGCGGGCGGCGATCCAGGACGGCTACGCGGGCATGGGCTGGGTGGTGCCCGAGGCGTTGCAGCGCTGCCCGGAATCCGAACACATCTATTACGACCAGGTCGCCCAGATCCGGATGCCCCGCTGGAGCTCCAAGCGGGTGGTGCTGATCGGCGATTCCTGCTCGGCGGTGTCGCTGCTGGCCGGTCAGGGCGCATCGCTGGCCATCGGCGCGGCGTACGTGCTGGCCGAGCAACTGCGGCGGACGTCGTCGGTGGAGCGGGCGCTGGATTTCTACGAGCGGCTGTGGCGTCCGGTCATCGAGGAGAAGCAGCGGGCCGGGCGCGACGCAGCCGAGCGTTTCCTGCCGTCGTCGAAGTTCCAGCTGCGGACCCGACGCGCCGCGCTGCGGATGGCTCGGTTGCCCGCGGTGAACCGGCGCATCATCAAAGCTTTGGTGGGCGAGCATCCCGCGGTGATCGCCATGCTGCGCGAGGGCAGCGCAGACGACTAGCGACCGAATCCCGGTCGGCGGCGTTTCAGGTAACGCTCGAACTCGGCGGCCAGCGCGTCGCCGTCGATCTGACCCAGCGCCTCGTTGACGTCGAGGGCCGCGTCGCCGTGCTGTTCGAGCGACTGCACATACTCAGCCAGCTCCTGGTCGTCGGAGGCCATCTCGGTGATCTCCTGCTCCCAGGCCTCGGCTTGGGTCGGCAGGTCGGCCAGCGGCACCTCGACGTCCAGCACTTCCTCGACGCGGTGCAGCAGCGCCACCGTCGCTTTCGGGTTGGGCGGGTGCGACACGTAGTGCGGCACCGCCGCCCAGAACGTCACCGCCGGGATACCGGCCGCCACACAGGCGTATTGGAAGACCCCGGCAATGCCGGTAGGTCCCTCGTAACGGGTTTCCTCCAGCCCGAACAGGCGCGCCGACTCCGACGAATAGGCTGCCCCCGAAACCGGCACCGGCCGGGTGTGCGGCGTGTCGGCCAACAACGCCCCGAGGATCACCACGGTGTCGACATTGAGCTTGTCGATCACGGCCAGCAGCTCGTCGCAGAAGGTGCGCCAACGCATGTTCGGCTCGACCCCGGACATCAGGACCACGTCGCGCTCGCTGTCGGGCGGTCGGCAATGTGAGATCCGCATCGCCGGCCACTCCAGCTCCCGGGTGACGCCGTCGACCTGGCGGATGACCGGCCGATTGACCTGGTAGTCGTAGTAGGCCTCGTCGTCGATCTCCACGATCGGGGTGGCGTCCCAGATGTCGAACAGGTGTGACACCGCGTCGCTGGCGGCGTCGCCGGCGTCGTTCCAGCCTTCGAAGGCCGCAACCACGACGGTGTTCTGCAGCCGTGGCAGCGTTTCGTCGCCGCCGCTCGGCCCGCCATCCGGCAAAGTCACCTAGCCAGCCTACGGTGTGGCGACCCCACCCGGATGCGCATGTGCGGTGTGGCGTAACGCCTGTTGCAGATCGATAGGCCGACTATCCTTGGCATGTGGTCGACCCTGACCGACACCAGTACGACACCGACCTCGCTGGCGTTCTGTCGCGGCGCGTGGTGGTGGACAACGGTGTCCCCAGGACCCGGCTATCCGATGCAGACCGACGCGGTCGAGACGAAATATGTTCGGCTGCAAACCAGTTGACCTTGGTAACTACGACATTGCCGACCAGATCCGCGAGCGGGCGCGTAAACGGCCCCGCGACCGCCACGTGGGTCGGGTCGAGCACTGGGCGTCCAGGCGTCGGGTGACGACGTAGACTTTGCTGGTCGAGAGGCGTTGCAACGGCTATCGGGGGGCTTGGGTTCCCCTGGTATCCGCCACGCTCGGCAGAGTCAAGGACGCCTTCCGCTACGGAAGGAACGTACGTGAACGCCGCTGATCAGAACACTTTCGCGCCGAACATCCGCCCCGACTGCACCGAGGAACTCACGGCCGCTCTCGGCCGGCGAATCATGGTGATCGACGGCGCGATGGGCACGGCGATCCAGCGGGACCGGCCCGACGAGGCCGGCTACCGCGGCGAGCGGTTCAAGGACTGGCCGAGCGACCTCGTCGGCAACAACGACCTGCTCAACCTCACCCAACCGCAGATCATCGAGGGCATTCACCGCGAGTACCTCGAGGCCGGCGCCGACATCCTGGAGACCAACACGTTCAACGCGAACGCGGTTTCGCTGTCGGACTACGACATGGCCGAGCTGGCGTACGAGCTGAATTACACCGGCGCTGCTCTGGCCCGCAAGGCCGCCGACGAGTTCAGCACCCCGGAAAAGCCCCGGTACGTCGCCGGGGCGCTGGGACCCACGACGCGGACCGCGTCGATTTCGCCGGACGTCAACGACCCCGGCGCCCGCAACGTCTCCTACGACCAGTTGGTCGCCGCCTACCTCGAAGCCGCCAACGGCCTGGTCGACGGCGGTGCCGACCTGCTGATCATCGAGACGATCTTCGACTCGCTGAACGCCAAGGCCGCCGTGTTCGCCGTCGAGACGCTCTTCGAGGACCGGGGACGCCGCTGGCCGGTGATCATCTCCGGCACCATCACCGACGCGTCGGGACGAACGTTGTCGGGTCAGGTGACCGAGGCGTTCTGGAACGCGATCAGGCACGCCAAGCCGATCGCGGTGGGCCTCAACTGCGCCCTGGGTGCTCCGGAGATGAGGCCCTACATCGCCGAGGTCGCGCGGATCGCGGACACGTTCGTCTCCTGCTACCCGAACGCCGGGCTGCCGAACGCTTTCGGCGAGTACGACGAGTCCCCGGAGCGTCAGGCCACCTACATCGCCGAGTTCGCCGAGGCCGGCCTGGTCAACCTGGTCGGTGGTTGCTGCGGAACGGCGCCGCCGCACATCGCCGAGATCGCCAAGGTCGTCGAGGGCAAACCGCCGCGCGAGCTGCCCGAGATCCCGGTGGCCACCCGGCTTTCGGGCCTGGAGCCGCTCAATATCGACGACGACTCCCTGTTCGTCAACATCGGTGAGCGCACCAACATCACCGGCTCGGCCCGGTTCCGCAACCTGATCAAGGCCGAGGACTACGACACCGCGCTCTCGGTCGCCCTGCAGCAGGTTGAGGTTGGTGCGCAGGTGATCGACATCAACATGGACGAGGGCATGATCGACGGCGTCGCCGCGATGGACCGGTTCACCAAGCTGATCGCCGCCGAGCCCGACATCAGCCGCGTGCCGGTGATGATCGACTCCTCGAAATGGGAGGTCATCGAGGCGGGCCTGAAAAACGTGCAGGGCAAGCCGATCGTCAACTCGATCTCGATGAAGGAGGGCGAGGAGAAGTTCATCCGCGAGGCGAAGCTGTGCCGCAAATACGGCGCCGCCGTCGTCGTGATGGCTTTCGACGAGCAGGGGCAGGCCGACAACCTGGAGCGCCGCAAAGAGATCTGCGGGCGCGCCTACCGGATCCTGACCGAACAGGTCGGCTTCCCGGCCGAGGACATCATCTTCGACCCGAACTGCTTCGCGCTGGCGACCGGCATCGAAGAGCACGCGACCTACGGGATCGACTTCATCGAGGCATGCGCCTGGATCAAGGAAAACCTGCCCGGGGTGCACATCTCCGGCGGCATCTCGAACGTGTCGTTCTCGTTCCGCGGCAACAACCCCGTCCGCGAGGCGATCCACGCGGTGTTCCTCTACCACGCCATCAAGGCCGGCCTGGACATGGGTATCGTCAACGCCGGCGCGCTGGTGCCCTACGACTCGATCGATCCCGAGTTGCGGGACCGTATCGAGGACGTCGTCCTGAACCGTCGCGAGGATGCCGCCGAGCGGCTGCTGGAGATCGCTGAACGGTTCAACAAGTCCGAGAAGGGCGAAGATCCGCAGGCGGCCGAGTGGCGCAGCCTGCCGGTCCGCGAACGGATCACGCACGCTTTGGTCAAGGGCATCGACGCCCACGTTGACGCCGACACCGAGGAGTTGCGCGCCGAGATCGCCGGTGCGGGCGGCCGCCCGATCGAGGTGATCGAGGGCCCGCTGATGGACGGCATGAACGTCGTCGGTGATCTCTTCGGGTCGGGCAAGATGTTCCTGCCCCAGGTCGTGAAGTCGGCCCGGGTGATGAAGAAGGCCGTCGCCTACCTGCTGCCGTTCATCGAAGAGGAGAAGGCCGAGAACGGGACAGCTGATTCCAAGGACACCAACGGCACCATCGTGATGGCGACCGTCAAGGGCGACGTCCACGACATCGGCAAGAACATCGTCGGGGTTGTCCTGCAGTGCAACAACTTTGAGGTGATCGACCTCGGGGTGATGGTGCCCGCGAGCAAGATCCTGGACGCGGCCAAGGAGCACGACGCCGACATCATCGGGCTGTCCGGGCTGATCACCCCGTCGCTGGACGAGATGGCGAACTTCGCCGTCGAGATGGAACGCGAGGGCCTGGAGATCCCGCTGCTGATCGGTGGCGCGACCACCTCGCGCGCCCACACGGCGGTGAAGATTTCGCCGCGTCGCAGCGGTCCGGTGGTCTGGGTGAAGGACGCGTCCCGCTCGGTGCCGGTTGCCGCCGCGCTTCTCGACGACAAGCAGCGTCCGGCGCTGTTGGAGGCGACCGAGAAGGACTACGCGTCGCTGCGCGAACGGCACGCCCAGAAGAACGAGCGGCCGATGCTGACGCTGGAGAAGGCGCGCGCCAACCGGACGCCGGTCGATTGGGACGGCTACACGCCACCGGTGCCGGCGATCGGTGCCGGAGTACGAGAATTCCAGGATTACGACCTGGCCGAGCTGCGCGAGTACATCGACTGGCAACCGTTCTTCAACGCCTGGGAGATGAAGGGCCGGTTCCCCGACATCCTCAACAACCCCGCCACCGGCGAGGCGGCGCGCAAGCTGTACGACGACGCCCAGGAGATGCTCGACACCCTGATCAAGGAGAAGTGGCTGACTGCCAACGGGGTGATCGGGTTCTTCCCGGCCAACGCCGTGGGGGACGACATCGAGGTCTACACCGACGACAGCCGCACCGAGGTGCTGACCACGTTGCACAATCTGCGCCAGCAGGGCGAGCACCGCGAAGGGATCCCGAACCGGTCGCTGGGCGATTTCGTCGCGCCCAAGGACACAGGTCTGGCTGACTATGTCGGAGCGTTCGCCGTCACCGCCGGCTTGGGCAGCCAGGACAAGATCATGGAGTTCAAGGCGGCCCTGGACGACTACAGCGCGATTCTGCTGGAGTCGATCGCCGATCGATTGGCCGAGGCGTTCGCCGAACGGATGCACGAACGGGTCCGCAAGGAATTCTGGGGTTACCAGCCCGAAGAGAATCTCGACAACGAGTCACTCATCGGTGAGAAGTACGTCGGCATCCGTCCCGCGCCGGGTTACCCGGCCTGCCCGGAGCACACCGAGAAGGTGACGCTCTGGAAGTTGATGGACGTCCGCGAACGGACCGGCATCGAGCTGACCGAGTCGATGGCGATGTGGCCCGGTGCGGCGGTCAGCGGCTGGTACTTCTCCCATCCGCAGTCGCAGTACTTCGTCGTCGGCCGGATGGCCCAGGACCAGGTCGCCGACTACGCCAAGCGCAAGGGCTGGACGTTGCAGGAGGCGGAACGCTGGCTGGCCCCCAACCTGGGCTACAACCCCGAGGACTGACGCCAGGGTTGCGCGAGCAGACGCAAAAGCCCCCATTTCGTGCCGAAATGAGGGGCTTTTGCGTCTGCTCGGCGTGATATCAATATGACTTTGCTGGCCGGCGCATGGAACAATCGCTGGCCGTGAAGACCTTCGAGGATCTGTTCGCCGAGCTCGGTGAACGTGCCCGCACCCGACCCCCGGGCAGCGCCACGGTGGCGGCGCTGGACGCCGGCGTGCACACCCTGGGCAAGAAGATCCTGGAGGAGGCCGGCGAAGTGTGGCTGGCCGCCGAGCACGAGCCCGACGAGGCGCTGGCCGAAGAGATCAGCCAATTGCTGTACTGGACCCAGGTGCTGATGATCTCGCGCGGCCTGTCCCTCGACGACGTCTACCGGAAGCTGTGAGCATGTTGCGCGTCGCGGTGCCCAACAAGGGCGCGTTGAGCGAGCCGGCCACCGAGATCCTGTCGGAGGCCGGATACCGCCGTCGCACCGATCCCAAAGACCTGACCGTCATCGATCCCGTCAACAACGTCGAGTTCTTCTTTCTGCGGCCCAAAGACATTGCCATCTATGTCGGTTCGGGAGAACTCGACTTCGGCATCACCGGACGCGACTTGGCGTTGGATTCCGATGCACCCGTACGTGAACGACTGGCGCTGGGTTTCGGGTCGTCCAGATTCCGCTACGCCGGCCCGGCCGGGCGGGACTGGACGATCGCAGACCTGGCCGGTAAACGCATCGCCACCGCTTACCCCAACCTGGTGCGAAAAGACCTGGCCCACCGCGGAATCGACGCGACCGTCATCAGACTCGATGGCGCAGTTGAGATTTCGGTGCAGCTCGGGGTTGCCGACGCAATCGCCGACGTCGTGGGCTCTGGCCGCACCCTGAGCTTGCACGATCTGGTGGCTTTCGGTGAGCCGCTGTGTGATTCGGAGGCGGTGCTGATAGAACGCGCCGACGGCCAACCCTCCGCGGCTCGCGATCAACTGGTCGCTCGGGTCCAGGGTGTGGTGTTCGGCCAGCAGTACCTGATGCTCGATTACGACTGTCCGCGTTCAGTACTGGAGAAGGCGACCGCCATTACCCCGGGCCTGGAGTCGCCTACTATCGCCCCGCTCGCCGATCCGGAGTGGGTCGCGGTGCGCGCCCTGGTGCCGCGCCGCGATATCAACGGCATCATGGATCAACTCGCCGTGATCGGCGCCAAGGCGATCCTGGCCTCCGACATCAGGTTCTGCCGATTCTGATCCGCTCTCAAGCGGTTAGCTGTGTTAACGTCCCGCTGGGACCCGTGCATCCACGGCATTCCCATGACCGTCGCCAGGCTCTACGTCTGTCCCAGGAGGGATGCTGTGACGCAAGTTCTCGTCCTGCTGTTGGCCTTGCTAATCGGAGTGGTTGCTGGTCTGCGCTCCCTGACGGCTCCGGCCGCCGTCGCCTGGGCCGTCTTCCTCAGCTGGCTCAACCTGACCGGCACTTGGGCGTCCTGGGTGGGCAACCTGGTGACCGTGGTGATCTTGAGTTTGCTGGCGGTCGCAGAACTGGTCAATGACAAGCTTCCCAAGACACCGCCGCGCACCGCGACGCCGGTGTTCCTGGTCCGGCTGATCATGGGCGGATTCGCCGGTGCGGTCATCGGCACCGCGTGGGGCCACAAATGGGAGGCACTCGGAGCCGGTGTCATCGGCGCGGTGCTGGGCACTATCGGCGGCTACCAGGCACGACGTGCGTTGGTGGCCAAGAACGGCGGTCATGATTTGCCGATCGCCCTGCTCGAAGACGCCGTCGCGGTGCTGGGCGCGTTCGCGATCGTCGCCGCGGCAGCGGCTTTGTGACCCGACGCTTCGACGCGATCGTCGTCGGCGCCGGCCAGGCCGGACCACCTCTGGCGGGGCGCCTGACCGCCGCCGGGCAGCGGGTCGCGGTCATCGAGCGTCAGCACGTCGGCGGTACCTGCGTCAACTACGGATGCATCCCCACCAAGACGCTGGTGGCCAGCGCCCACGCCGCTCACCTGGCGCGCCGCGGCGCGGAGTACGGCGTGGGTACCGGCGACGTCAGCGTCGACATGGGCAAGGTCAAGGCCCGCAAAGACGAGATCATGCTCAAAGACCGCAGCGGCGTCCAATCCTGGCTGGACGGCATGGACGGCTGCACCCTCTATCGTGGGCACGCACGTTTCGAGGATCCGCACACCATCCGGGTGGGCGACGACGTGCTGCAAGCCGACCGGATCTTCCTCAACGTCGGTGGCCGTGCCGTGGTCCCCGACATTCCGGGTCTGTCCGAGGTCGACTACCTGACCAACGTGTCGATCCTGGATCTCGACACGGTGCCCGAGCATCTGATCATCGTCGGCGGCAGCTACATCGCGCTGGAGTTCGCGCAGATGTATCGCCGCTTCGGCGCCGGTGTGACCGTCGTCGAGCGTGGGCCGCGACTGGCGTCACGCGAGGACGAAGACGTTTCGACGACCATCCGCGAGATCCTGGAAGGCGAGGGGATCGACATCGTCACCGGCGCCGACGATGTACGAGTTGCCAAGCACGACAACAACATACAACTGACTCCCAGTGCCGGTGCCGACCCGGTGACCGGCAGCCACCTGCTGATCGCGGTCGGGCGGCAACCCAACACCGACGACCTGGGCTTAGAAGCGGCCGGAGTGCGGACCAACTCCCGAGGGTTCATCGAGGTCGACGACCAGCTCAGAACCAACGTCGACCACATCTGGGCGTTGGGGGACTGCAACGGCAAAGGCGCGTTCACCCACACCTCCTACAACGACTTCGAAATCGTGGCAGCCAACCTGCTGGACGGGGACCCGCGCCGGGTCAGTGACCGCATCACCACCTACGCGCTCTACATCGATCCGCCGCTGGGGCGGGCCGGCATGACGGTCAAGGAGGCCCGCGACTCCGGCCGCACTGTGCTGGTCGGCAAGCGGCCGATGACCAGGGTCGGCCGTGCCGTGGAAAAGGGTGAGACGCAAGGCTTCATGAAGGTCGTGGTCGACGCCGACACGAAGGAGATCCTCGGCGCTGCGATCTTCGGTGTCGGCGGCGACGAGTCCGTGCACTGCGTTCTGGACGTCATGTCGGCCAAGGCTCCGTACCCGACACTGTCGCGGACGATGCACATCCATCCGACGGTCAGCGAGCTGATTCCGACTGTGCTTCAGGAGTTAGCGCCGCTGGATCAATAGCGTCTGCGCCGAGGTCCCGACGAATCCGTCGGTGTCGAAGACTTCGCCCGTCGTCACTCCGGCACCGTCCGGACCGACGGATGCGCGGGCGCGCAGCGCGAAGTCGTTGCCGACGGGCAGTCGATGCAGATGCACGACGGTGTCGGTGTTCATGAACGCGAATTCGTTCGGGTCCAGGATCTTGCCGACGCCGTTCGCGCAGTCCACCACCGCGGCCAGCCGCTGCAGCGGCGTCGTCTCCTCGGCGTCGACGATGAATCCCGTCGGGCTGAACCAGGACACCGCCGCGGCCCCGTCGTCGACGCGTTGCGGCCGCCAGTTGATCGCGTCGAAATAGCCGCCGGCATCGGCGAAGACGTCCGGGACCGGCTGGGCCGGGTCTTCCCGCAATGGTTGATAGCGGTCGGAGGCAGCGTCGGAGGTGTCGGAGACTGCGATCAGCCAGGCGGACATCCGTGCCACGGCGCGGGTGGAGCCGTCGGCGCGCTCGGCGCGCATTTCGGCGCACATCATCGCCACCCGCGATCCCGGTCGTTCCACCCAGGCTCGGGCCTGTACCGGCGCGACCGGGATTGCGCCCAGGATGTCCAGGCTGAGCCGGCCGATCCGCAAACCAGTCCCGGCTGCGAGTTCCTCGATCATTTTGGTCAGCAGCGCCAACGGCGGCGAGCCGTGCTGCAGGTCGGGTCCCCAGTTGCTGCGGGTGAACTCGGTCGAATCGAACCGCTGGTAACCGTCGCCGGCCGCGGGCAGACGACGATAGAAGCTTCCGCTCATGCCGCCGGTTCGGTCGGCCAACCCGGGTACGGCGGTGGCGTGCCGCCGAACGCCGGGCACAGCGCCCGATGGGAACACCAGTCGCACAACCGCGACGGGCTGGGTCGGAAATCGCCTGTCTGGCCGGCGGATTGGATGGCCCGCCAGATGGCCATCAAGGTCTTCTCGAATCGCAACAACTCGTCATGGTCTGGTGTGTAATCCAGCAACTGGCCGTCGGCGAGGTAGATCAGCCGCAGCCGGGTGGGCAGCACCCCGCGCGAGCGCAGCAGCGCCACCGCATAGAACTTCATCTGGAACATGGCCTTGAACTCGGCCAGCGCGCGCGCCTCCGGCGGGGCTTTGCCGGTCTTGTAGTCGACGACGCGCAGCTCACCGGTGGCCGCGACGTCGATCCGGTCGATGTAGCCGCGCAGCAAGGTGCCGTCGGCCAGCTCGACCTCCACCCGCTGCTCGCAGCACTGCGGGTCGAAGCGGGTCGGGTCCTCCAGACGGTAGTAGCCCGACAACAGCGCGCGTGCTTCGTCGAGCAGCTGCGCTCGCTGCTCGGCGTCCAGATCACCGGCCAGGGCAGGGTCGCGACCGCACACCTGCTCCCACGCCGGCTCTACCAGCGAACATGCGGTGTCCGGGCCGCGCTGCCCGGCGGGCAGCCCGTAGAGCTGCTCCAACGCGACGTGCACCACCGAACCGCGCAGCTGTGGCGTCGACGGCGCTTCGGGCAACCGGTCGATCGCCCGGAAGCGGTACAGCAGCGGGCACTGCTTGAAATCCGCGGCCCGCGACGGCGACAACGCCAGTCGCGCGCTGTGCGCAACCGGTGGTGCCACCGTCAGCTGTTCGGTCATATCCGCAGCTTAAGACCGGACACCGACAAATGGCCCCGAGCACTCGCGTCGGCGAGTCGACTGGCACGCTGGACGGCGTGTCAGCAACCGGTCCGTTCACCGCCGGCGAGCGCGTCCAGCTCACCGATGCCAAGGGCCGTCACTACACGATGTCGCTGACCCCGGGCGGCGAATTCCACACTCATCGGGGCCGCATCGCCCACGACGCGATCATCGGACTGGACCAGGGCAGCGTGGTCAAATCCAGCAACGGCGCGCTGTTCCTGGTGCTACGGCCGCTGCTGGTCGACTACGTCATGTCCATGCCACGCGGCCCGCAAGTGATCTACCCCAAGGACGCCGCGCAGATCGTGCATGAAGGCGACATCTTCCCCGGAGCACGGGTGCTGGAAGCCGGCGCCGGTTCTGGTGCGCTGACATTGTCGTTGTTGCGTGCGGTCGGGCCGCAGGGGCGGGTCGTCTCCTACGAGCAGCGCGCCGATCATGCCGAACATGCCCGCCGCAACGTCAACACGTTCTATGGCCAACCGCCGGACAACTGGGAACTGGTCATCAGCGACCTGGCCGACTCCGACCTGCCCGACGGCTGCTTCGACCGGGCGGTGCTGGACATGCTGGCGCCGTGGGAGGTGTTGGACGCCGTGGCGCGGTTGGTCGTCGCCGGCGGTGTGCTGGTCATCTACGTCGCCACCGTCACCCAGCTCTCCAAAGTGGTGGAAGCGGTGCGTGCCCAGCAGTGCTGGACCGAACCCCGGTCCTGGGAGACATTGCAGCGCGGCTGGAACGTGGTCGGGTTGGCGGTGCGGCCCCAGCATTCGATGCGTGGGCACACCGCGTTCCTGATCGCCATGCGACGGTTGGCGCCCGGTGCGGTGGCCCCGGCTCCGTTGGGGCGCAAACGGGTTGGCCGCGACGGCTAATCGTCGCTGCGGTTCAATCCCCGCCGCACCGACAGCAACTCGAACTCCTGATGCGCCGCCACCAACCGCTCGGCCCGATCGAGCACGTCGACCACATGAGACCGGTCACCCGACACCAAGCCCACGCCGATGCCCGCCCGCCGGTGCAGATCCTGCGTTCCGATCTCGGCGGCCGACACACTGAACTTGCGTTGCAGTTCTGCGACCACCGGACGGATGACCGAGCGCTTCTGCTTGAGCGAGCGCACGTCACCGAGTAACAGGTCGAATTCCAGCCACCCGATCCACATCCGAGGATCAGGGCGTCGGCGACGGGCTAGGTTCTGGGCTGGGCGGCGGCGGTGACGTCGGCGGCAACGTCCCCGCATTCTGCATCGCCAGCAACATCTCGGCGGTCTTGCGGGACAGCTGCCAACCCCCCTGGAAAGCGGTGAACTCCATCGGGAAGGTGAACTCGCGGTGCTGCGGATTGGCGGTCGTGACCACGACGGTGGCCATGACGTTGGATGGGTTCTGACTCGACCAGGCGATGTTGTTCGCGACGAACGTCATCGGCAGGTAGCCGCCGTCACGGGCGGCGTTGGTGAACCGGTCGAGGGCGCCGACGGTCTCCGGGCCCGACCCCTGCACCAAGTCCAGTTTGTTGCTGCCCGGCACCGCCGGGTCGGCCAGGCGGGACAACACGTCGGAGAGGTTCTCGGGCGTCGGCAGGGGGGCGTTGGGCTGGGCTGCCGCGGTGCTCGACATCGGAGGCGGCGGCGGCGTGTTTGCCGAGTCCATCGTCTTCGCCGTGTCACGTGAGCATCCAACGACCCCCAGCGCGGCCACGACGATCGCGGCACCTACTGTTACGCAGACGTTTCGGGACATCCCGGCGACCGTCGCGATTAGCCGCAAAAAGTGGGTAAACAGCGGAATGCAACGTAAGTCACACCCGGGCCCGCAACGCCCGGTGCCGTGCCGATCAGAATGCCTGTGGCTAGGGATTTCACGGTCACAGAAGTCCTTTCGCTCGGCCCGAGTAGAAGCAGAGATTACCAGCGTGACCCAACTTGTAACTTTTCAACGGCATTTGACTGCGCACATCGAACGCCGTTGGCCGGTAGCTTGGATGTATCCGCCACGCCATTCCTGGTGCGGGAAAGGAGCGCAACATGGGTGACTCAGAGCGTTCTGAAGCCTTCAAGACATCCCGCGATATCCCCCTGTCCAGCGACGATGCTGCCGAACTAGAACAGCTGCGCCGCGAGGCCGCCGTTCTGCGCGAACAGTTGGACAACGCGGTCGCGCATCAAGGCTCGACGCGTTCTGCCCGCGATGTGCACCAACTCGAAGCCCGAATCGACTCCCTTGCCGCGCGCAATTCCAAATTAATGGAAACTCTTAAAGAGGCCCGCCAACAACTGTTGGCGTTGCGGGAGGAAGTCGACCGGTTGGGGCAGCCGCCCAGCGGCTACGGCGTCCTGCTCGGCACTCACGAGGACGAAACCGTCGACGTGTTCACCTCGGGTCGCAAGATGCGCCTGACCTGCTCGCCGAACATCGACACCACTGTGCTGCGGAAGGGACAGACGGTCCGGCTCAACGAAGCCCTCACCGTCGTCGAGGCCGGGACGTTCGAATCCGTCGGCGAGATCTCCACGCTGCGCGAGGTGCTCGCCGACGGTCACCGCGCGTTGGTGGTCGGCCACGCCGACGAGGAGCGCATCGTGTGGCTGGCCGAGCCGCTCGTCGCCGAGGATCTGCCAGAAGGCCACCCCGACGCCCTCAACGACGACAGCCGGCCGCGTCGGCTGCGGCCCGGCGACTCGTTGCTGGTCGACACCAAAGCCGGCTATGCGTTCGAGCGCATCCCCAAGGCCGAGGTCGAGGACCTGGTGCTCGAAGAAGTTCCCGACGTCAGCTACTCCGACATCGGCGGCCTGACCCGCCAGATCGAGCAGATCCGCGACGCCGTCGAGCTGCCGTTCCTGCACAAGGATCTGTACCGGGAGTACGCGCTGCGGCCGCCCAAAGGTGTGCTGCTCTACGGCCCGCCCGGTTGCGGTAAGACGCTGATCGCCAAGGCCGTTGCCAACTCGCTGGCCAAGAAGATGGCTGATTTGCGCGGCGACGACGCCCGCGAGGCGAAGTCCTACTTCCTCAACATCAAGGGTCCCGAGCTGCTGAACAAGTTCGTCGGTGAGACCGAGCGCCACATCCGGCTGATCTTCCAGCGTGCGCGGGAGAAGGCTTCGGAGGGCACACCCGTCATCGTGTTCTTCGACGAGATGGACTCGATCTTCCGCACCCGCGGCACCGGCGTTTCGTCGGACGTCGAGACCACCGTGGTCCCGCAGCTGCTGTCTGAGATCGACGGCGTGGAGGGGCTCGAGAACGTCATCGTGATCGGCGCCTCCAACCGGGAGGACATGATCGACCCCGCGATCCTGCGGCCCGGCCGTCTCGACGTCAAGATCAAGATCGAACGCCCGGATGCCGAAGCGGCACAGGACATCTACTCCAAGTACCTGGTGGAGACGTTGCCGGTGCACGCCGACGATCTGGCCGAGTTCGACGGCGACCGGTCGGCCTGCATTGCCGCGATGATCGAAAAGGTCGTCGAGCGGATGTACGCCGAGATCGACGACAACCGGTTCCTGGAGGTCACCTACGCCAACGGTGACAAGGAGGTCATGTACTTCAAAGACTTCAACTCCGGGGCGATGATCCAGAACGTGGTCGACCGCGCGAAGAAGAACGCGATCAAATCTGTGCTGGAGACCGGGCAGCCGGGTCTGCGCATCCAGCACCTGCTCGACTCGATCGTCGACGAGTTCGCCGAGAACGAGGACCTGCCCAACACCACCAACCCGGATGACTGGGCACGGATCTCGGGCAAGAAGGGCGAGCGGATCGTCTACATCCGCACGCTGGTCACGGGTAAGTCGTCGAGCGCGTCGCGGGCCATCGACACCGAGTCGAACTTGGGTCAGTACCTTTAAGCATCCGGCGGCCTGTGCGACTAATGTCGCAGCGGTGCGATTGCGTTTCGAGGCCGGGGACGACGATGCCTATTACGCGGTCCGGGACGAGTTGCTCTATGAACTCGGCGGTTCTGGAGACGTGCCGGACGGACTGACGTCCGACATCCAGCTCTTCCTGGATTGGCGCTACCACTACTCCAACCGCAAGCTCGACGAGTTCTCCGCCAGCGACGTCACTGAATTTCTGCTCGAGTGGTGTCCCCGCAAGGTCGCTCGTGCAGCCGACAGCGCCCACGAGTTGTGCGAAGCGGTCTCTGTCTACTTCGACTTCATGGCCCGCAGTGGCCGGTTGGTCGGCGGTGTGGATCGGGCGAACCGACTCGGGCGCTTGGCCGTAGATCTCGTCGCGAGTATGCGAGAAGAGATGAGCGATCCCGCCAACTTCGGCATGGGCAAATCATTACTGGATGGTTTGGATCTGTCCGAACTGTCCGAGTCCGAGGTGCAGGCCGCGCTGGACGCGCGGATGAACGAGTTCAACGCGCTGCCGTTCGAGCAGCGCAGAGCGCTCACCGACAGATTCTTCGAGGGCGAAGAGCCCGAAGCGGCTCCGGCCGAGCCATACGAGTTGCCGTTCGTCTACGTCGCGCCGCCAATGGCCGACGTGGAGGCTGCTGCCGCGGCGGCGCCACTGATGGCCAAGCTCGATGCGCTGCGCGACTATCTCGGCCCGGGCGGAAAAGCCTTGACGGCCAAAGGAAATCTGAAGTTAGCCGATGGTCGGGCGTTGATAGAACTGCTCGACACCGGCGACGAGATGGACCCGCAGATCGGCGACAAGACCTGGCGGACACACACTACGGCCAATTTGCCCGGGTTGAATTTCGTCCTGGACATCGCGAAAGTCGTCGGGGCGGTCCGGGTGCATCAGCGCCGTTTGGTTCCAGTCAAGGCGTGGAACGCCCACTCGATCCTGCAGCGAGCGAAGACACTCGTTGCGACGATCATCGAGTTCGGGCCCCTGCAGTTGCGCTATGCCGGCGGTTATCCGTATTTCGACGACCTCCACGAGTTGCTCGACGACGGGGTCGTGCATTGGCTGGCCCCGCTGCTCGCACCTGGGAACTCCCAACTTTCGTTCGATTCGATTCTGCAGTGGGCCCGTTCCGTCACCGACGATCAGTTGCAGGACGATGCAAACCTGATGGACAGGTTCGTCGGGGACTGTATGAGCCGCATTTTCGAGATTCTCGAGCAAACCGGCGCAGTGCGGTGGGCCGACCGCGTGGAGGTACCGCATCGGTATGGGGGCTATTGGACTGATGGCACCGTGTCACTGACCGCGCTTGGTCGTCATGTGTTGCCCGACTTTCTCGACCAGGCCGGCTACGTCCTGCGGCAGGCGGAGGACGTAGCCGATAGCGACGCCAGCACATTGCTCGCCGCGATGGTGTCGATGCCGGACAGCTGCGACGCCTTGATGGCCGGTTGGCAACCGTCCCGGTCGCCGGCCGAGCGGGTGCAGATGCTTACCCAGGCCATCGTGGCTTCCGATGACGCGGCGAGTCGGATTACGGGCTTCGCGGCGCTGGATTCGTTCGACGTAGAGACATCCGAGCCGATCATTCGTCAACTCTTGGACACTGCGGTCGCCGGACATGCGGCGCTGTGGTTGATCTCCCGCGAGCGCGCCGACGCGGCGACCCTCGGCAGCTTCATCGACGTCACGGTATTGGTTGACTCGCTGGCAATCGAGGTGGACAACCCGGAGAAACTCCGCAGCTTTTTCGCCAAACTGGACGAACCGTTGCAGGTGCTCGAGGACCTGTGGCGTCATGCCGCGCCCGAGACCGCCGTGGTGCTCGATGCGCTAGGGCATCACCTGTCGGACAAGGCGCTTTCGAAGGCCGCGCGTAAGGCGGCCATCAAGCATCGCAGCTGGATGGCGAACCGCAGGGACTAGGTTGCCAGCGAATAGCTGTTCGTCAGGTCGTCCTGCAGCACCTGGGCCGCCTGAGTCGTGGTGTCGACGCGCAACTCTTCGGTCAGCACGCGCGAGCGGTAGGCCCATCCGGTTGGCAGGTTGAGCCGGTCGCCGAGCCCTGGCAGGTCGGCCCGCGACAGGGCGGGATCGGTGACCTGGCTCCAGGTCTGCATGACCCATTGCCGGCCGTGGGGGTCCTGAAGTTCGTAGATCTCCTCGCCGGCGTCGAAGATGAAGACGGTGTTCCGGCTCACCTGGTTGACGGTGTAGGGCGTCGGATTCATCGACGACAGCAGCACGGTGGCCTGCAGCAACATGTCGATGCCGCCGAAATTCTTGACGATCTGCGGGCCCTTCGGAGTCTTTTCGATCCGGTTCATCAGCCAGTAGCGCGGACCGTTGAGAAGCGCTGTGGCAGCGCCGTTTTCGGTCGCGATGGTGTGGGCGTCGAGGGCCGACCACAACTCGGCCGGACAGTCGTTGAGGGGGTAGCTGTTGTAGACGGTGGCTTGGGGCCCCGCCTCGCCGGGAGTGACGAGAAGTACTTCGCCATAACGTTTCCCGGACAAATCGTCCGCCTTCTGGTGGCGGGGGGAGCTCGACTGAGGGGCTGACACCAGGGTGAACCTAATCACCCAGGTCAGCGGCGTCAACAATGGTCACCGGCGCGTTCGCACGCGGCTACGGTAGCGATTGCGGGCCGTCAGCGTCGCGCGCAGATCGTCGATCAGCGGGTCGACGAACGTGGAGCGATAATCGTCGTCACCGGCCGAGCGGGCGCTGATGTACATGAACGTCAGCGCGCCCAGGAACAGGCACAGATGGATCAAGGCGTCCGGGACGGGGACGGTCAGGCCCAAGATGGTGGCGTTGTCCGAGGCGGTGTGCGCCCATTCCTTCAACAGCTGTGGCGTGAGCACGATGAGCCCGAGTGTCACGTATATTGCCGCAGTCAGCACCGCAACGACCGTGATCTGCGCCAGCTGTGAGGCCGCCAGCACGAAGACCACATTGGCGCGCTCTGTGCGGCTCAGCGGGGGACTGCTCGGCGGGTCCGGCATGGTCTCGAAAGGTGTGTCGACCAGGTACTCCGATGCGGTAGGACCCGCCGCATGCGTCCGCAGCATCGGTCTGACCCGCTCGGCCGTCGCCGACACGACGAACGCGGCCGCGATACCGACCAGGAACAGCATCGCCAACGCCAGGCGTTCGGCGCTGATCGTGGCCGACATCAGCCAGACGTTGCCGTTGAAGAACACCAACGTGGTCAACAGCACCACCGGTAATGCCCGGACGGCAAGACCCCCGATGGTCGCGAAGTGACTGAGCGTCATGCGCGCCGACCAGCCCGCCACCGACCCGACGCCGCAGCCGGTCAGCAGCATCAGGACCCCCGCGGCGCCGACGGCATTCAAAAGGTGTGCAGGGTTCGCTCCGACGACGATGACGACACCGATGATCGTCATCGCCACCGTGGACGCCAATGCCCGATAACGACCGTTCGATATGCGGGATACCAGCCACCCGATGGTCGTCATTGCTATCGGAGCGAGCACGATGAGCAGCAGGAGGACCCATTCCCGCGGTGACGGCGCGCCGTCGATCACGACGTCTTTGCCTTCGGTGACAAGCAGGACCGGCACGGTCCAGCAGTGCAGCGTCGCGTTGGCAGTCAACATCGGGGCCGACCGCGACCACAGTCGGCGCCACCGGCCGCGTGTCGTGAGCACCGACGGCAGACCGCGCGCCAAGAACCAGCTTTCCGCCTCGTCCGTGGCCGATGAGGGGCCCATGACGGCTCACCTTAACCTCGGGACGCTCGCCGATCCGCGAATTAGTCCGGTGGAGTGTGGCGCTCAGCGTCTCCAGTTTGAACGCGGGGCTTCCGCGGGTGAAGCCTGGGCGTTGCGGGTGAAGCCCAGGCTTTGCGGGTGAAGCCTGGGCGGGATTTCGCCCCCCAGGCCACCGTAGCTGCACTCTCAAGTCCCTGAGTTCACGCTCAAGTCCCTGAGTTCACGCTCAAGTCCCTGAGTTCACGCTCGAGTCCCTGAGTTCACACTCGACGCCCAGCCCGCTAACCGAGCGCCCAGCCCGCTAATCGAGCGCCCAGCCCGCTAATCGAGCACCCCAGCCGCGGCCTCCTCAGCAGCCCCGGCCGGGGCTGCATCGTCGACCCGCCTAAGCTCAAGGCATGCAACGGATTATCGGGACGGAGGTCGAATACGGCATCTCCTCGCCGTCGGACCCGACCGCCAACCCGATCCTCACATCGACGCAGGCCGTTCTGGCCTATGCCGCGGCCGCCGGCATCCAGCGCGCCAAGCGGACCCGCTGGGACTACGAGGTCGAGTCGCCGCTGCGCGACGCCCGCGGCTTCGACCTGAGCCGCTCGGCCGGCCCCCCGCCGGTGGTCGACGCCGACGAGGTCGGCGCGGCCAACATGATCCTGACCAACGGAGCGCGGCTCTACGTCGACCACGCGCATCCGGAGTACTCCGCGCCCGAATGCACCGATCCGATGGACGCGGTGATCTGGGACAAGGCGGGCGAGCGGGTGATGGAGGCCGCCGCCCGGCATGTCGCAAGCGTGCCCGGCGCCGCGAAACTGCAGCTGTACAAGAACAACGTCGACGGCAAGGGCGCCTCGTACGGGTCGCACGAAAACTACCTGATGAGCCGCCAGACACCGTTCTCGGCGATCATCGCGGGCCTGACCCCGTTCCTGGTTTCCAGGCAGGTGGTGACCGGATCCGGTCGCGTCGGCGTCGGCCCGTCCGGCGACGAGCCCGGTTTCCAGCTCTCGCAGCGCTCGGACTACATCGAGGTCGAGGTGGGCCTGGAGACCACCCTCAAACGCGGCATCATCAACACCCGCGACGAACCGCACGCCGACGCCGACCGGTACCGGCGACTGCACGTCATCATCGGCGACGCCAACCTCGCCGAGACCTCGACCTATCTGAAGTTGGGCACCACCGCGCTGGCGCTCGACCTGATCGAGGAAGGTGTCGACCTCAGCGACCTCGCGCTGGCGCGCCCGGTGCATGCGGTGCACGCGATCAGCCGGGACCCGTCGCTGCGTCAAACCGTGGCGCTGGTCGATGGCAGGGAACTCACCGGCCTTGCGCTGCAACGGATTTACCTCGACCGGGTGGCCAAACTGGTCGACAGCCGCGACCCGGATCCGCGCGCCTCGCATGTCGTGGAGACCTGGGCGCACGCCCTGGACCTGCTCGAGCGTGACCCGATGGAGTGCGCCGAGTTGCTGGATTGGCCGGCCAAGCTGCGGCTGCTGGAAGGTTTCCGGCAGCGCGAAAACCTGAGCTGGTCGGCACCCCGCCTGCACCTGGTGGACCTGCAGTACTCCGACGTGCGACTCGACAAAGGCCTGTACAACCGCCTGGTGGCGCGAGGATCGATGAAGCGTCTGGTCAGCGAGCACCAGGTGCTCGAAGCGGTCGACAACCCGCCGACCGACACCCGCGCGTACTTCCGTGGCGAATGCCTGCGCCGGTTCGGCGCCGACATCGCCGCGGCCAGCTGGGATTCGGTGATTTTCGATCTGGGTGGTGATTCGCTGGTGCGGATCCCGACCTTGGAGCCGCTGCGAGGCAGTAAAGCGCACGTGGGCGCACTGCTGGATTCGGTGGACAGCGCCGCGGAACTGGTGGAACAACTGACCAGCTGAGGGTTGTTAGGCCGACGAGATGTCGGTCGTGACCGGTAGGGTAGAAAAAAGCCAACGGGCGACTGCCCGTGAGGGAGCAGGAGGCGGCGATGGCGCAGGAGCAGACCAAACGTGGCGGTGGCGGCGGCGATGACGACGACATCACCGGCGCGGCGGCCGCGGGCCAGGAGCGCCGGGAGAAGCTGACTGAAGACACCGACGATCTGCTCGACGAGATCGACGACGTCCTGGAAGAGAACGCCGAGGACTTCGTGCGGGCATACGTCCAAAAGGGCGGCCAGTGACCTGGCAGTTGCCCGACCGCCTACCCATCAACCCAGCACTCTCCGGTACATCAGGTGTAGACCTGTCGTCTTTCGCCGACTTCCTACGGCGCCAGGCTCCGGAGTTGCTTCCGGCCAGCATCAGCGGCGCGACCGTCGGCGACCAGCTGCCGCACGGCACCACCATCGTCGCCCTGAAATACCCCGGCGGCGTCCTGATCGCCGGTGACCGCCGCTCGACGCAGGGCAACATGATCGCCGGCCGTGACGTGCGCAAGGTCTACATCACCGACGACTACACCGCCACCGGCATCGCGGGCACCGCGGCGATCGCCGTCGAGTTCGCCCGTCTTTACGCCGTCGAACTCGAACACTACGAGAAGCTCGAAGGGGTGCCGCTGACGTTCGCCGGCAAGGTCAACCGGCTGGCGATCATGGTGCGCGGCAACCTGCCCGCCGCGATGCAGGGTCTGGTGGCCCTGCCGCTGCTGGTCGGCTACGACATCCACGCCGGCGACCCCGAATCGGCAGGTCGCATCGTCTCCTTCGACGCCGCCGGCGGCTGGAACATCGAGGAAGAGGGCTATCAGTCGGTGGGCTCGGGCTCGATCTTCGCCAAGTCGTCGATCAAGAAGCTGTATTCGCAAGTCGCCGACGCCGATTCGGCGTTGCGGGTGGCCGTGGAAGCGCTTTACGACGCAGCCGACGACGACTCGGCCACCGGCGGACCGGATCTGGTGCGCGGTATCTATCCGACCGCGGTCACCATCGACGCCGACGGTGCGCTGGACATCCCGGAGCGACGCATCGCCGAGTTGGCCCGCGAGGTCATCGAGAGCCGCTCGCGCGCCGACACTTTCGGCCCCGATGGTGGTGAGAAGTGAGCTTTCCGTATTTCATCTCGCCGGAACAGGCGATGCGCGAGCGCAGCGAGCTCGCGCGCAAAGGTATCGCCCGGGGGCGCAGCGTGGTCGCGCTCGCCTACGCCGACGGCGTGCTGTTCGTCGCGGAAAACCCGTCACGCTCACTGCAGAAGATCAGCGAACTATACGATCGGGTGGGGTTCGCCGCCGCCGGCAAATTCAACGAGTTCGACAACCTGCGCCGCGGCGGAATCCAGTTCGCCGACACCCGCGGCTACGCCTACGACCGTCGCGACGTCACCGGCCGCCAGCTCGCCAACGTCTACGCCCAGACACTGGGCAGCATCTTCACCGAGCAGGCCAAGCCCTACGAGGTCGAGTTGTGTGTGGCCGAGGTGGCGCACTACGGCGAGACGAAGGCCCCCGAGCTCTACCGGATCACCTACGACGGGTCGATCGCCGACGAGCCGCACTTCGTGGTGATGGGCGGCACCACCGAGCCGATCACCAACGCGCTCAAGGAGTCTTTCACCGAGAACGCCGACCTGCCCGACGCGCTGCGGATCGCGGTCGAGGCGTTGCGCGCGGGCAGCGCGGACGCCAGCAGCAACGGCCAGTCCAGCGTCGGCGTGGCCAGCCTGGAAGTGGCGATCCTGGACGCCAACCGGCCTCGGCGCGCGTTCCGCCGGATCAACCGTTCGACGCTGGAATCACTGCTGCAGGAACCCGCTTCGGACGATTCGGATGGGCCAGCAGAGGGATCCGAGTCCGAGGGCGATTCGGCGGACTGAGTTCCCCGCAACTGACGGCCGGACGCCGCGCAACCGCCGTCACCGCCAAGTGCTCGGCACCATCGGCTCAGTGGGCCCGCCGCCGAATCCGTCGCCGGTCAACGTCGTCAATCCCGCGACGTCGGCCCCGGTATCACGGCTTACTGTCCCAGCTAATCCGAGGTGGCCGACACCCTGGTGTGAGGCCGTGGCTGTGTCGGGTTCGGCGGGCTCTGGCCCCGCCCAATCCGGATCGACCTCGACATCCATATCCATGAACTCGTCGCCGTAATGACGCTGCGTTGTCCGCTTGCGCTGTCGCGCCCGGGCCTGCCGGCGACTCGCGGCCGGTGACTGCGCCGCGGCGGCTGCGGTGTCGGGCTCGGGTGCCTTCCTCTTGGCCTGAGCGCTCAGGCCAGAGGCCATCCCGGAATCAAAGCCGATGCCGGGCGGACCCACTGCATAAGGCGGCATGAAACCTGCCGGAGGCGACGGCGGCGACGGCGGTGGGGAAGCGGCGGTCGACACGGTCGACGGGGCGGGACTGGGTGTGGGCGCGGTTCCAGGAGCCGACGCGAATGCCGTCACGGGAGAGTTCATGCCTGCGACCGGCCAGGAGTCCGGCGCCGTGCTGATGGGCACCGGCGCGGCCGCGGTGGTCGGGTGCGATAAGCCCGCCAGCCCGGCGAGACCCGTGAGCGCGCCCGCGCCCGTCGCGGGGACCGTCATCGCACCCCCGACAGCTGCCAGCAGCAGCGGGGCTTGGGTCAGCGCGTTTCCGAGTTGGGCGATGTGAGTGGGCCAGTCGAACACGGACAGGGCGACGAAATACTGCAGCGCCTGGGCGGGGTTCTGCGTCATCTGCATCGAGTCCCCGATGAGTTCGAGTCCCCGGGCGACGTACCACATCGGCTGAGTCGCGTCGGCGTAGTACTCGTAGCTCAGACCGTTGAGCATGCCGGTCGCGGGGTCCCAGTAGATGCCGAAGTTCTCCAGCACGTCCGCGATGAGATCGGTAAGTGCGTTGGAAACCAACGGGTTACGGATGAGCGGGTTGACTCCGAGGTCGAGCAGGAACGATTGGAATGCGTTGAAGAACATTCGCCCGGGATCCAGCGTCGCTGCCGGTGCTGCCAGGATTCGCGGCGCCGGGACCGGCTGCGGAGTCGAGGTGAGCGCCGCCTCCGCGCTGGCCTGGTAGACGGTCATTGTGGTGGCGGCCTGGATCCACATCCGCACGTAGTCGGCCTCGTTGAACGCGATCGGGATCGTGTTGATCCCGAAGAAATTCGTCGCGACCAGCGCGGCGTGGGTGACATGGTTGGCGGCCAACTCGGCCAGGGTCGGCATCGTTGCCAGCGCCGCGACGTAGGCCGTGGCCGCCGTCTCGTGCTGCGCGGCGATCGCTGCGCTGTCGACGCTCGCGTCCAGCAACCACGCCGCATACGGCGCATGCGCGGCTACGCAAGATTGCGCGCCGGCCCCTTCCCAGGCAAGCGACGCGATCAGCCCGGTCAGTTCTTCGGCGGCCGTGGCGTATTCGACGCTCAGCGAATTCCATGCCGCCGCCGCCGCCAGCAACGCCGCGGGCCCCGGGCCCTCGCTCAGCAGCGCTGAGTGCACCTCCGGCGGCGTGGCCATGAACAACGGGGCAGTCACCGGGCATCCGGTGCTGACATCAAACAGGACCTCCCGACCGGGCCGAGGACGGAGATTTTCGATGAGCCGAACTTTTCGATTCGGCATCACGATACCTACCGCCTCCGGAAACCGCGGCAATTTGCGCCGGGCAAGACAAAACCCGTGGCTGCACTGCGCGGCTTGCTCACCGTCGCTGTCGGACAGCAAGTACCCTCGAACTGTGCAGCGACGAATCATGGGCATCGAGACCGAGTTCGGTGTCACCTGCACCTTCCACGGGCATCGTCGACTCAGCCCGGACGAGGTGGCCCGCTATCTGTTCCGCCGGGTGGTGTCGTGGGGGCGCAGCTCCAACGTGTTCCTCCGCAACGGCGCCCGTCTCTACCTCGACGTGGGAAGCCATCCCGAGTACGCCACCGCCGAATGCGACAGCTTGGTGCAACTTGTCACCCACGACCGCGCGGGGGAATGGGTGCTCGAAGACCTACTGGTCGACGCCGAGCAGCGCCTCGCCGACGAAGGCATCGGTGGCGACATCTACCTGTTCAAGAACAACACCGACTCGGCGGGCAACTCCTACGGCTGCCACGAGAACTACCTGATCGTGCGCGCCGGCGAGTTCTCCCGCATCTCCGATGTGCTGCTGCCGTTCCTGGTCACCCGTCAGCTGATCTGCGGTGCCGGCAAGGTGCTGCAGACGCCGAAGGCGGCCACCTTCTGTCTTTCCCAACGCGCCGAACACATTTGGGAGGGCGTCTCCAGCGCGACCACCCGATCCCGTCCGATCATCAACACCCGCGACGAGCCGCACGCCGACGCGGAAAAGTACCGACGGCTACACGTCATCGTGGGCGACTCCAACATGTCCGAGACCACCACGATGCTCAAGGTCGGCACGGCCGCACTGGTGCTGGAAATGATCGAAGCCGGCGTGGCGTTCCGTGACTTCTCGTTGGACAACCCGATCCGCGCGATCCGCGAGGTCAGTCACGACGTCACCGGGCGGCGCCCGGTCCGGCTGGCCGGTGGCCGTCAGGCTAGTGCGCTGGACATCCAGCGCGAGTACTACAGCCGCGCCGTCGAGCACCTGCAGACCCGCGAGCCCAACGCGCAGATCGAGCAGGTCGTGGACCTGTGGGGTCGCCAACTCGACGCCGTCGAGAGCCAGGATTTCGCCAAGGTGGACACCGAGATCGACTGGGTGATCAAGCGCAAGCTCTTCCAGCGCTACCAGGACCGCTACAACATGGAGCTGTCCGACCCCAAGATCGCGCAGCTGGACCTGGCCTACCACGACATCAAACGCGGCCGCGGCGTGTTCGACCTGTTGCAGCGCAAGGGTCTGGCCGCGCGGGTGACCACCGACGAGGAGATCGCCGACGCCGTCGACCATCCGCCGCAGACCACCCGCGCCAGGTTGCGCGGCGAGTTCATCAGCGCAGCACAGGCCGCCGGGCGTGACTTCACCGTGGACTGGGTGCATCTCAAGCTCAATGACCAAGCGCAACGCACGGTGTTGTGCAAGGACCCGTTCCGGGCGGTCGACGAGCGGGTCAAGCGGCTGATCGCGAGTATGTAACCCTTAACCGGATGCCCACTTCGAAAGTCGAGCGCCTGGTCAATCTCGTCATCGCCCTGCTGTCCACGCGCGGGTACATCACCGCCGAAAAGATCAGGTCAAGCGTCGCCGGCTACTCCGACAGCCCCACCGCCGAGGCGTTCTCCCGGATGTTCGAGCGCGACAAGAACGAACTGCGCGACCTCGGCATCCCACTCGAAGTGGGCCGGGTATCCAACTTGGACCCCACCGAGGGGTACCGGATCAACCGCGAGGCCTACGCACTGCCCGAAGTCGAGCTGACCCCCGCCGAGGCGGCAGCGGTCGCGGTGGCCACGCAGCTGTGGGAGTCGCCGGAACTGGTCACCGCCACCCAGGGCGCGCTGCTCAAGCTGCGTGCAGCCGGCGTCGACGTCGACCCCGTAGACAAGGGAGTGCCGGTGGCGATCGCCAGCCCGGCCGGCGTCACCGGACTTCGCGGCTCGGAGGATGCGCTCGGAATCCTGTTGTCCGCCATTGAATCTCGGCAGGCTGTCCAATTCCCGCACCGGCCGTCGCGCGCCGAACCCTACGCCACCCGCACCGTCGAACCGTGGGGCGTCGTCACCGACAGGGGCCGCTGGTATCTCGTCGGCCATGACCGCGACCGCGACGCCACCCGGACCTTTCGACTGTCGCGCATCGGCCCCGGCGTCACGACCATCGGGGAACCAGGCGACGTGGCCGTGCCCGACGGTGTCGACCTCCCCGGGATCGTCGCCGCCGCGGTCACCGAAGCGCCGACCGGCGCGCACGCCACCGTCTGGGTTGCCGACGGCCGCGCCACCGCGTTGCGCCGCGCCGGCAGGTTGGTGGGGCAGCGCCGCTTGGCCGGCCGCGACGGCGACGTGATCGAGATCGACATCGTGTTCAGCGACCGGTTGGCGCGCGACATCACCGGCTACGGAGCCGACGCGATCGTGTTGGAGCCGGCGTCGTTGCGCGAAGACGTGCTGGTCCGGTTGCGGGCGCAGACCGGGAAGGGCGGGGACGAATGACGGCCATCTCCGAACGCCTGATTCGGCTGCTCAACATGGTGCCCTACCTGCTGGCCAACCCGCGCATCACCAAAGCCGACGCTGCCGCCCAGCTCGGGGTGTCCGAGAAGCAACTCCAGGCTGACCTCGACCAACTCTGGATGTGCGGGCTGCCCGGCTACCTGCCTGGCGATCTCATCGACTTCGAGTTCTCCGGCGACACAGTCAAAGTGACGTTCTCGGCAGGCATCGACCGGCCGTTGAAGCTGACCTCGCCCGAGGCGACCGGTTTGCTGGTGGCGCTGCGTGCGCTGGCCGACATCCCCGGTGTGGTCGATCCGCAGGCCGCGCGCAGCGCGATCGCCAAGATCGCGGCGGCGGCCGGCGCCGGTGCCGTCGGGCACGAACCCAACGTCGCCGCCGTCGACGAACCGGCACCGATCGAGAGCCGCGCTGCGGCTGCGGTGCGGGCCGCCGTGCGCGACCAGCACGCGCTGACCATCGACTATTACGCCGCCTCGCACGACTCACTCACCCAGCGGGTCGTCGACCCGATCCGGGTCCTGCTGATCGGCGGTCACAGCTACCTGGAGGCGTGGTCGCGCGAAGCCGAGGGCGTCCGGCTGTTCCGGTTCGACCGCATCGTCGACGCCACCGACCTGGGCGAAGCCGCCCGCGCGCCCGAACCGGCGTTGCAGTCGCCGCCGGACACGTCGCTGTTTGACGGGGATCCGTCGTTGCCGTCGGCGACGCTGCTGGTGGCGCCGTCGGTGTCGTGGATGTTCGAGTACTACCCGATGCGTGAGGTGCGCGAACTGCCCGACGGATCCTGCGAGGCGACGATGACCTACGCCTCCGACGACTGGATGACGCGGCTGGTGCTCGGATTCGGGTCGGAGGTGACGGTGCTGGCGCCCGAGTCGCTCGCGCAGCGGGTGCGTGCGGCCGCGGCAACGGCGCTGGACGCCTACCAGGCCGCTGAACTGGGCTGACAGCGTCGTGGCCGGCGGCGCGCGGTGCGCGTGGTCCGGTGGGCGGCCTGTCCTGCGGTAACATCGGGGCGAACGTCTGGAGGTAATCAAAGTGGGCAGTCTTCAACCGTGGCACTGGCTGATCCTGGCCGTTGTGGTGATCGTGCTGTTCGGTGCCAAGCGGCTCCCTGACGCGGCGCGTTCGCTGGGCAAGTCGTTGCGGATCTTCAAATCCGAGGTCCGCGAGATGCAGAGCGAAAACAAGACCGACGCGGCCATCGAGACCCCCACGCCGGTGCAATCGCAGCGCGTCGACCCCCCGGCTGCCGCTGAGCAGGGTCACACCGAGGCGCGGCCGGCCTAACCCGGCGGCTCTGTCGACCGAATGTGGTGAAAGGTTCCCGGGCTTCAGCGCGCGCCTTCGGTCCTCTGAAACGGCTCAATCCGCGCAATCGGCGCAGCCGCGTCAACCCCGACGCGACCATGTCGTTGGTCGATCACCTCACCGAACTGCGCACCCGGCTGCTGATTTCGCTGGCCGCGATCGTGGTCACCACCACCTTCGGATTCATCTGGTACTCGCACCCGATCTTCGGGCTGGAAAGCCTGGGTGAATGGCTGCGGCAGCCGTACTGCGCGCTGCCGCAATCGGCGCGCGCCAGCATCAGCGCCGACGGGCAGTGCCGACTGCTGGCCACCGCGCCGTTCGACCAGTTCATGCTGCGGCTCAAGGTCGGGATGACGGCCGGGATCGTGCTGGCCTGCCCGGTGTGGTTCTACGAGCTGTGGGCGTTCATCACCCCTGGGCTCTACAAGAAGGAACGCCGCTTCGCCGTGGCGTTCGTGATCCCGGCGGCGCTGCTGTTCGTGGCCGGAGCGGCGCTGGCCTACCTGGTGTTGTCCAAAGCGCTGAGCTTTTTGTTGACGGTGGGCAGCGATGTGCAGGTCACCGCGCTCTCCGGCGACCGGTACTTCGGCTTCCTGATCAACCTGCTGGTGGTGTTCGGCGTCAGCTTCGAATTCCCGCTGCTCATCGTGATGCTCAACTTCGCCGGCGTGCTGACCTACGAGCGGCTCAAGGCGTGGCGGCGTGGGCTGATATTCACCATGTTCCTGTTCGCGGCGATCTTCACCCCCGGCTCGGACCCGTTCTCGATGACCGCGCTCGGGCTGGCGCTGACGGTGCTGCTCGAGTTCGCCATTCAGATCGCCCGACTGCACGACAAGCGCAGGGCCAAGCGCGAGGCCGCAGCAATCCCCGACGACGAGGCCTCGGTCATCGACAAACCCGAGCCGATACCGGAGCCCTCGGTGCTCGGCGGGACGCATGACGACGTCACCTGACCTTCCTGCCCGCTCCGTCCGCGAGCGCGCCCAAATGTACGACGACACGCCGGCGGAGCTGACATTTTGGGCGCCCTCGCGGAGTGCGAAATGACCGAACTGGACCGCTTCAGCGCCGAGCTCTCCTTCCAGCTCGACGACTTCCAGAAGCGGGGTTGCGCCGCACTCGAAGCCGGCCACGGCGTGCTGGTCTGTGCGCCGACCGGTGCCGGCAAGACCGTGGTCGGGGAGTTCGCCGTCCACCTGGCGCTGGCCGCCGGCGGCAAATGCTTTTACACCACGCCGCTGAAGGCGCTGAGCAACCAGAAGCATTCCGACCTCACCGCCCGCTACGGCAAGGAGCGGATCGGGCTGCTGACCGGAGACCTGTCGGTCAACGCCGACGCCCCGGTGGTGGTGATGACCACCGAGGTGCTGCGCAACATGCTCTACGCGAATTCGTCTGCGCTGCAAGGACTTTCACACGTCGTGATGGACGAGGTGCATTTCCTGGCCGACCGGATGCGCGGCCCGGTGTGGGAGGAAGTCATCCTGCACCTGGCCGAGGAGGTGCGGCTGGTCAGCCTGTCGGCGACGGTGAGCAACGCCGAGGAGTTCGGCGGCTGGATCCAGACGGTGCGCGGGGACACCACCGTGGTCGTCGACGAGCATCGGCCGGTGCCGCTGTGGCAACACGTCCTGGTGGGCAAGCGGTTGTTCGACCTCTTCGACTACCGCTCGGACACCCAGAAGGACAAACCGCACGTCAACCCTGACCTGTTGCGCCACATCGCCCATCGCCGCGAGGCCGACCGGATGTCGGACTGGCAGCCCCGGCGGCGCGGGCCCGCCCGTCCCCGCTTCTACCGTCCGCCGGCCCGGCCCGACGTGATCGCCGCGCTGGACTCCGCCGGACTGCTGCCGGCGATCACGTTCGTGTTCTCCCGGGTCGGCTGCGACGCGGCCGTCCAGCAATGTCTGCGGTCGCCGCTGCGGCTCACCACCGAGGCCGAGCGTGCGCAGATCGCCGAGGTCATCGAACACCGCTGCGGTGATCTGGCCGACGCCGATCTGGCCGTACTCGGCTACTACGAGTGGCGTGAGGGTTTGCTGCGCGGGCTGGCGGCCCATCACGCCGGCATGTTGCCCGCGTTCCGTCACACCGTGGAGGAACTGTTCACCGCCGGCCTGGTCAAAGCCGTTTTCGCCACTGAGACCTTGGCCCTGGGCATCAACATGCCGGCGCGGACCGTCGTGCTGGAGAAGCTGGTGAAGTACAACGGCGAGCAGCACGTGCCACTGACGCCGGGGGAGTACACCCAGCTGACCGGCCGGGCGGGCCGGCGAGGTATCGACGTCGAGGGCCACGCGGTCGTGCTCTGGCATCCGGACGTCGAGCCGTCCGAGGTGGCCGGTTTGGCCTCCACCCGCACGTTCCCGCTGCGCAGCTCGTTCGCTCCGTCGTACAACATGACGATCAACCTGGTGCATCAGCTGGGGCCCGAGCAGGCGCACCGACTGTTGGAGCAGTCGTTTGCCCAGTATCAGGCCGACCGGTCGGTCGTCGGGATAGTTCGCGGCATCGAACGCGGCAAGGCAATGCTCGACGAGATCGCCGCCGAGATCGGCGGTCACCAGACGCCGGTACTCGACTACACCCGGCTGCGGGCGCAGATCGGCGAGCGCGAACGTTCCCAGGCGCGCGCCTCTCGGCTGCACCGCCGGCAGGCTGCCAGTGATGCGCTGGCCGCGCTGCGCCGTGGCGACATCATCAACATCAACCACGGACGCCGCGGCGGGCTGGCCGTGGTGCTGGAGTCGGCGCGCGACAGTTCCGACCCGCGACCGCTGGTGCTGACCGAACATCGCTGGGCCGGGCGGATCTCCTCGGCCGACTATTCCGGGTCGACGCCGCCGGTCGGCTCCATGACGCTGCCCAAGCGGGTCGAACACCGGCAACCGCGGGTGCGTCGGGACCTGGCCTCCGCGCTGCGCTCGGCCGCCGAGGGGCTGACGATCCCCGCCGGCCGTCGCGACAAGGACGACGCGCACTACGACCCCGAGCTGGCCTCGTTACGTGAGGAGCTGCGCCGCCACCCGCTGCACAAGTCGGCGGGCCTGGATGAGCAGGTCCGCCAGGCCGAACGCTACCTGCGCATCGAACGCGACAATGCGCAGCTGCAGCGCAAAGTTGCCGCCGCCACCAACTCCCTGGCCCGCACGTTCGACCGCATCGTCGGGCTGCTCACCGAGCGCGAGTTCATCACCGGCCCCGCCGCGGATCCCAAGGTCACCGACGACGGGCGACTGCTGGCGCGCATCTACAGCGAGAGCGACCTGCTGGTGGCCGAATGCCTGCGCACCGGCGCGTGGGCGGGTCTGAAGCCGGCCGAGTTGGCCGCGGTCGTGTCGGCGGTGCTGTTCGAAGCGCGCGGCGGTGACGGCCCGGGCGCACCGTTCGCGTCAGACGTGCCCACGCCGGCATTGCGCCGGGCACTGTTGCAGACGTCCCGGTTGTCGACGGCGTTGCGCGCCGACGAACACACCCATCGCATCACTCAGAGTCGTGAACCCGACGACGGTTTCGTCCGCGTGGTCTACCGTTGGGCGCGCAGCGGAGACCTGGCGGCGGCGTTGGCGGTGTCGGACTCCGGAACACCGCTGTCAGCAGGGGACTTCGTACGTTGGTGCCGCCAGGTGCTCGACTTGCTCGACCAGGTTCGCAACGCGGCGCCCGACCCCGATGTGCGGGCCACAGCCAAGCGCGCTATCAATGACGTTCGGCGCGGCGTCGTCGCAGTTGACGCCGGGTAGGCTAAGCCGAAGCTACGGTTACATCCGGACGTGATCGCCGGCCCAGCGTGTGGCCAGCACAAATCGGACTGAGGAGTGACGATGAGTGGACCAGACCCGAGGTGGCAGCAACCTGGCCAGGGTTCCTCGGACCCGACGATGGCGGGGTCGCCCTGGCAGCAGCAGCCGAACCAGGACGCGACCTGGCACGCCCAGTCGTACCCGGCCGCGGAGTATCCCGGCTACCAACAGCAAGCCGACCAGGCCTATCCGCAGCAGTACGCGCAGCCCGGCTACGACCCGAATTCGCAAGCCACCCAGTTCGGCGCGACTCCGCAGTACGGCCAGACTCCCCAGTACGGGCAGCAGCCGCAGTACGGTCAGCCTCAGTACGGTCAGCCCGGTCAGACGGGCCCGCAGTACGGCCAACCCGCCCAGTACCCGGGTCAGGCCGCGCCGTACGCGCAACCAGGACCCAAGCGCTCCAAAGGTCTCCTCATCGGTGTGATCGGCGGCATCGCGGCGCTGTTCATCGTGGTCATCGGGATACTCGGGTTCGTGGTGCCCGGCTTCTTCGTCACCACCAAGCTCGACGTGAACAAAGCCAATTCCGGCGTGCAGTCGATTCTCACTGACGAAACCAACGGTTACGGCGCCAAGAACGTCAAAGACGTCAAGTGCAACGGCGGTTCTGACCCGACCGTGAAGAAGGGCGGCACCTTCGACTGCACGGTCAGCATCGACGGCGCATCAAAGCGCGTCACGGTGACGTTCCAGGACGACAAGGGCACCTACGAGGTCGGTCGGCCGCAGTAACTACAGCGCATCCAGAGCCTTCTGCAGTCGCGCGACCGAAGAGCCGACGCCGTAGCGGGTCGCCAGTTCGGCGGTGCGTTTCGGGTCTTTGGCGTGCAGCGGCAGCTCGTCGGTGCGCGTCGACAGCGTGACGGGGGCGTCGGTGGCGACGCGCACGACCTTTTCCGCGGCCACGATGTAGTCGGCGGCGTCACGCAGTTTCGCGCGAAGTGCTTTGGCCAGCTTGGATTTCGGGTCGGCGGCGGCAGCGACGATCCGGTCCAGCGAACCGTATTGGGCGAGCAGGGTGGCTGCGGTTTTCTGGCCCACCCCGGGCACGCCGGGCAGACCGTCGGAAGGATCGCCGCGCAGTAGCGCGAGTTCGGCGTAGGCCGACCCCGCCCGATCCACCGGCACTCCGTACTGTTCGGCGACCTCCGCGGGACCGAACAAGGTGGCGTTGGACATACCGCGGCCCAGGTAGAGCACCCGGACCGGCATGGGGTCGTCGGCAACCACTTGCAGCAGGTCGCGGTCCCCGCTGACCACCACCACCGGGTCTTTTCGTTCCCGGGAAGCCAGCGTGCCCAGCACGTCGTCGGCCTCGAAACCCGGAGCGCCGGCCGTCGGGATCCCGAACGCGTCCAGCAACTCCATGATCATGTCGACCTGCGGTGTCAGCTCGTCGGGCACTTCTTCGACGTCGGGCTCTCCGGCCGGTTCTTCCATGGCGACGCGCTGCGACTTGTACGACGGGATCAGCTCCACCCGCCACTGCGGGCGCCAATCCAGATCCAGGCACACCGCCAGCCGGCTCGGCTTCTGTCGAGTGATGACCACGGCCATCGAGTCGATGAACCCGCGGACGGCGTTGACCGGGCGGCCATCGGGCGCCTTGATTGAGGTCGGCACCCCGAAGAAGGAGCGAAACCACATGCTGGCGCCGTCCAACAGCGCGAGGGGAGCGGACATGCGGGTAATCCTGCCAGGGGCGTCCGGTTAGCCTTGGCTGCCATGGACTCTCACCGATTCGAGGCCGCGGTTTATGCCCGCCGTTTGGACGCCGCCGCCGGATTGGCCGCTCGGGCCGGGCTGGCGGGGTTGGTGATCAGTCCGGGGTATGACTTGCGGTATCTGCTCGGTTCACGTGCGGAGACGTTCGAGCGGCTCACCGCGTTGGTGTTGCCGGCCGTCGGTGACCCGACGGTAGTGCTGCCGAGATTGGAACTCGCGTCGCTGCGGGGCTCGGCCGCGGCCGAATTGGGACTGGATGTGCGGGACTGGGTCGACGGCGACGACCCCTACCGGTTGGTGCGTGAGGCTTTGGGGTCGGAGCCGGCCGCGGTGGCCGTCACCGACTCCATGCCCGCGCTGCATCTGCTGCCGCTGGCCGCGGCGTTGGGTGTGATGCCCGTGTTGGCCACGGATGTGCTTCGCGAGCTGCGAATGGTCAAGGGGGAGGCCGAGATCGACGCGCTGCGCAAGGCCGGCGCGGCGATCGACCGGGTGCATGCCCGGGTGCCGTCGTTTCTGGTGCCGGGCCGGACCGAAGCCGACGTTGCCGCCGATATCTCGAAAGCAATTGTGGCCGAGGGGCATTCAGATGTGGCGTTCGTCATCGTCGGATCGGGGCCGCACGGTGCAGATCCCCACCACAGGTATTCGGACCGCGAATTGGCGGTAGGCGACATCGTCGTCGTCGACATCGGCGGCACCTACGAGCCCGGCTACCATTCCGACTCGACCCGCACCTACAGCATCGGTGAACCCAGTCCGGAAGTGGCGCAACAGTATTCGGTGTTGCAACGAGCCCAACGGGCGGCGTTCGACTTCGTGCGGCCGGGGGTGACCGCAGAACAGGTCGACGCCGCCGCCCGCGATGTATTGGCCTCGGCGTGCCTCGGCGAGTATTTCGTGCATCGCACCGGGCACGGCATCGGGCTGTCCGTACACGAGGAGCCCTATATCGTCGCCGGCAACGATCTGCCATTGGTTGCGGGCATGACGTTTTCGATCGAACCGGGCATCTACTTCCCGGGACGGTGGGGCGCGCGCGTCGAGGACATCGTGGTGGTGACCGACGACGGCGCGACGTCGGTCAACAACCGTCCGCACGAGCTCGTCATTGTGCCGGTGTCCTGAGAAATTCGATTGACCTTCCGCCTGTGCGGGTGCGATCCTGCTCCGTTGCGCTGTCCCCGAAACAACCACGAAGCAGATGAACCTCACTGACCAAGAACTGACCGACTTCACCGCCGGAACTGGCCCGCACCGCCGGTCCATCGCCGACGTCAACGCATGGCTCGACGGACTGGAATACGGTGTGCGGCCGGCGTTGCGAGCGCTGGGCGAGCTGTTGGTCGGTGCGACGGAGCGCGAAACTGCCGAAACCGCCGAACGATTCACCGCGCGCTGCCTAGGCGTGGCCGACTGCGGGCATCTGCTGGAGGAAGAACGCGAACTGAACGCGGTGTCCGGGTTGACGACCGCGCTGGCGCTCGCGGAGTGGATCGATCAGTTCACGGGCGTCTGCGAGATCGGCCCGGGGGAGTACGCGAACCCGCCGATGTGGACGCAAACCGAGATCGGGGAGCAGCGCTACCGCCATCCGCTTTGTCTGCGTGTGCATTTCGCCGCCGGGACGTTGCTCCACCACACGGGCTGCGTGGTGCAGATCGAGACGCGCGAAACCATGATGCATTCGGCCGCGGTGGGCGTCTATGTGACGCCGGCCGAGCAGGCTCAGGCTCGTGCGGTGCTGGACCGGCTCGCCGAACGCGCCAACGAACTCAACCCGTACCGAGGACGGGTCGTGCGCGCCAGCTACCGGCACGGGTTGAGCTTGTCGGTGATTGACCTGCCTTCGACCGCGACGCGCGAGAACGTGATCGTGGGCGACGAAGTGTGGACTGAGGTCGCGCTAGGCGTGACGTCGGTTCGACCGTCACGCACTGCTGAACGCGCACAGCCTCGGCGCGCGGCGTGGAGTGCTGTTGTGCGGTCCGCCCGGGACCGGCAAGTCGGCGGTGAGCGCGGTTGTGGCGCGTGAAGTGGTCGGTGACTTCACCGTCATCTACGTCGAGGCGCGAGCCGGTGCGGAATTGCTGACCGTAGTGGTGGAAGAGGCGCAGCGGCTCGGTGGTCCGGTGCTGCTGGTGTTGGAGGATGTCGATTTGTGGTGTCGGGACCGCGCGACCGGCGGCGGGGGGCTCTCAGAACTGTTGCAGGCCATGGACATCAAGCCCGAGGCCCGCATCCTGACGCTGGCGTCCACGAACGACGCCGCGACGCTGGACAAGGCGGCGATTCGCACCGGCCGTTTCGACTCGATCGTCGAGGTCGGCTATCCGGATCGTGCCGATGCCGCGCTGATCCTGGCCGCGCTGATCCGCGGGGTGCCGGGTGGTGACGACGTCGATCCCGCGGCGGTCGTGGCCGCGCTACCCGAGCGCACCACCGGCAGCGACATCCGCGAGATCGTTCGTCGCGCGGTGCTGAGTGGAACTTTGAGTACGGCGGCGCTGCTGGCTGAGTTGGGTAGCGGACGGTATCGAGCCGAACCGCCGGTGGGGATGTACTTGTGAGGCGAGGCGTCTGATTTGGGCGCCGGGCGTCGGCCTTTGCCACATCTGTCACTGTCCGGACTTGCTTCTCGATTGACCGGCTATCAGCGACAAGTTGTGACACCGCTTAATCGGGACCGTTGTCGGGTGTGCCCGTCAGGAACCAAGCCAGGTGATAGTTGGCGACGGCCTTTTCCCCGCCGATGAGCGCATCGATGGCAGCCAGCAGTTGCCAGTTACCGATGTGCTGTGCGTCGACGGCGTCGGGGTAGCTGTCGAGGACTTGGGTGCTGACCGTCTTCAAATGCTGGTGCAGCAGGTCGATTTCGGAGTCCAGCACCCCGGTACCCGCCGTCACTGCCTTCGCGAGTGTGTGCGCCAGTCGCGGGAGGCCGTCTCGCCACTGGGTGGCCTGACAGAGTTCCCAGCCGAGTTCGTTGACCTCAGGCGCGGATCGTGGTCGCGGTGACATCACAGGCCGCTCGTCGTCGTCGGCGGCGACGTGATGAATTGGCGTGTAGCTGGCGGCGAGCGTGACATCGCCCAGCAAGGCTTCCAGGTTGCCGCGGCGTCGGGCTGGCGCCAGCAGGGTCACCGCGGACGGCAGCTCAATGCCCGGAGGGATCCAGCCGCTCGCCAAATCCGTTGTCAGCACGGTGGTTTGATCCGCGCAGTCGCCGATCGCCCACGCCAGGCGAGGTTGTTGACGGGCGACCGCGTTGACCAGGCGCTGGAGTCGTGCTTGCGCGGTGGCATCGGCTGATGCGGCGCCGACAACGGCTCCGGTCGCCGTGGCGGCGACGGCGTGAGCCGCGACTGCCGTGCCCGACGGAGGTGGTGCAGATGCGGCGTTGGCGGCGCTGGTCTGGCGCACCACCGCAGGCTGGCCCGTGCCCGATTGGCCGGCCGAGGGATTCACCGGCGCCGATGTCGGAGCCGCCGACACGGCTGTGGGCGGACTGGAAGGTGGCGGCGGTGCGATGGTCGTCGAAACCGGTGGCCTCAAGTCAGCGCCGTAAGAGGGGAGTGGACCGACGGGTTGCGGCGTGACCGCAGGCGCCACCGCAGGCGCGGCCGCGACTATCTGCGGAGGCGGCGAAGCTTCCGGCGCCGCGGCGTGGTGAGCCGGCGGCGGCGAATCGACCACTGGCACATGGGCTTGCGCGGCAGGCACCGCTGCCGGAGTCGTCGATGCGGGATGGCTGAGATGCGATTCCGCAGACACCGTTGGTGTTGATGCGGCGGCATGGGCAGTCGCGGATAGAGGAGTGCCGGACTCAAGGCCCTTGTTGAAGCTTTGGGCGAGTTCGGATGGGGAGATGGTTGGGGATGGGAGGACGTGGGGCGCGGGGGTGCCGGCAAGGGGTCCCGGGCCGTATGGAGCAGGATTAGTGACTGGCAATGAAGGGTTGGAAGGCGCTATGGAATGAGGCAACGACGTCGATCCTCCACCGCCTTGGCCTGCCGGTGTCGGCGCTATCGGTACTGACAATTGTGCTGACGCGGGATCGACCTTCGGTATTGTTCGGAGGTTTGCTGGCAAACGCGGACTCTCGCCGCGTGTCGGTATATAGGAGCCGCCGACAAATCGGCTGTCTTCGAGATGGGGTGGTAGTCGGACTCCCTCTCTTCCCGTGGCCTGCAAGGTTGATCCCGGCGACGTGGGGGCAGTGGAAGCATTACCCGGCAAATTTGTCGGACCAGGCTGTCCGCCGAGCATGGTCCGTACTTGGTCCTCCACTTTGGTCTGGTCACTAGGACGGAACATCTGGCCGACGTCAGCACCATGGGCGGTAGCGAATTCACGAGCCGATTGATTGTTTTCCTCGACGACTAGAATTCTCTGGATTGCCTCCAATAGATTGCTACCGTATTTGGCCGCCGCGAGGTTTGCAAGCATTCGATAACGCTCTATAACTGCGACGATCTGAGCAACTTTGGCAGCCTGAGGTTCCGTGGAGTTCTGAATTCCGCTGATTTCTCGATTGCCTTCTTCGGCCAGGGCGGTCAAGGCTTGGCGCAGGCATTGCATACTGTCGTACGCCTCCCCATACGCCTTTTCTTTCACGGAGTTTTTTTCTTCGACGCGTCGAGCATGATCTTCTCCGAGTCGGAACTGCTGGCGCAGATCGTCAATCGTGAGCCCATGTTGCTCGGCTAGCAGCTCCGATTGAGCTCTTTGTAATAGATTGGCGAAACAGGAGTATTCGTTCCTGAGCGCTTGCCGATTTGACCTACCACGCTGCAAAGCCATCAATTCTTGATCACTAGGCCATTGATCGCCAATGAGCAAGAAGGACCATTCCCCCGGTGGGAAATCCGTCACCTAGCAGAGCCCATCAATTGTTGCCGAAAGTTGGTCAACCGATAGCCGCAACGGTTTCACATCGGAATCGCTCGCGTCGCCGAGGTAGTCAATAGCGAGCTCTTGATACGCATTAGCCAGTTTGCGGACAGCCGTCGCCAGATCGGAGACAGTAGCTGGTTCCTCGGCAAGTTTGGCCAGGAGGTACCGGCTACCCACTTCTAACGCCTGGCGGGAACTTGTCGCAACCGCGAGGCTAGCGGTGGGATCCGTACCGCCGTCGCGTCCGCCAACCACGGCAAATGCTTGATGAACCTTGGAGTACGCAGCGCACACTTTCGCCTTCGCATCCGCCACCTGCTGACTTGAATACGTCGGAGGAGCCGGAGGCTCATATTTGGGTACGGGACGAAGCCAGGCCGCAACGGCGACGCCGACTGCCACCAACGCAATCCCTAACGACACCAGCGCGAGCCCCCGCGACGGCCGCCGGGGCGGAGGCGCCACGGGCGGCCACGGAGCTGGCTGCGGCACAGACACATTCGACACGCGAGGATCGTATCGTTCATCCGGAATTCCGCCAGTCACACTTTGCCACCACCGCCGAACAAGCACGCTGACCTGGATACGAGAGCCACAGCATGCATTTGCTCCGCGACAGCGTTAACGGCCGGGGCCGGCGCCCTCTTCGCCGCGCTTGTCGTCCGGCAACAGAATGCGCCGCGTCGCCACCGGCTTGCCCTCGACATGTTTGACCACCGCGGGCGCGGGCGGTGGTGTGGTGATGCGCCCCTGCACGGGAGCACCGTTCTTCACCGTCGGACCGACGATGCGTTTGGTATCAGGCTTGGCTTCGTTGTTGCTACCCGCGGCGCCGTGCATGGCCCCCGGCGGCATCATCGGCATAGCTCCCATCGCACCTCGTTGGGGCGCCGCAGGTTCCGCCGGCGCGGGCGCGGCAGACGAGACAGCCTGCGATGAGGCGGGCACGGTACCGGCCGAGGGCGTCGGCGGCGGTCCGAGCATCGCCGTTGGTGTGGTTCCCTCGATGCCCGCACCGCCGCCACCACCACCGCTGACGCCACCGCCACCTCCGGAGAATCCGCCGCCACCGCCACTGAGTTCTTCGGCGTCGACCAGGTCCGCGGGTTCGCCCATACCCCCGCCCGCGCTCTGCTGCATCATCCCCATCCCGGCCTGCATCGCCTGCTGCCCGGCCTGCGCGAGCTGGGACGGAATCTGGCTCAGCGGTTGCAGCAGACCTCCGAGCGCGCCGGCAATCCCCCCGGCCATGCCCGACACCATCTGCGGCATCTGCTGCAACATCTGAGACATCTCACCTTGACCGCCGACGCCGGCCAATTGCGCCGCGGCCTGTTCCTCGTTGGCCGGGAACTTGGCCAGCGCATCGGACGTTTTCGCCTCCCGTTCGTCGTGGCCGGCCTGGGCCTCGCTGTTGTCCCCGGCATCGCCCGCGTTGGCCGCAGCACCCAACGCCCGCAGCAGTTGACTGATCTGAGAACTCCCTGTCGCCAACTGGTCAGGGGTGATCATCGGCGGCGGGGGTATCCCCAGCAGCTGTGAAAGCTGGTCGAGGATGATTCGTAGCTGGTCGTCCCCGCTCATCATGTCCTTCCAAGCGTTGCTGCCGTACCTGAAGCTGTGAGCCTCCAGCACACGCCTCGATGCTTACCGTCCGCAGGGTCACGGCATTCGGTGATGCTAGCGCCAATTCGACATCCCGGTTATTCAGTGCCGCCGCAACACCCAGGCCAGGCAGGACGTTGCTATTTCCTCGCCGGGTCGGGGTCCGCAACGATCAGGTTGTAGCGCTGCATCATGTGCTGGTCGATGATGACCGGCTGGTTCGCGCCTGCCTCGAAGTTCTGTGCGAACAGGTCAGTCACCGCCTGGCTGAGCACGTGGTCGTATTCGTCCGGCGTCAGACCGCTGATAAGCCTCGCCACTTCTTCCGGGGTCCCGACATGTCCGTTAACCAGGTACGCATCCGGAAGGGAGATGGGATGCCTGGAAGCGAGTACAGCGTCGAGGATTTCGCGGTCAGCCCTGCCGATGGACATCGGCGGCACGGCGTGGTCGGTAAGAACGGTTGCTGTGGGAGCAGGTCCGAGGATGTCGTTCTCAACGAGGGTGCCGTACACGCTTATTGCAGCGCCGGTGATCACACCGACCTTAGGTATCAGGCCTATCCCCGAGCTGGCGATCTTGACCCCAGCCTCGTACGCCGTTTTTCTTTGGTCGTATTCGCTGCGCAGTGCGGCATCCTCGACAACATGCTCATTGTCGGCGCGCGCCTGTACCGCGTTGTGGATTCCCGAATCAATCAACCCGCGCAGGGTCATGGCATGGCCCAGGTTGGCGTTGTAGCTGTGCATGTTCGGCGCATGGCTCAACAGCTCGCTGACATAAGCATTTTCGGCGACCAGAGCCTGGTTCGCGGCGATCCCGTTGAAGTAGTCGGAAGCCGCACGCTCAGTGCTGAGCACGGAGAAAATTCCCTTGGCCATCGGCATCGTTCCGGACTCGGCCGCACCCATGTTGTCGGGGGCTTCGCCGAATTCCGTCAGGCCGCCTGGCGTGTGAGCGATATTGCCGATGTAGGGCGCCAGTCCATGTGCCATGCCCCCAACCAGATGCGGATTCACATCACCGAGGGTGTGATGGCCGGGAAGATGGAGAAGTTCCTGTTCGTGACTCCCGATATAAGTGGCGACGGCGTGAGCTGTTTCGCCGGCGAGCCGCGCTTCCGGGCCATGCGTAGCGGCCTCTGCCCAATTGAACAGCGATGCAACACCTTTGCCGTTATCAGACCAGAAGTGGTGGGTAACGCGTCCCAGGAACTCGTCACCCCCTCTACCAGTCAACGCATCGTGCACAACCTGGTGATCCGGCGACACCGCCGCGAACATACCGGCGACTAACGGGTCGAGATAAGGGTCCCGCCCGAAGTTCTCGCCGTTGCTGGCGCGGTCATGTGACCAGATCGGCGCACCCATGATCGCTGATGCCTTGCGCATCATTCCTCGATCCAGCTCTGTGTTGGTTTGCAGAGCCGGATTGCCGCCCTTGACCAACCGCGAAATCGCCTGCAGATCAGTCGCATACAGAACCCCGGGGGAATCCAGTGCGCGCCGCACGGTGTCCGGCAGTTGTGCCGCACCACCGTTGACCATCTCGGTTCCCTGCGTGGCCCCGGGTTTGAGTTCGGTGCGCGGAAACGCGATCGCGGGATTGCTCATCAATTGCCACGAGTTGGCGATCAGCTGCCCCTGGTCACCGAGTCGACCCTGGGCAGCTTCCACTGCGGCGATCGACATCCCGTGCTGCTGAGCCTGCAACTGACTCAGCACTGCAGCCTGTTCGGGCGTCAATGGTTGCTTGCCGGCACGCTGTTCGTCGGTGATCGAGTTCAACATGTCGTTGACCCGCGAAGCGGCCTGTCGATCACCGGCGAGGGCATCGTGCACGTCGCGTTCGGCCTGGTAGGGCGTCTCGAATTCGTATCCGTCCAAAGCGCCCAACGGTGCCGCATCATAGCCAAATTCGAAGCGCATTGTTCCAGACAGGCGTTGCAGCACAGCGGAATACGTGTCCCTGACCCAATTGACCACGTGCAGTACCCTGGCCAGGCAATGGGCGGCCTGCTGTTCGAGGCTTTCAACTTCTCGCTCAAGCTCCCATTCGTAGGCCCACGACAGGAGGCCTTTGTCCGCGAGCGCGTAAGCTTCCCCGATTTGGCGGTCGATGTCTTCGAGTTCGCGTTCCAGCGACGTGATTTGACTACGGGACGCGCGTTGCGCGTCGGCCAAAGCCGCCGCGACACGTTCCAGAGCCACTGCGATCTTGGGAAGTTGTGCCGCTTGCACTCCCAAGGATTCAGTGGTGCGTCGGACTTCGGCCGAGTCGTTGATCGGGTGATCACCGTTCTCCCGGTTCCAGGCCGCCTCGAACTGGCGGCGGGCTTCGGCGAACGCCGCCTCGGCGTCGCTGGTCGCCTGACCCGCATCATGAAAAGCCTGTGCCAGACTTGCGATCTGCGCCGGGCGTCCGCGCTGCAAGCTCTGGTCAATGATCCATGGATCACCACCGGCGCGATCGACCAGCTGTGCGACGTTCAGATAGCGGAGGTGCACCGCACCGCCCGAATCCGGGTTGCGTTGTCGGCGTCCATGTCTGCGAAGCGTTGCGCCGCGACATCTGCGTTGTCACCGATCGCGACCAGGCTCGTCCGGTGAGCTGACAAACTTTCCTGATGCCGGTCGCGTGCCGACGCCGCCACATCGTGAAAAGCGGAGGCTGCGGCATAGTCACCGAACATCTGTGACGAAAACATCGCTTGCGCAAGATGTTTGACGGCCACGTGGGTGTGCTCACCAGCGCCGTGCGATTCGCTGCCGCCTGAACGCAATCTTGCGTTGTCGACGAACACTTGTGGCTCCCTCCGCCTACCGATAGGACCGAGCAACAACCGAGGCTATTGTCCGGCCAGGACCCCGGCAATTCACCGTTGCCGCGCGTAGGCGGTGAACCGGGAAAACCGGCCAAACGTCAACGAAGCAGAAGTGGCAACGGAGGCTGCGACCGCGGTAGTTACGACGTGATTGCAACACTCAACCAACTCGACAACGTTTCCTGAACCGGTAGTACCGCCGTGCCAAGGTTGCGCGCATGCTTAGCGCCCCGTGGCTGAAGTGTGCGGTCGTCATGAGTGCGCTGGCACTGACGTGGGCCAACGCCGCACCGGTGACCGCCGACGTCAACGAGCTTCCGAACCCTCCGTCGCCGACCGCGCCGTGCAACGCCATCAGCCCGGTCGCTTTCCCGTGCGTGGGGACCGGCAAACTCGCCGACGCGGTCGCCGCCGAATGCCGCAGGGTCGGGATCCCGGACAACCTGTGCCGGGTTCCGTTGGCGCACAAAGTGACTCAAGCGGCGACCGTCGCCTATCTGCAGTCATGGGTACACCGCACCGCCCGATTCCAGTACGCGCTCGGCGACCCGGTGCCGTTCGCGAACGCCCAGTGGATCGGCACCCACAACTCGTTCAACAGCCTCGCCAACGAGTTCACCCCCTCCCACGCCGACTCCAACCAGCAGCTGTCGATGCCTCAACAACTCGATATCGACGTCCGAGCCATCGAATTGGATCTGCATTACGTGCCACAGATCGGCCAGCTCGGCGGCCGCGGTGTCGCTGTCTGCCACGGTCTTTCGGCAGCTCAGGCCAACCTGGGTTGCACCACCGAACCGCTGCTGGACCAGGTGCTGCCCAGCATCGCGGCGTGGTTGAACGCCAACCCCAACGAAGTCGTCCTGATTCTCGTCGAGGACCAGTTGCGAAATCCCACCGCGTACACATCGGCGCTGAGCACCCTGCAAACTCAGCTGCGCCGTCCCAACGGAACCAGCCTGATCTACCCGCCGAACCCCGCCGACATCGGCCTCAACGGTTGTGCGCTGCTTCCCAGAACCGTCTCACGCAACGACGTCCGCACCGCCGGCGCCCAGGTCGTGCTGGTCAGCGGCAGCCCTTGTGCGCCAGCGCTCGGCAACGCCGTCTTCAACTGGCAAGGCGAAGAGGTGGACAGCGGTAAGACCTCGCAGTACCAGCCCTACCCGGCTTGCGACGGCACCTACGGTCCGCCCGTCTATGCCACCAACATCGTCCGCTATTTCGAGGACTCGACGTTCGTCTCTGCGTTGGTCCACCCGACCATGCCGCCCAACAATCCGGAGGCGCTCACCCCGGCCAAAACGCAGTCGATGACCAACTGCGGCGTCAATCTGTTCGGCTTCGACCAGTTGCTGCCCGAAGACGGACGTATTCAGGGCACGTTGTGGAGTTGGGCGCCCGACGAGCCGCGCGCGAGCGCAGGAACCTGCACGCTGCAGGGAGCCGACGGCCGGTGGGCGGCCACCTCGTGCGGGGAATCGCATCCCGCGGCCTGCCAGACCGGGTCAGGTGCCTGGACGGTGACGGCGCCCGTCGCGTTTGCGGCAGCTCCGGCCGCGTGCACGGCCTTGGGATTGACCTTCGGACTGCCACGAACCGGGGTGCAGAACTCCCTGCTGCATGCGGCGGCGGGACCGGTCGGCGGCGCGTGGGTGCAGTACACCCTCACGCCGTAGGCCGACGAGAGCTATTCGACGCGGTCCAACAGTTCCGACGAGCCCAGCACCCGCTCGATCTGGACCTCGATGACCACCCGGCGCGGGTTGGCCCGCGGGGTGCGGTAGCGCTGGGCGTAGCGCAACTCGGCGTCGCGGATGGCGTCGACGTCTTTGTTCACGATGGAGCGCCCCTCCAGTGACAGCCAGCGGGCACCGTCGACCTGGCTCAGCACCGCTATGCCGCCGCGTTCGGCGTTGACGGCCTTTTGTGACCCGCCGGTGGTGATCACCCGTGCGATATGAGTCTTGGGGTCGAAGGTGAATCCCACCGCCACCACATGCGGCGAGTTGTCGGCTCGCAGCGTGGTCAACATGGCCAGATGGCGTTCGGTGAGAAACGCCAGCGCGTCGTCGGTGAGGCGGGTCGTGGTCTTGGCCATCGCCCTCCACGCTAGCGCAGGCAATAATCACAGCCGTGGACGACACGGGCACGGGTCCGGTGGTAATTTTCGGCGGGCGCAGCGAGATCGGCATCGAACTCGCGCGTCGCCTGGCTCCCGGGACGTCGGTGGTACTGCTGGCGCGCAACGCCGACCGGCTCGCTGACGAAGTCGCCGCGCTACGAGCGGCCGGCGCCGCGGCGGTGCACACCAGAGAGTTCGACGCCGACGACGTCACCGCACATGGCCCCCTCGTCGAGTCGATCGTCGCCGATCACGGTCCCATCGGCACCGCGGTCCTGGCCTTCGGAATCCTGGGCGACCAGACCCGAGCTGAAACCGACGCCGCGCACGCCGTGGACATCGTGCACACCGACTACGTCGCGCAGGTCAGCCTGCTCACCCATTTGGCGGCCGTCATGCGCCAGGCCCGAAGGGGAGACATGGTGGTGTTCTCCTCGGTGGCCGGGGTGCGGGTGCGTCGGGCCAACTACGTCTACGGTTCGGCCAAGGCCGGTCTGGACGGCTTCGCCAGCGGATTGGCCGACGCCCTGCACGGCAGCGGCGTGCGGTTGCTGATCTCACGGCCGGGCTTTGTCATCGGACGAATGACGGAGGGGATGGCACCGGCGCCGTTGTCCAGCACCCCCGAACAGGTCGCTGCGGCCACGGCCAGTGCCTTGCGCAAGGGCCGACGCACCGTGTGGATTCCCTGGGCGTTGCGGCCGATGTTCTTCGGGCTCAAGCTGCTGCCGCAATTCGTGTGGCGGCGGATGCCGCGATGATTACCGTGGTCGGTCTCGGCGCCGACGGCATGGCCGGGATCTCGGATGCCTCGCGCCGCGAATTACGCAACGCCACAGTCGTTTACGGATCCTCACGCCAACTCGGCCTGCTCGACGACACCGTCCGAGCGACCCGGAAGGAGTGGCCGTCCCCGCTGTTGCCGGCCTTGCAAGACCTGCCCGTCGACCAATCCAACATCCACGTCCTGGCCAGCGGTGACCCACTGCTGTTCGGCATCGGCGGCACGCTGATCCGGTTGTTCGGCCCGGACAAAGTGCGGGTGCTGCCACATGTCTCGTCGGTGACGCTGGCATGCGCGCGGATGGGGTGGAACGTCCATGAGACGGAGGTGATCAGCCTGGTGACGGCGCAGCCGCACACCGCGGTGCGGCGCGGGGGACAGGCAATCGTGTTGTCGGGCAACGGGAGAACCCCCACATCACTGGCCGCGCTGCTCACCGACCACGGCCGCGGCGACTCGCAGTTCACCGTGCTCGAGGAACTCGGCGGCCCGCGCGAACGACGCCGCGACGACACCGCGCGGGGGTGGGCCGAGAACACCCCTGTCGATGTCGAGGACCTGAATGTGATCGCCGTTCGGTACCTGCCCGACGAGCGCGTGTTCTCGTTGCCCGACAACGCCTTCGCCCATGACGGCCAGATCACCAAACACGGCATCAGGGCGGTCACCCTCGCGGCGTTGGCCCCCCGTCCGGGACAGCGGTTATGGGATGTGGGCGCCGGTTCGGGCAGCATCGCGGTGCAATGGTGCCAAGCCGGCCACGGTTGCACAGCGGTCGTCTTCGAACGTGATGACCAGCGTCGTCGCAATATCGGGACCAACGCCGCGGCCCACGGTGTGCATATCGAAATCCGCGGCGCCGCACCGGATGCGTTCAACGGTGCCCCGAGGCCGTCGGCGATCTTCGTCGGCGGTGGCCTCACCCAGCCCGGTCTGTTCGACGCCTGCCTGGATCACCTGCCGCACGGCGGTCGGCTGGTAGCGAACGCGGTCACCGTGGAATCCGAAGCTCTACTGACGCAAGCATATTCCCGCCACGGCGGGGGCCTGCAGCGATTTCAGCACTACCGAGCCGAACCGCTGGGCGGGTTCGCCGGGTGGCGCCCGCAGCTGCCCGTCACGCAGTGGGTTGTGACGAAATGACGGTGTATTTCATCGGTGCCGGGCCCGGCGCCGCGGACCTGATCACCGTGCGCGGTCAACGGCTCTTACAACGCTGTCCGGTGTGCCTGTACGCCGGCTCGATCATGCCGACAGACCTGCTGTCGCAATGTCGGCCCGACGCGAAAGTCGTCGACACCGGCCCGCTGACGCTGGATCAGATCGTCGGCGAACTCGCGGCCGCCGACGCCGCGGGCCACGACGTGGCCAGACTGCACTCCGGTGACCCGTCGCTCTACAGCGCGCTGGCCGAGCAGTGCCGACAACTGGACGCCCGGGGCATCAGCTACGAAATCGTGCCCGGGGTAACCGCTTTCGCCGCGGCCGCCGCCGCCATCAAGCGTGAGCTCACCGTGCCGGGCGTGGCCCAAACGGTCACGTTGACCAGAGTCTCGACGCTGTCGACCGCCATGCCGCCGGGCGAAGACCTGACCGCCCTGAGCCGACCCGGCGCCACCCTGGTCCTGTACCTGGCCGCCGCGCAGATCGACGCGGTGGTGCCACAGCTGCTCGACGGCGGTTACCGCCCCGAAACCCCGGTCGCGGTCGTGGCTTTCGCAAGCTGGCCGCAACAGACCGTGCTGCGCGGCACGCTGACCGACATCGCCGCACAAATGCATCGATTGAAGATCACCAAGACTGCGGTCATCCTGATCGGCGATGTGTTGGCCGCCGAAGGATTCACCGACAGCTATCTGTACTCCGCGGCGCGACGCGGCCTGGGACCGCATTGATGCGCGTGCTGCTGCTCGGCGGCACCGCTGAAGGGCGCGCGTTGGCCACAAGACTGCACCCGCGGGTCGACCTCGTCAGCTCGCTGGCCGGCCGGGTGCCTGATCCCGCGTTGCCGGTCGGCCGGGTACGCATCGGTGGTTTCGGCGGGGTGGACGGGCTGCGAAGCTTCCTGCACGACGCACACATCGACGCCGTCGTCGACGCCACCCATCCGTTCGCGGCCACCATGACCGCGCATGCCGCGCGAGCGTGCGGCGATTTGGGGATACCGCTGTTGGTGCTGGCCCGCCCGCCGTGGGATCCCGGCGCCGCCACGGTCGTGACATCCGACACCGAGGCGGCGGAGGTTGTTGCACGGCAACGCTATTCGCGGGTATTCCTGACCAGCGGCCGATCGGCTGTCCGGGCGTTCGCCGACAGCGACGCATGGTTTCTGGTGCGGGTGGTCACCGCTCCCGACGTGTTGCCGTCCCGGCATCGACTGCTGCTCTCCCGCGGACCCTATGAGTACGACGACGAACTCGCGCTGATGACCGAGCACCGCATCGACGCGCTGGTGACCAAGAACAGTGGCGGGGACATGACCCGTCCCAAACTGGATGCGGCTGCCGCACTCGGCATCCCGGTGGTGATGGTGGCGCGTCCGCGCCTGCCCGACGGAGTGAACACAGTCGGCACCGTCGAGGAGGCCGAGCACTGGGTGGCGGCGCTCCGGTAGCGCGAGCAGTGGCGGCGCTCCGGTAGCGCGAGCAGACGCAAAAACCCCCATTTCATGCTGAAATGAGGTGTTTTTGCGTCTGCTCGCGAGGGGTCCGCAGTTAGCCGGGATACCGCCGCAGCGTGAAAACCCGATCACCTGAATGTGTTGTCTGCCAACGGGTTTGCGACGACCCGATGATCAGCAGGCAGCGCATGTCCACCTCGTCGGGGTTCAGGTCGGCCAGCCGGACCACCCGCACCTTTTCGTCGGGGCCGGCCACGTTGCGGCCGATCACCACCGGCGTGCAGGGTTCGCGATGCTCGAGCAACAGATCACGCATCGCCCCGACCTGCCAGGTCCGCGACTTCGATGCCGGGTTGTAGATGGCCAGCACCAGGTCGGCCGCGGCGGCGGCCCGCAGGCGCGCGGCGATCACGTCCCACGGCTTGAGCCGGTCCGACAGCGAGATCACCGCGTAGTCATGCCCCAGGGGAGCCCCGACGCGGCTGGCGACCGCCTGCGCTGCCGTCATCGCCGGAATCACCCGGACCGGCACGCCCGGCCACTGCTCGGCCTCCTCCAACACGGCGGTGGCCATCGCGAACACCCCCGGATCCCCCGAGGACACCACCGCCACCGAGTGCCCCTGCTCGGCCAGCGAACAGGCCAGCCGGGCCCGCCCGGGTTCGTCGGTGTTGTCGCTGGGATGGCGGCGCTGTCCCTCGCGCACCGGCACCCGATCCAGGTAGTTACCGTAGCCGATCAGATCGGTCGCCGCGGCCAGTTCGCGCCGGCTCTGCGGTGTCATCCAATCGGAGCCGCCCGGGCCTAGACCCACCACGGCCACCGAACCGGTGGCGGCGGAGGCGCCATTGCGTCGCCGCCCCCCGGGCAGCATGGCCAGTGAGAAATACGGCACGCTGGTCTCGTCGACGTCGGCGGCCGGCAGCACCCGCTGCCCGGGCGTGCTGGCCCGTTCCACATAGAACGTCTCGTCCAGCCGGCCGGCCACCGAAAGTGCCTGCCGCACATTACGATACGAGCGTCCGAGCTTGAGGATCACCGCCGCGTCGGCGTCGGCGAGCCGGCGGGTCAATTCAGCCACCGGCAGGGTGCCCGGCAGGATCGACAGCACCTCGTCGCCGGCCACCAGCGGGGTGGCGACGGCGGCGGAGGCGGCGCTCACCGACGTCACACCGGGCACGATCACCGCATCGAAGCGCTCGGTGAGCCGGGTGTGCAGATGCATGTAGGAGCTGTAGAACAGCGGGTCCCCCTCGGCGAGCAGCGCCACATTGCGCCCGGCGGCCAGGTGCGCGGCGATGCGCTCGGTGGCTTCGACATAGAAATGCTCCAGCGCGCCCGCGTAGCCACCGGGGTGATCGGTCGTCTCGGTAGTGACCGGGTAGACCAGGTGCTCCTCGATCTGACCGGGCCGCAGATAGGGCTCGGCGATACCGCGCGCGATGCTGCGACCGTGCCGCGCGCTGTGATAGGCGACCACGTCGGCGTCACCGATCACCCGCGCGGCTTTGACGGTCACCAGTTCCGGATCGCCGGGGCCCAGCCCGACTCCCCACAGCGTGCCCCGGTCGGTCATTCGCGTTCGGTCGCAATCGCATTGACCGCCGCGGCGGCCATCGCGCTGCCGCCGCGACGGCCGCGCACCACCAGATATGCCATGCCGCGCGGGTTTTCGATCAGCTCTTCCTTGGACTGCGCGGACCCGACGAAGCCGACCGGTCCGCCAAGCACCGCGGCGGGCGGCGGGACCCCGTCGTCGAGTAGTTCGAGCAACCGGAACAGCGCGGTCGGGGCATTGCCGATGGCGACGACGGCGCCAGGCACTCGTTCGGCCCACAGTTCCACGGCGGCCGCCGATCGAGTGGTCTGCCGGCGGGCGGCGAGCTCGGGCGCGCGTGGGTCGGCCACCAGCGAGACCACCTCGTTGCCCGCGGGCAGGCGCGCGCTGGTGATCCCGGCAGCCACCATCGACGAGTCGCACAGCACCGGGGCGCCCTGGCGCAACGCGGCGCCGGCGCGGACCACGACATCATTGGTGAACGCCACGTGTTCGACGACGTCGACCTGCCCGCAGGTGTGGATCAACCGCACCACCACCCGCTCGACGTCGCCGGGGAACCGGGTCAGGTCGGCTTCGGCGCGGATGGTCGCGAACGACTGCCGGTAGATCTCCGCGCCGTCGCGGATGTAGTCGAGCACCCGCCCACCTTAAGACCTCAGTACGCGATACCCCGTCCCGGTGGCGACCAGCACCTCCCCGGTTGGCGGGCTGCCGCACGCTCGTTCGCATCCGACGAAGTGCCGGTGCACGGTGCAGGTCTCGTCCAGCGCCCCTGCCGCGTCGGCGCGCACATCGACACTCGAGTGCGCACAACCCGGGCTGCCGGTACACGCGCTGACATTCAGCCACGGCGAGTGCTCGTCGAACACCAGGCCCAGCGGCGCCAGCACGCGCAGCGCGGCGTCGGCCACTTCGTCGCTCAGATCGCACACCAGCACCGACCGCCACGGTGTGATCACCATCGGCGCCTCGATCGCGCCGAGGAACTCCGCGATGCGAGCGGGCAGCACCCCGAGAGGGACCCCCGCGCCGAGCGCGACCCGTCCGTCGTCCTGGGGGAGCCAGCCCACCGGCGGTTTGGTCACCGGGGCGAACTCAGTGCCCAGTGCGACGCCGGGAAGCAGCTTCGCCAGGTTGTCCAGTTCCGTTATCCGCCAAGACTTTCCGCGGATCTCCACGAACCGCACTGCGAGCCCGATCAGCTCGTCGATGACGTCGTGCAGACGCATACCGGTGTCGCGCCCGGCGACCAGCAGCGCCGGACCGTCCTCGGCGACGATCACACCGACGTCGGCGCGCAGACCCGACACGTCACCACGGCCGTCGTCGATGCTGAACAAGAACCGGCCACCCAGTCCGGCGAGCCGGGGTTCCCCGCAGATCGCCGCGTCCAGTTCGGCGATCCACGGTCGCACGTCGGCGTTACCGCCGGCCCGACCGGACAACGGTGACGCCACGATATTGCGGACCCGTTCGTGCGTTTCCGACGGCAACAGCCCGGCTCGGGCGACCGCGTCGGCCACCGCGTCCACATCGGCGACCGCCCGCAACTGCACATTGCCGCGGGCGGTCAACTCCAACATGCCCGAGCCGTGTTCCACCGAAAGCCGGGCCAACGTGGTCAACTGCTCGGCAGTAATGATGCCGCCGGGCAGCCGAACCCGCACCAACGCGCCGTCGGCGGCCGGGTGCACCTGCAATGCGCCCGGACACGCGTCGAAGTCGCGGGTTCTGGCCACCCAACTACGGTACGACTTCGGCGGCACGGTTTGGAATCAGACTTCTCGGGCACACCGGTGTCTGTGCGAACGCAGGAATATGCCCCCGGTCGGCTGGCCGACGTGTTCGGTGACCCGGCTCAACCGCTGGTGCTGCTCTGGCACGGCATGCAGACCGATGCCCGCGCCGCGGTCCGCCCGCTGGCCGGCCTGATCGCCGGCCACGGCGCCGCGGTGGTCGCCCCGGATTGGAACTCACACGCTGACGACGGTGGCCGCGCGGATCTGTTGCGGTCGCTGGACTTCGCCCGTCAACACGGCAACGACACCGAGGGCATCGTGCTGGTGGGCTGGTCCCTGGGTGGAGCCGCCGCCGCGGGCCTCACCCTCGACGGCGCCCGCCGCGATCTTGCTCTCGCACATACGGTTTGCCTGGCCGGCGCATTCATGGCACCGGATCCGATCACCGGTCGGGTGTTGACCGAGGAGCTGCCGTCCGACCATATCGGCGCGCCTTTCACGTTGCTGCACGGCGTCGCTGACGATGCCGTACCGGTCGCGGCCAGCAGAGACTTCGCAGCCGCACTGGAACGGATCGGATGGCCGGTGGACCTGGCTGAGCTGGCGGCCGATCACGGCTCGATCGCCGGCGCCGAATACGACGCCGCCGCCGACCGGTACGTGCCGGGTCACGGCGAAGAGACACAGCTGGTGGCACGGGAAGTCGCCGAGCGCATCGCGGCGACGCTGAAGTGAAGTAGTCGACCGCCGTGGCCGCCGGCTGGGGGTTGTCCCGGAAGTGCCTGAAACTCAGGAAGTCCCGGTCCGCTTTGCATAACCCCGGCGCTTGTCGGCCTGCACGTCGCTGGTGAACACCCGGTCGGTGCCCAGCACGCGCCCCATCGCTTCGGCCAGCGGACGCGGCATCAGCCGCTGCTGCAACGACACCATGATGCCCATCGACCGCGGAATAACCACCCGCGCTTCGGGTTTGGTGATGACGCTGACCACCGCCTGCGCCACGTCCACCGGCTCGGCGTTCTTGAATCCTTTCGCGTGCCCGATGCCGACGATCATCTCGGTGTTGGTCAGCGTCGGCATGATCGACGAGAACTGCACGCCGCTGCCCCGATTCTCCAGCCGGACGGAGTCGGTGTAGCCGAGCACCGCGTGCTTGGTGGCGCAGTAGGTGGCGATGCCCTCGGCCGGTAACACACCACCCAGCGACGCGATGTTGACGATGTGACCGCGACGACGCGGCAACATGCGCTGCGCACCCAGCTTGGTGCCGAGGATGACGCCGAACACGTTGACGTCGAGCAGCCGGCGGGTGACGTCGTCGTCCTCCTCCACGGCGCTGCCCACCGCGATCACGCCGGCATTGTTGACCAGGACGTCGATCGGCCCCAGCCCGTTCTCCACCGCGTCGAGGAATTCGATGAACGACGCGCGGTCGGTGACGTCCAGGTGACGCGAGACCGTCAACCCCAGCCGGTCGCCAGACTCGGTGACGGCTGCGTCGTCGATGTCTCCGATCGCCACCTTGGCGCCTGACCGCTGAGCGGCGGTCGCGATGGCCAGACCGATTCCGCGAGCGCCGCCCGTAACAGCGACGACCTTCCCGGCAAGAGACTCAGTGTGCATCGCATCAGCGTACGGTCCCGCTCACCCGGACCGCGCCCGATTCCGCTGTCCTGCTGCACCGCAAAGGTTTTCCAGTCGCGAGTAGAGTAGCTGCGATGGCGACGGCCTCGTGGAATGAACGGATGATCGCCGGGGTCGCCTCGGCCGCGGTGGCTCTCGGTGTCGCCCAGCTGCTCTGCATTCCGTTCGGCGGACGGGCCGACGCCCGCACCGCGGTCGGCTCGGCGGTGATCGACCTGACGCCCGGCCCTGTCAAAGAGTGGGCGATACAGACCCTCGGCACCTTGGACAAGCCCTTCCTGGCGGTGGTCGTGCTGATCGTGGTTGCCACGATCGCAGCGTTGGCCGGGACCTTGGAGACGCGACGACGCCCGATGGGCAGCGCGGTGCTGGTGGTGCTCGGCGTCCTCGGCTGTGCGGCGGTGTTGTCGCGGCAGGGCGGATCGGCGCTGGACGTCATCCCTACCGTCGTGGGTACCGCTTGCGGCGTGGCGGTCCTGCGCGCGCTCGCCCGTCGGTCCTGGTCCGATTCGGAAGATGCACCTGATGCCGGCCGGCGCAGACTGGTCATGCTCGGACTGCTGGGCTTTGGAGTCGTCAGCGGAGTCGCCGGAGCCTTCTTCACGCGGTTGGCGCATTCGGTGACCGCTGACCGCAAGACCTTCGCCCTGCCGCGAGCGCGCACCACGGCACCGCAGATACCGCCCGACGTGCAGCCGAAAGGTGTTGCGCTGCCGAGTTTCATCACTCCCAATGCCGAGTTCTACCGAATCGACACGGCGCTCGCGGTGCCGCAACTCAGCCGCGGCGACTGGAGGTTGCGCATCCACGGCATGGTGGACCACGAAACCACCTACAGCTTGGAGGATCTCGCACGCTTTGACGTCGTCGATACCGTGACGACGCTGACGTGCGTATCCAATCCGGTTGGCGGAGATCTGATTTCGACGGGACTGTGGACGGGCTACCGGCTGGCCGATCTGCTGGCGGCGGCCGGTGTGCACAAGGACGCCGACATGGTGCTGTCCACCTCCATCGACGGGTTCACCGCCGGTACGCCGGTAGAGGCGGTGACGGACGGCAGGGAGGCGCTGCTGGCGGTCGGCCTCAACGGGGTGCCGCTGCCCGTCGAGCACGGCTACCCGGCGCGGCTGGTGGTGCCCGGACTCTACGGCTTCGTGTCGGCCACCAAGTGGGTCGTCGATCTGGAACTGACCCGCTTCGACAGGGCCAAGGCGTACTGGACCAGGCATGGCTGGGCAGCGCGTGCGCCGATCAAGACGCAGTCGCGCATCGACGTGCCGAGAAGCGGTCAGCAGGTGCCGATCGGACCCGCGGTGTTCGGCGGGGTGGCATGGGCGCAGAATCGTGGTGTTCGAGCCGTGGAAGTCCGCATCGGCGATGGCGATTGGCAGTCCGCCGAACTGGGCGCAAGCTATTCCAACGAAACCTGGCGGCTGTGGAGCTTCCGGTGGCAGGCGAAAAGCCCCGGGCGGCAGCAGATTACCGTGCGAGCCATCGACAACACCGGCGCCGCGCAGACCGACGACCGGGCCGATCCCGTCCCCGACGGCGCCACCGGCTGGCACTCGGTGAACTTCACCGTGGCCTGAAAGCCTTACTTCGACGACAGTTTCCGCCAACTGAAGACCGCGATCACCACACCGATCAACGCCGTGATCGGACCGATGACCGACCACGTCGTGGTGTTGCTCATCGGGCTGCCGCCCAGCACTCCGAAGCCTTGCAGCGCCCAGATCAGGCCGAAGAGGGCCACGATCAATCCGACGGCGAACATGACGACGAAACCCCTGCTCATGCCTGGACCCTACGCGCCGATTCGGTGGACTGATCGCCCTGCGGTACGAATGGGGAGTGGCTGAGCCGACCATCCTGCTGTTGTCGACGTCCGACACCGACCTGATCACCGCCCGTTCCACCGACAAGAACTACCGGTGGGCCAACCCGGCGCGGCTCGCCGAGGTCGAGTTGCCCGACCTGCTCGAAGACGCCGACATCGTCGTGGTGCGCATCCTCGGCGGCTACCGGGCGTGGGAGGACGGCATCGCCACGGTGCTGGCCAGCGGCGTGCCCACCGTGCTGGTCAGCGGTGAGCAAGCCGCCGACGCCGAGCTGACCGGACGGTCCACCGTGGCGGCCGGGATCGCCGTGCAGACCCACATCTACCTCGCGCACGGCGGCGTGGAGAACCTGCGCCAGCTGCACGCCTTCCTGTCCGACACCGTGCTGATGACCGGCGTCGGCTTCACCGAACCGGTGGCGACACCGACCTGGGGCGTGTTCCAGCGCCAGGATGCGGGAAACCCGGACGGCCCCACCATCGCGGTGCTCTACTACCGCGCGCAACAGCTGGCCGGCAACACCGCCTACGTCGAGGCGCTGTGCGAGGCGATCGAAGACGCCGGCGGCAAAGCGCTGCCGGTCTACTGCGCGTCGTTGCGCACCGCGGAATCCGAACTGCTGGCCAAGCTCGCCGAATCCGACGCGATGGTGGTCACCGTGCTGGCAGCCGGGGGAACCAAGCCCGCGGAGGCGGCGGCCGGTGGGTCGGATGACTGCTGGAACGTCGAACACCTTGCCGCACTTGACGTCCCGATCCTGCAGGGACTGTGCCTGACCAGCCCGCGCGACCAGTGGCACACCAACGACGACGGTCTGTCGCCACTGGACGTGGCCACCCAGGTCGCGGTGCCCGAGTTCGACGGCCGCATCATCACGGTTCCGTTCTCGTTCAAGGAGATCGACGACGACGGCCTCATCTCCTACGTCGCCGACCGCGAGCGCTGCGCCCGGGTGGCCGGCCTGGCCATCCGGCATGCTCAGTTGCGACGTGTCGACCCGGCCGACAAGCGCGTCGCCGTCGTGTTCTCGGCCTACCCGACCAAGCACGCGCGCATCGGCAACGCGGTCGGCCTGGACACCCCGGCCAGCGCGGTCGCATTGCTGCGGGCCATGGGCGATAACGGGTATCGCGTCGGCGAGCTGCCCGGCGTCGCAGCCGGCGACGGTGACGCGCTGATCCACGCACTGATCGAACGTGGGGGACAGGATCCGGACTGGCTCACTCAGGGCCAGCTGGAAGGCAACCCGATTCGGGTGTCCGCCAAAGACTACCGCGACTGGTTCGGCACGCTGCCCGCCGAGCTCACCGACGCGGTGACCCGCCACTGGGGCGCCCCGCCCGGTGACCTGTTCGTCGACCGCAGCAGCGACCCCGACGGCGAAATCGTCATTGCCGCAATTCAATCCGACAACCTGGTGCTGATGGTTCAGCCGCCGCGCGGATTCGGCGAGAATCCGGTGGCGATCTACCACGACCCCGACCTGCCGCCCAGTCACCACTACCTGGCGGCATATCACTGGCTCGATACCGGCTTCGGGGCGCACGCCGTCGTGCACCTCGGCAAACACGGCAACCTGGAATGGCTGCCGGGCAAGACGCTGGGCATGTCGGCGGCCTGCGGATCCGACGCCGCACTGGGCAACCTGCCGCTGATCTATCCGTTCCTGGTCAACGACCCCGGCGAAGGCACCCAGGCCAAGAGGCGGGCGCACGCGGTGCTGGTCGACCATCTCATCCCGCCGATGGCCCGCGCCGAAACCTACGGTGACATCGCCCGTCTGGAACAGTTGCTCGACGAGCACGCCAACGTCGCCGCCCTGGACCCGGGCAAGCTGCCGGCCATCCGGCAGCAGATCTGGACGCTGATCCGGGCCGCCAAGATGGACCACGACCTGGGTCTGACCGAGCGCCCCGCCGAGGACACCTTCGACGACATGCTCCTACACGTCGACGGCTGGCTTTGCGAGATCAAGGACGTGCAGATCCGCGACGGCCTGCACATCCTTGGCCAAAAGCCAACCGGGGAAGGCGAACTCGACCTGGTGTTGGCCATCCTGCGGGCCCGCCAACTCTTCGCCGGCGAACACGCGCTGCCCGGCTTGCGGCAGGCGCTCGGGCTGGCCGAGGACGGCAGCGACGAACGCGTCGCCGTCGACGAGGCCGAAAGCGCGGCACGAGAATTGGTGAGCGCCCTACAGAAGGCGGACTGGGACCCAGCGGCGGCCGACCGGCTCACCGACAACCCCGACGTCGCCGCGGTGCTGCGGTTCGCCGCCACCGAGGTGGTGCCGCGGCTGGCCGGCACCTCGGCCGAGATCAACCAGGTGCTGCGGGCACTGGACGGCCGGTTCATCCCAGCCGGGCCGTCGGGCTCTCCGCTGCGCGGACTGATCAACGTGTTGCCCACCGGACGCAACTTCTACTCCGTCGACCCCAAGGCGGTGCCATCCCGGCTGGCATGGGAAGCCGGTGTGGCACTGGCTGATTCGCTGCTGGACCGGTACCGGTCCGACCACGGGGAGTGGCCCCGGTCGGTGGGCCTGTCGGTGTGGGGCACGTCGGCCATGCGCACCTCCGGTGACGACATCGCCGAGGTGCTGGCCCTGCTCGGCGCGCGGCCGGTCTGGGACGACGCGTCGCGGCGCGTGGTGGACCTGACCCCGATCCCGTTGAGCGAGCTGGGCCGACCGCGCATCGACGTCACGGTCCGCATCTCCGGGTTCTTCCGCGACGCGTTCCCGCATGTGGTGACCATGCTCGACGACGCCGTGCGCCTGGTCGCCGCCCTGGACGAACCCGACGAGGACAACTACGTGCGCGCGCACGCCAGCGCCGACCTCGCCCTTCACGGCGACCAAAGATGCGCCACCACACGAATTTTCGGGTCAAAGCCGGGCACCTACGGCGCCGGACTGCTGCAACTGATCGACAGCCGTAACTGGCGCGACGACGCCGACCTGGCGCAGGTCTACACCGCGTGGGGCGGATTCGCCTACGGCCGCGGATTGGAAGGCCGGCCCGCCACTGAAGACATGAACCGCCAGTACCGGCGAATCGCGGTGGCGGCCAAGAACACCGACACCCGCGAACACGACATCGCCGACTCCGACGACTACTTCCAGTACCACGGCGGCATGGTGGCCACCGTGCGGGCGCTGACCGGTCAGGCGCCGGCGGCCTACATCGGCGACAACACCCGGCCCGACGCCATCCGCACCCGCACGCTGTCGGAGGAAACCACCCGGGTCTTCCGCGCCCGCGTCGTCAACCCGCGCTGGATGTCGGCGATGCGCCGGCACGGCTACAAGGGCGCGTTCGAGATGGCGGCCACCGTCGACTATCTTTTCGGCTACGACGCCACCGCCCACGTGATGGCCGACTGGATGTACGAGCAACTCACCGAGCGCTACGTGCTCGACCCGGAGAACCGCAAATTCATGACGGAGTCCAATCCGTGGGCGCTGCACGGCATGGCCGAGCGGCTGCTGGAGGCCGCCGGGCGCGGCATGTGGGCCGAGCCGCGGCAAGACACTCTAGACGGGCTGCGTCAGGCACTGCTGGAAACCGAAGGCGACCTCGAGGGCTGACCCCGGGACGCGCGAGCAGACGCAAAAGCCCCCATTTCGTGCCGAAATGAGGGGCTTTTGCGTCTCACTCGAAAATAGAGGTGACCACGGCTGGTGAGTGGCTAGGTGGTGATGGTTAGGCGACGGTGGTGCGTGGTTCGAGAGTGACGTCGTACCCCAGGTTTTGGAGTTGTTTGATCGCTTTGGCTTTGGCGCGTCCGGTTTGGTGTCGGGTGTAGTAGTCGGTGCCGGGTTCTTGGTAGAAGGTGCCGTTGGTGAGCATGTTCCAGGCGGCGATGAGCATCTTGTGCTCGATGGCCACGGTTGCTGTCATGGTTTGGATGGAGCCCGATCGGGAGGTGTTCTTGCGGGCTTGGGTGGGTCTTCGTTGGCCGGCGATTCGCCGGTATCGGGCAGCGATGTAGGTATTTTTGGTGCGTGCGGCCGATAGCGCGGCGATGCCGAGGGCGCCTTTGAGGTGCCGATTGCCGGGTCGGGGGTGGGCGGATTTGACCCGGCCTGCGGACTCGTTACTGCCGGGCACTACCCCGGCCCAGGACGCAAGATGACCGGCTGAGGGGAACACGCTCATGTCGGCGCCGGCTTCGGCGATGAACACATCAGCGACCACCTGAGACCAGCCCGGGATACTGATCAGCAGGTCCCGGGCGTACTGAAAAGGTGCGATTTGCTCCTCAATGCGGGCATCGAGTCGTGCGATATCGCTGCTGTGGGCATCGATACGGTCCAGGAAGAGCCGGGCCATGAACGCGTGATGTTCGGTGAAGCGCCCCTGCAAGGCCTGGGTCAATGCCGGGATCTTTGCGCGCAGCCCGCATTTGGCCAGGTCAGCTAGAACCGCCGGGTCGCGCTCACCGTCGATCAACGCTTCGAGCATGGCTCGTCCGGAGACCCCGACGATATTGGAGGCCACCGCCGAAAGTTTGATCGCAGCGTCTTCGAGAAGCTTTTCCAGACGCTGGATCTCTTTGGTGCGCTCGCGGGTGATGACGGTGCGACTACGCGTCAGATCACGCAATATCCGGATCGCAGGTGGGGGTACAAATGAAGCCCGCACCAGTCCGTGCGCCCCCAGATCGGCCAGCCACGCCGCATCAGAGACATCGGTCTTGCGGCCCGGCACATTGCGGGCAGCTTTGGCGTTGACCAGCATGATCGAGTGTTGATCTTCGAGCAGATAGAAAAACGGCTTCCAGTAATCGGAGGTCGACTCGATCACCACACAGCTGACCTTCTCAGCCGTCAGATACGCGCCCAACGCCAAGATCTCACCCGACGTCGAACCCCACGTCGTCACCTTCGAAGTGGTGGCGCGTCGGCCCTGGCCCTGGATACGGATGCAGACTTTGGCGTCTTTCTTCGACACATCAATACCCGCACACCGCTGGTGCATCACTTCCATAATCAATCACCACTCACATCCAAAGTTGTTGCAATGGAGAGTGTTTCGGGGAATGCAAACAAATACAGGAGTCTCACTCGCGTGCTCAAGGCAACAATCCACGGCCCCCGCACCAACCACGGGGGAGCACTCCAACCACAAGCTGCTCGGCGTGCTCGCCGGCAACACAGACGCAACAGGGTTACCGAAACACCCCTCTAGCGTCAACCCGGACCAGCGCTAACGCAACCGCCCGACCAAGCCGAACCACACCGCAGAATTTTCATCCTCCACGGCGGGGCGCAGCCCCCTGGTTAGCTGCTCGCGCAGAAAAACCTACCCCTCGGCGGTGAAGTTGCGCGTGATCGACGGGTCCACCGGGATGCCGGGGCCCGTCGTGGTCGACACGGTCACCTTCTTCAAGTAGCGCCCCTTGGACGACGACGGCTTGTGCCGCAGCACCTCGTCCAGCGCGGCGCCGTAGTTCTCGGCCAGCTTCTTCTCGTCGAACGACGCTTTGCCGATGACGAAGTGCAGGTTGGCCTGCTTGTCGACGCGGAAGTTGATCTTGCCGCCCTTGATGTCGCTGACGGCCTTGGCGACGTCGGGCGTGACGGTCCCGGTCTTGGGGTTGGGCATCAGGCCACGCGGGCCCAGCACCCGGGCGATACGCCCCACCTTGGCCATCTGGTCGGGGGTGGCGATCGCGGCGTCGAAGTCCAGGAAGCCGCCCTGGATCTTCTCGATCAAGTCGTCGCTGCCGACAATGTCAGCCCCCGCGGCGACGGCAGCATCGGCCTTCTCACCGACCGCGAACACCGCGACCCGCGCCGTCTTACCGGTGCCGTGCGGCAGGTTCACCGTGCCGCGGACCATCTGGTCGGCCTTGCGCGGGTCGACGCCGAGCCGGATCGCCACCTCGACGGTTGCGTCCTGTTTGGTCGACGACGTCTCCTTGGCCAGCTTGGCCGCCTGCAGCGGGGTGTAGAGGTTGCTGCGGTCCACCTTCTCGGCGGCCGCGCGGTATGCCTTGCTGTTCTTGCTCATTGACCTGTCCAATCTGTGTTGGGTTCGTGGTTGATCGGGCCGAAGCTGGCCCTCCCACGCGTTCTGCTGTGTCGAGAACTATTCGACGGTGATGCCCATCGACCGGGCGGTGCCGGCGATGATCTTGGCGGCGGCGTCGACGTCGTTGGCGTTGAGGTCGGTCTTCTTGGTCTCGGCGATCTCGCGGACCTGGTCCCAGGTGACCTTGGCGACCTTGGTCTTGTGCGGCTCCGCCGAGCCCTTCTGCACACCGGCCGCCTTGAGCAGCAGCTTGGCCGCGGGCGGCGTCTTCAACGCGAACGTGAAGCTGCGGTCCTCGTAGACCGTGATCTCCACCGGGATCACGTTGCCGCGCTGGTTCTCCGTCGCGGCGTTGTACGCCTTGCAGAACTCCATGATGTTGACGCCGTGCTGGCCGAGCGCGGGACCGACCGGCGGGGCAGGGTTGGCCTGCCCGGCGGTGATCTGCAACTTGATCAGCCCGACGACTTTCTTCTTCTTCGGGGCCATGAGTGTTCTACGTTCCTTCCTGAATTCGATTGCCCGGCGGGCTAGATCTTGGAGACCTGGCTGAAGGTCAGCTCGACCGGTGTTTCGCGGCCGAAGATGGAGACCAGCACCTTGAGCTTCTGCTGTTCGGCGTTGACCTCGTTGATGGTGGCCGGCAGCGTGGCAAACGGCCCGTCCATCACCGTCACCGATTCGCCGACCTCGTAGTCGACCTCGACGACCGGACGCTCCAGACCGCCCGTTTCCGCAGCTGCGGCGGTGCTGGCCGCGCCCTTGGCGGCCTTCTTGGCCGACCCCGGCGGCAGCAGGAACTTCACCACGTCGTCCAGCGACAGCGCCGACGGGCGCGACGTCGCGCCGACGAACCCGGTCACGCCCGGTGTGTTGCGCACCGCGGCCCACGAGTCGTCGGTGAGGTCCATCCGCACCAGGATGTAGCCGGGCAGCACCTTGCGGTTGACCTGCTTGCGCTGGCCGTTCTTGATCTCGGTGACCTCTTCGGTGGGCACCTCCACCTGGAAGATGTAGTCGCCGACGTCGAGGTTCTGCACCCGGGTTTCGAGGTTGGCTTTCACCTTGTTCTCGTAACCCGCGTAGGAGTGGATGACGTACCAGTCGCCGGGCTTGGCGCGCAGCTCCGCTTTGAGCGCGGCGGCCGGGTCGACCTCCTCGGCCGGAGTCGCGGCGTCTTCCGGGGCCTCCTGCACGTCGACCGCCTCACCCGCGGACGTGTCACCGTCGAAGGTAGTCACGGTTTTCAGTCCTCTCTATTACTGGAAAGTCTCAGCCGAACACCAGCAGCACGAGCTTGCTCAAGCCCAGGTCCGCGCCGGATACCAGCGCAACCATGAAGGCCAGGAAGATCAGCACCACCGAGGTGTAGGTGAGCATCTGCTTGCGGTTGGGCCAGATCACCTTGCGCATCTCGGCCACAACCTGCTTGAGGTAGTTGTAGACGAAAACGAACGGGTTGACCGTGCTGGACGAACCGGCCTTCTTCGACTTCTTGGCCTTGTCCTTCTGAACCGACTTACCTTTGGCAGTCTTGCCGGTGTCTTTCTTGCCCGACTCCTTCTTGGCGAGGTCGACCGCGGTTGACTCGTCGTCGCCGTCTTCGTCGACCGTCACCGCGCGCTGACGGGACCGCTTGCCCGTCGGCCGTTGCGGCCGCGCCGCCGCCTTGGTCACCACGGCCGTACGACCACCGCTGTCGTCGGTGTCACCGCCGTCGCTTGCGGCGTCGTCGGCAACGTCGCCTTCGTCGCTCACCGCACGCTCCTTCGTTCGTCTGCTGTCCCGCGGGCCGTGCCTCGCGGATGGCCACTCTTCCCAGTGTCCACCATGGCACGACACCCCTCCGGTCCGGCTCCTCCTCAGGCCATGCCGGCCTGCGTCGTCACCAGACGCGTCGTTCAGCAGGGGCGACAGGACTTGAACCTGCAACCTGCGGTTTTGGAGACCGCTGCTCTGCCAGTTGAGCTACGCCCCTTTGCGGGCTTACACGACTCGCGCGCTCCCCGTTCGGTACTGCGAACCGACGGACAGCGCGCTGGTGATGGGAAAACCCGAGGTCCGAGTGTACATCCACGCAGGTCCCAGATACTAATTACGCGGTCCTGACGACCTGGCCCGATTCCTTGTCCCATTTGAGCTGAATCGAGTTGTCGCCTTCGTGGCCCATCAGGGTCGTGTATGCCTCCAAGACCAGAACTCCATCCTGGTTGTGACAGAAGTTCCTGGTGACCACGATGTCGGCGCCGAACCGCTCGTTGACCGATTCGATGCGCAGGCTGCCATAGAGCTTGTCGCCGACCCGCACCGGCGTGTGGTAGACGAACTTCTGGTCGACCTGCACGATCTGCATGGTTTCGAATCCGACGTCGACATTGCGGAAGAAGTCGTCCTGGATGAGCTTCGCCAGGATCGTCACGAAGGTCAGCGGAGCAATGATGTTGTCGTAGCCGAGTTCCGCGGCCGCCTCCTCGTCGAAGCTGGCCGGGTGGTCGCATTTGGTGGATCGGGCGAACTGACGGACCTGCTCACGGCCCACTTCGAAGTAGTCGGGGTACTCGAACGTCATCCCGCGGATGTCGGTCTTGAGTGCCATCCGCTATGCCAACTTCGCCGAGGCGATGGCCCGGCCGAAAATCTTCTTGCCCCCGGTGGTGGCCGTCAGGGCGATGGTCACCGACTTGCTCTCCGGGTCGACGGACTTGATCCGGCCGCTGAACACCAGCTCGGCGCCCTTGCCGTCGTTGGGCACCGGGACGATCGCGGTGAAGCGCACGTTGTATTCGGTCACGGCACCGGGATCCCCGACCCACGAGGTGACGTAACCGCCGCCGATTCCCATCGTCAACATGCCGTGCGCGATCACGGTGTCCAGCCCCACCACCTTGGCGATCTCGTCGTCCCAGTGGATGGGGTTCAGGTCACCAGACACCCCGGCGTAGTTGACCAGGTCCTGGCGGGTCAGCGGGTAGGTCCGCTCCGGGAGCTGGTCACCCACCTGCACCGAACTGAACTCACGCAGAGCCATCAGAAAATCCCTCTCCGTCCTCGCCGGCGCGACCCGCCAGAGTTGTGTAAGTCTCCTGAACGATCTCACCGGCTTCGTTGGTGATGATGTTCTTGGTCACGATGATTTGCGTACCGTGCGCCTCGCGTACTGAATCTACGGTGACATCGCAATAAAGCTTGTCGCCCGCCACGATCGGACGCTCGAATTTCAGGATCTGGTCGATCTGCACGATCTTCTCGTCGGAGATCGCGATATTCGCGTGATCGAAGAAGGCCGACTGGGCCTTGTACCCGAAGACGCAGATGAAGGTCAGCGGGGCAGCCAGGCCCGAGTAGCCCAGTTCGGCGGCGGCTTCCTCGGTGAAGAATGCGGCGTCGTCATTCTGAACCGCGACGGCGTACTCGCGGATCTTCTCCCGTTCGACCACGTAATGGTCGGGGTAGCGATAGTGCATCCCGACGATGTCTGCGCTCAACGGCACGGCTTTTGAACCTAACTACTCAGATTGTGGGCACCTGCGCAGTTACCGCGTCTCGCGGTGGCCCTGATGCTTGCCGCAATTCGGGCAGAATTTCTTCAGCTCGAGCCGGTCCGGGTCGTTGCGGCGGTTCTTCTTGGTGATGTAGTTGCGGTGCTTGCACACCTCGCACGCCAGGGTGATCTTCGGCCGGACGTCGGTACTGGAAGCCATGAGTTTTCTCTCTCGAATCTCTTTCGAAGTCCCAATGTTGTCTTGTAGCGATGGCCGGACTCGAACCGGCGACCTAACGATTATGAGTCGTTCGCTCTAACCGACTGAGCTACATCGCCTCTGGTACGTGCCGTCCGCCTTGCTCGGCGTCCGCCGAGCCCCCTAACGGAATCGAACCGTTGACCTTTTCCTTACCATGGAAACGCTCTACCGACTGAGCTAAGGGGGCCGTCACCCGTAGCGACCAGTCGTGCGGGTGCGCTTCAAGGGCTCAAGAGAGGGTACAACCTGGCGCACAACGTCACCAAACCGCCGGTCGGCGACGGGGTCAGACGGAGCCGCTGCTCGGGTGCAGACGCCAGGCACCCATGTCGCTGAACTCGTCGTATTCTTCGTCCTGCGGTTCGTGCTCCATGTTGTCCGCGTCGTCGAGCAAAGCCTTCAGCGCGAGATAGACCGCTTCGCGCGCGTCGGCCAGGTGGTGCTTGTGGATGACCTCTTGCAGCAAAGAGTCGTCAACCACGATTTCGACCCTCTTCAGCATGTACCAACTTTACTCACTACGCAGGTGCCCCGCACCTGGTTGAAGGCCAGGTTGAGCCGCATTTCCGGCGCCCCATACCCTGGTGACGTGCCTGACTCGGAACGCCTCTATTTCCGCCAATTGCTCTCGGGTCGCGACTTCGCCGCCGGCGACCCGATCGCCGCCCAGATGCGCAACTTCGCCTACCTGATCGGTGACCGTCAGACCGGTGACTGCGTCGTGGTCGACCCGGCCTACGCCGCAAACGATCTGGTCGACGCCTTGGAAGCCGACGGCCTGCATCTGTCCGGAGTGTTGGTGACGCACCACCACCCGGACCACATCGGCGGCTCGATGATGGGATTCGAGCTCAAAGGTCTGGCCGAGTTGCTGGAGCGGGTGAACGTGCCGGTGCACGTCAATACCCATGAGGCGCTGTGGGTTTCCCGGATCACCGGCATCCCGATGACTGACCTGACCACCCACGAACACCGGGACAAGATCAGCATCGGCGACATCGAGATCGAGTTGCTGCATACACCGGGTCACACACCGGGCAGCCAGTGTTTCCTGCTCGACGGACGGCTGGTCGCCGGAGACACGCTGTTCCTGGAAGGGTGCGGGCGGACCGATTTCCCCGGCGGCGATTCCGACGAGATGTATCGCAGCCTGCAGCAGCTCGCCACGCTCCCGGGTGACCCGACGGTTTTCCCCGGGCACTGGTATGCGGCGGATCCGAGCGCCGCGCTGTCGGAGGTCAAACGCACCAACTACGTGTACCGCCCCGCCAACCTCGACCAATGGCGGATGCTGATGGGCGGCTGACCACTCCGGCGAACACAGAGAATTATTCTGTGCACGGTCGATAGGTCTGGCAGCAATACACAGGAAGCCCCTCTACGATCATCACAGCTATATTCGGCGAGCGGAGGGCGGATTCCATGGGGTGGGTCCAAGGCAGCTGGCACGGGATCGAGGACGTGGAGTCCAGCACCTGGCTGGCGTGGGCCGCGTGGGCGGCTCTGGCGCTGGGCGTCGCCGCGCTGATCTTCACCCACCGGCAACTGCAACGGAACCGTGCCCTGGCCGCCGAGAAGACCAGGCCCTACGTCGGCATGTTGATGGAGCCGCACGTCGCGGACTGGCACGTCATCGAACTGGTCGTGCGCAATTTCGGGCGCACCGCGGCCTACGACGTTCGGTTCAACTTTCCGCACCCCCCGACTGTCGCCGAGTACGAGAATGCTTCCGACGGCTACGCCGACGTGGTGGAGCTTCAGCTGCCCCGGGAGTTGCCGACGCTGGCTCCCGGCCAGGAGTGGCGGATGGTGTGGGATTCGGCGCTGGACCGCGCCGAGATCGGCCACGGCGTCGAGTCCCGCTTCGAAGGCACGGTGACCTACTACGACCGTCCCGAGTCGCCGCGCGGCTGGAGGTTCTGGCAGCGGGACCGGCGCCCCCTGCAGACCAAGGTGGTGCTGGACTGGGATGCGCTGCCGCCGGTTCAGCGCATCGAGTTGATGACGACGCACGACCTGGCCAAGCGGGAGAAGCAGAAGCTGGAGTTGCTGCGCAGCCTGCTGACCTACTTCCACTACGCCAGCAAGGAGACCCGCCCGGAGGTGTTCCGCGGCGAGATCGACCGCATCAACCGCGCCGTTCAGGAAACCCAGGACCGGTGGCGGACCCGGCAGCTCGACGAGCCCACCGACGTCAGTCTGCGCTGGGGCGACGCCGAGAACGAGCTGGGTAAGCACCGCAGCCAGCGCGTGTAAGAATCGACCCCGTTGCCCGCAGCGAAGGAGTCACCCATGAGCGGTCCGGTCGTCTACACCCACGACCAATCGATCGGGGTGATCCGGATGGACGACGGCAAAGTCAACGCACTGGGTCCCGGCATGCAGCAGGCCCTCAACGACGCCATCGACCAGGCCGACAGCGACAACGTCGGGGCGCTGGTGATCACGGGCAACGAGCGGGTGTTCAGCGGCGGATTCGACCTGAAAATCCTGACGTCCGGTGAAGCGCAGCCCGCAATCGACATGCTGCGCGGCGGATTCGAGCTGGCGTACCGGCTGCTGTCCTACCCCAAGCCGGTCGTGATGGCCTGCACTGGCCCGGCCATTGCGATGGGCGCGTTCCTGCTGTGCTCCGGCGATCACCGAATTGCCGCCCACGCCTACAACATTCAGGCCAACGAGGTCGCCATCGGGATGGTCATCCCGTGGGCCGCTTTGGAGATCCTGCAGTTGCGCCTGACGCGCGCGGCTTACCAACAGGCCACCGGCCTGGCCAAGACATTCTTCGGGGAGACCGCGCTGGCTGGCGGGCTCATCGACGAGATGGCGCTGCCGGACATGGTGGTCGCCCGCGCCGAGGAAGCCGCGCACGAATTCGCCCGCCTCAATCAGCAGGCTCATGCCGCGACCAAGTTGCGTGCCCGCAGGGACGCGCTCAAAGCGATCCGTGCCGGCATCGACGGGATCGAGAAGGAGTTCGGGCTCTGAGCTAGACACCCGGCTGCAGCGTTTCGACCACCCGCCGCCGGGTAAGCGTCCGTCATGGCGGTGGATCGCATTGCCGACCCATGGGGAACGCGGACTCCGTACGGAGCGGGCGAGCAGTGGCCTGAGCGCTTCGACGAATTCCTCGCCCCCGGTGTCGGGTCCGTGGACCGTTGGGTGCAGTCCGCAGCGGTGTTGCATTCCAACGGCGACGGCCTCGACATCGCTGTCAAGGACGATCGCATGGTCGGGGTGCGGGGCCGGGTGGCGGACCGGGTGAACCGCGGCCGGCTGGATCCGAAGGATCTGTTCGGTTGGCAGGCCAACGCCTCGTCAGACCGGCTCACCACTCCCCTCGTGCGCGTTGGCGGCCAGTTGCAGCCCACCGACTGGGACACCGCGATGGAGCGGATCGTCGCGCGTAGCAAGGAACTTCTGAATGAGCTGGGGCCCCGCGCGATCGGCTTCTACACCTCCGGGCAGCTCTTTCTCGAGGAGTACTACACGCAGGCGGTGATCTCGCACGCGGCGATCGGGACTAACCACGTCGACGGCAACACCCGGTTGTGCACCGCCACGGCCGCTGAGGCCCTCAAGGAATCGTTCGGATGCGACGGGCAGCCAGGTTCGTACGCCGACGTCGACCACGCCGACGTCATCGCGCTGTTCGGTCACAACGTCGCCGAAACACAGACCGTGTTGTGGGCACGGATGCTGGATCGACTGGCCGGATCCGACCCGCCGGCGATCGTGTGCGTCGACCCCAGGTGCACTCCCGTCGCCGAGCACGCCACCGTCCATCTGGCGCCGCTGCCCGGCACCAATGTCGCGCTGATGAATGCGCTGTTGCACGAGATCCTTGCCCACGACTGGGTGGACCACGACTACATCGCCGCGCACACGGTCGGTTTTGACGAGCTGCGTCGCCGGGTGGCCGAGTTCCCGCCAAGCCGCGCGGCCGAGATCTGCGGTGTCGAAGCTGATGACATTCGTTGTGCTGCACGGCTTCTCGGTACTGCCGACCGACTGCTTTCCACGGTGTTGCAGGGCTTCTACCAGTCCCACCAGGCCACGGCTGCCAGCGTTCAGGTCAACAACATCCATCTGGTGCGAGGCATGCTCGGGCGGCCGGGCTGCGGGATTCTGCAGATGAACGGGCAACCCACTGCGGAGAACACCCGCGAGTGTGGTGCCGACGGCGACCTCGCCGGGTTTCGCAATTGGGCGAACCCCGATCACATCGCCGAACTCGCCCAGCTCTGGAACGTCGAGCCACAACAGATTCCGCACTACGCGCCGCCCACGCACGCGATGCAGATGTTTCGCTTCGCCGAAGAGGGCACGTTGCGCATGCTCTGGGTCACCGCGACCAACCCAGCGGTGTCTCTGCCGGAACTGGCACGCATCCGCACGATACTTTCCCAGGACCGGCTGTTCCTCGTCGTCCAGGACATCTTCTTGACCGAGACCGCCGAACTGGCCGACGTGGTGTTGCCGGCGGCGGCCTGGGGCGAGAAGACCGGGACCTTCACCAATGCCGACCGGACCGTGCACATATCCGAAAAGGCCGTCGAGCCACCAGGTCTGGCCCGCTCGGATCTGGACATTTTCCTGGATTACGCGCGGCGCATGGACTTTCGCAACAAAGACGACCGGCCACTGGTCTACTGGAATGACGCCGAATCGGCGTTCGAGGCTTGGAAGAAGTGCAGCGCGGGTCGTCCCTGTGACTACACCGGCCTCACATATACCAAACTGCGCGGCGGCAGCGGAATCCAATGGCCTTGCAACGCAGAGCATCCCGACGGGACCGAACGTCTCTACTGCAACGGGGAGTTCTGGGCAGACCCGGGATACTGCGAGGCCTACGGGAAGGACCTGATCACCGGCGCACCGTTGGAACCCACCGAATACCGGGCCATGAACCCGTACGGCAAAGCGATCATCAAGGCTGCGGAATACATTCCGCCGCACGAGAAGCCGTCCGGCGACTATCCGTTCGTGCTGATCACCGGACGCACCGTCTACCACTTCCACACCCGCACCAAGACCGCACGGACACCGGAACTTCAGCGTGCCGCACCGGAGGTCTGGGTAGAGATCTCCGAACCCGATGCCCAGCATCTGAGCATTCAAGAAGGTCAACTCGTCGAAGTAACCACAGCGCGTGGCTGCATCATTTGCGCCGCCCGGATCGGGCGGATCCGTCCGGGCGTGCTGTTCGTGCCCTTCCATTACGGCTACTGGGACGCGGGCGGCCAGGGCCACCACCGAGCCGGCAACGAACTCACCCTGACCGATTGGGACCCGGTGTCCAAGCAACCCATCTTCAAGACCGCCGCAGCACAGGTGCAGGCATGCCGACCGGCAGATCGACAGGCAGGTCGACGATGAAACTCAAGTTGGCAATCCGTGAACTGCACCGCTCGGAACGCAGACTGGCGCGCACGCTCAACGGCATCGCGGCACGGCACCGGTCCGATCAGGACATCTCTCATCTGGCGCAAGACCTCGCCGGCTGGTCCCAGAGCCATCTGCGGGCGCTGGCCGAGCACGGCCGTCACTACGGCGTGCGACTGTCCGCGACGCCGCGCACCTCAGCCCTCGCCGGCCGGTACCAGTCCGCACTGAGTGAGATGTTGCGACACCGCCCCGAACCCGCACTGCTGCTCTTGGCTGAACTGCGCCACGTCCACCGATTGGCCGCAGGAGTGTCCCTCGACTGGGAACTGCTCAGCCAGGCGGCCCAGGCTGCCAAAGACGAGGAACTGCTGGACGTGACCTCGCGGTGCCATCCCGAGACGTTACGGCAGATGCGCTGGGCGAATGCGATGCTCAAGGAGCTCTCACCGCAGATTTTGACGAGCTGATCGCCCGACGGCTACTGGTACTGCCGGAACTGTTCGAGGTACTCGACCCAGTTCCAGGTCGACAGGAACGCCTGGGCCGCGGCATATCCCTTGTCGTACAACGCTTCCGCGTCCCGGCGCGAGATCCCGAAATCCAGGAAGTTGACCGCGGTCGAATCGACCCGGATCGCGCGGGCACTGACCCAGGGCTGGTTCAGATAAGTCTGGTCGTGGCCGACGAACATTGTGGTGATCAGCTGCTCGAGCAGCACCGACGGCGGACCCAGCAGGCGCAGCGCGCCCAGCCCCGGGATCAACTGGTCGTTGCCTTCGGGGAGATCGGGCACCACCGTGATACCGAACGTCGGCCAGCGCGGCGGCCTGCAATCGGGTCGGTCGAACGAGTCGATCGGGAAGTTCGACAGCACGCCGCCGTCGACGAGCGTCGAGGTGAGTCCCTCGGAACTGGTCAACGTGACCGGCCGGAAGTAGAACGGAATCGACATCGACGCGCGCACCGCGTCGGCCACCGACTGCTCGTCGGGATCCAGCCCGTACAGCCGCTGGTAGTCCCAGGGCAGTCGCACCAGTTGTCCGGTCGTGATGTCGGTGACGGTGACCGCCAACCGGTAGCGGCGCTCGGCACTGATCTGGCGGTCGTTCAGGGCGAGGTCACCGAACGTCGTGACGCCGAGGTTCTTCAGCTCCCCGCGGATCCATTCGTGGGCGAAATCGCCTTTGTACAAGCCGTTTTCGCGCAGTAGTCCCCAGGCCTGTCCGACCACGGGCAGGTGCCCGACCGGTCCGGTATCGCGGAATCTCTGATACGGCAGGGTGAGCGCGATCTCCTTGATCTGGTCGGTGGTCAACTGGTCGCCGTTGGACGCTGCGGCCAGGATCGAACCGACCAGCGAACCGGCGGAGACACCCGACACGCGTTTCACCGCGTAGCCCGCGTCCATCACGGCGACCACGGCCCCTACCAATCCGACACCCTTCACACCGCCGCCGGACAGCACCAGGTCGACGGGTTTGCGACGCGGCATCCTGGAACGTCGTTTCGTCATCGTCTCTCCTTGGCGGGCTTCAGTCCTGTGCCGAAGTCCATTGGTAGGGAAGGAATTTGCCGTCGAAGGTGACCACGACGCGGTCGCCCGACGGATGCGGCTTCTTTTGCAGGTCCATACTGAAGTTGATCGCGCTCATGATGCCGTCGCCGAATTGTTCGTGGATGACCTCCTTGAGCGCGCCGCCGTAGACCTGCAGGGCTTCGTAGAAGCGGTAGATGGTCGGATCGGTCGGCACTCCCGAATCGGGCAGGCCGCCGCGGATCGGAGGCGCCGCCAGCACCGGTATCGCCGACTCGTCCAAACCCAGGATCTCCACCAAGACCTTGCCCTGTTCGGTTGGGATCGGGTGCTGACCGAGCAGCGCCGACGTCGTCCACAGCAGCGGGCGCTCGATGGCGTCGGCGAGTTCCTGCCAGCTCAGTCCCTTGGCCAGCCGGGCAATCACGATCTTCTCGGTGAGCTCGTTTCGGTTCATGGGTTTCAGCATGCCCGTCAACGGTGCGGCGTTAACCAGCGGCCACGAGGGACGGCTCCGGCGAACGGGCCGGTCGCGACCATCGTGCCCACTTGTCGGCCCCCCGGTCTATGGTGGCCCGCAATGGCGCTTCATCTCCACCGTGCCGAACGGACAGATCTCCTTGCCGACGGTCTCGCCGAACTGTTGGCCGAGCCGCCGTCGGACCCGTTTGCCGAGGATCTGGTGCTGGTGCCGGCCCGCGGCGTGGAGCGCTGGTTGAGCCAGCGACTTTCCCACCGATTGGGGTCGGCGCCGGACCGCGGCGACGGGGTGTGCGCCGGCGTGTCGTTCCGCAATCCCGCGTCGCTGATCGCCGAGATCACCGGCACCGTCGAGGACGACCCGTGGTCGCCGGAGGCGATGACCTGGCCGCTGCTGCAGGTGATCGACTGCTCGATGGACGAGCCGTGGTGCCGCACGCTGGCAAGACATCTCGGGCATTTCGACGTCGACGACGAAGCCGAATTGCGTCGGGGCCGGCGGTATGCGGTCGCGCGCCGGCTGGCCGGGTTGTTCGCGTCCTATGCCCGGCAACGGCCCGGGCTGCTGGTCGACTGGTTGGCCGGGGAGGTAGCCGACCTCGATGACGATCTGGCCTGGCAGCCCGAATTGTGGCGGGCCTTGGTGAGGCTGGTTCCGGCCGACCCGCCGCACATCAGGCACGCCAAGACGGTTGCCGGCTTGCGGGCGGGCCGCGCCGATCTGCCTTCCCGGCTTTCGCTGTTCGGTCACACCCGGCTGGCATGCACCGACATCGAATTACTGGACGCCGTGGCGACCCATCACGAGTTGCATCTGTGGCTGCCGCATCCCAGCGACGACCTCTGGCGGTCCCTGGCCGGCGATCACGGCGCCCTGCCGCGGCGCGAGGACACCAGCCATCGCAAGGTAGGCCACCCCCTGCTGGCGACGCTGGGTCGGGATCTGCGCGAACTGCAACGCGCGTTGCCGGCCCGCCCGGCCACCAATGAGGCGCTCGGCGGGGCCGACCGCCCGGACACCCTGCTGGGCTGGCTGCAATCCGACCTGACCGCCAATGCCGTCCGCGCGCAAGGACGCTCGTTGGCCCACGACGATCGCTCCATCCAGGTGCACAGCTGTCATGGTCCGACCCGCCAGATCGACGTGCTGCGCGAGGTATTGCTCGGCTTGCTGGCTGACGACCCGACGCTGGAGCCGCGCGACATCCTCGTCATGTGCCCCGACATCGAGACCTACGCGCCGTTGATCGTCGCGGACTTCGGGATGGGCGACGTGATCCACGACTCGCATCCCGGGCATCGGCTGCGGGTGTGCCTGGCCGACCGTTCCCTGTTGCAGACCAATCCGCTGCTCGGTGTCGCTTCGCAGCTGCTTGCGTTGGCCGGGGGTCGTGCCACCGCAAGTGAGGTGCTCAACCTCGCCCAGGCGACGCCGGTGCGCGCCCGGTTCGGCTTCAGCGACGACGATCTCGAGGACATCACCAGCTGGGTCCGGCAGGCGAACATCCGATGGGGTTTCGACCGAGAGCACCGGCAGCCGTTCGGCGTCGACTTCGTCCACAACACTTGGCGATTCGGCATCGACCGGGTGCTGGCCGGCGTCGCGATGTCGGAGGCCTCGCACGCCTGGATCGACTCGACGTTGCCGCTCGACGACGTCGGCAGCAACAGCATCGAATTGGTGGGCCGATTCGCCGAATTCGTCGACCGGTTGCAGCGGGTGGTCGTCTCCCTCACCGGTACGCGGCCGTTACGCGAGTGGTTGGCGGCGCTGTCGGAGGGCATCGCCCTGCTGACCCGCATCGACGACGCCGACATCTGGCAGAGCAGCCAGATGCAGCGCGAGTTCGCCGACGTGCTCCACACCGCGGGGACGAGGTCGGAAACCCCGATGCGGCTGACCGACATCCGCGCGTTGCTGCAGCGTCACCTCGCCGGACGGCCCACCCGCGCCAACTTCCGCACCGGCACCCTGACAGTCTGCACCATGGTCCCGATGCGTTCGGTTCCGCACCGGGTGATCTGCCTGGTCGGACTCGACGACGGCGTGTTCCCGCGACTCGGTGTCGTCGACGGTGACGACGTCCTGGCCCGCCGCCCGCTGACCGGTGAGCGTGACATCCGTTCCGAAGACCGCCAACTGCTGCTCGACGCCATCGGCGCGGCCACCACACATCTGGTCATCACCTACACCGGCGCAAACGAATACTCGGGTCAGCGCCGACCACCCGCGGTACCGTTGGCCGAACTGCTCGACACCCTGGACGTCACGACGCAGGAAAAGGTCCGCTCCCGCATCGTCGTCGAACATCCGTTGCAGCCCTTCGACATTCGCAATGTGCAGCCCGGCCGACTCGTCCCCGCAGTGCCGTTCAGTTTCGACCCGATCGTCCTGCGGGCGGCCCGTTCGCTCACCGGATCACGGGCCCCGCAGCCGCAGTTCATCGGCGAACCGCTGCCGCCGCCTGCGCCGGATGACGTCGTCCTCGCCGACTTGATCACTTTCTTCAAGGACCCGGTCAAAGGGTTTTTCCGGGCCCTCGAATACACGCTGCCGTGGGACGTCGACGGCGTGGCCGACGCCATGCCGGTCGATATCGACGCGCTCGAGGAATGGACGGTCGGCGACCGGATGCTCAACGACATCCTGGCCGGCATGGCTCCGGACGAGGCCAGACAGGCGGAGTGGCGCCGGGGCACCCTGCCGCCCGGTCAGCTCGGCTGGCGCAAGGTGAACGAGATCCGGGATCAGGCCGGATTGCTGGCCGCGGCCGCCCGCAAGTTCCGCCACGACGAAGCCAAACCCTACGACGTCGACATCGACCTCGGATCCAGACGGCTGACCGGCACCGTGCCCGAGGTGTTCGGCGACCGGCTGGTGTCGGTGACGTACTCCAAGCTGGACGGCAAGCATCTGCTCGGATCGTGGATCCCGTTGTTGGCCTTGTTCGCCCACTACCCCGGCCGGGACTGGTCGGCGGTGTGCATCGGTCGGCCGAAGCGCGGCACGAGTCCACGGCAGCTGGGGCTGGGTCCCCCGCGGGAGTCGGCGATCGAGGTGCTGCGGGAGCTGGTGGCGATCTACGACGCCGGGCGGCGCGAGCCGATCCCGTTGCCTGTCAAGACTTCCTACGCCTGGGCGGCGGCCCGGCACAACGGGGACTACCCCGTGACTCCGGCCGAATACCGATGGAAATCCGGCCGGTATCCCGGGGAGGACAAGGCGCCCGCTCACGAGCGCGCCTGGGGCCGGTACGCGCCGCTGTCGAAACTCATGCAACCGCTGCGACCGGGCGAGGAGTACGACGGCGAGGACAACCGTCTGGGCGCCTACGCCGCGCGTCTGTGGCTGCCCATGCTGCGCGCCGACAGGAGTCCCGGCTGATGCAACCGTTCGATCTGCTGGGTCCGCTTCCGAAGGACCGGTCCACCACGGTGCTGGAAGCCAGCGCCGGCACCGGCAAAACGTTCGCGCTGGCCGGGCTGGTGACCCGCTATATCGCCGAAGGCCGAGCCACCCTCGACCAGATGCTGCTCGTCACGTTCGGACGGGCGGCCAGCCTCGAACTCCGCGAGCGTGTGCGTTGCCAAATCCTGGCTGCGCTGGTCGCTTTCGATGACGAAACCACCGTAGGCGACAACCAGCTGGTCGCCCATCTGCTCGAGGGCAGCCAAACACAGCGCGACGAACGCAAGCAGCGGTTGCGCGACGCGTTGGCCGGCTTCGACGCCGCGACGATCGCCACCATCCATCAGTTCTGCCAGTTGGTCCTCAAATCCCTTGGCGTAGCCGGTGATACCGATGCGGGTGTCACGCTGGTGGAGGACCTCGACGAGTTGATCACCGAGATCGTCGACGATCTGTATCTCGCCCATTTCGGTCATCAGCGCGACAATCCCGCACTGAGCTACCCGGATGCGCTCAGAATGGCCCGCAAGGTGGTCAACAACCCGTGCGCGCAGCTGCGGCCCCTGGCACCCCAACCCGGCTCCCCTGCGGCATTGCGTGTCGACTTCGCGAGAAGAGTCCTGTCCGAGTTGGAGATCCGCAAGCGTAGGCGCGGCATCCTCGGGTACGACGATCTGCTCAGCCGGCTGGCCGAGGCGCTGGACACCGGCGACTCCCCGGCCAGAGCGCGCATGCACCAGCGCTGGCCGATCGTCATGGTCGACGAGTTCCAAGACACCGACCCGGTGCAATGGCAGGTTCTCGAACGCGCGTTCAGCGGACGGTCCACGCTGATCCTGATCGGCGACCCGAAGCAGGCCATCTATGCGTTTCGTGGCGGCGATATCGTCACCTATCTGCACGCGGCGAAAACCGCCGGCGAAAAGCGAACACTGGTCACGAACTGGCGCAGCGACAGCGCGCTGGTCGAGCGGTTACAAGCGGTGCTGAACGGGGCCGAGTTGGGTGACCCGCAGATCGTGGTCCACGATGTGCAGGCGTATCACCGGGGTCATCGGCTGGTCGGCGCCCCGCGCAATGATCCGTTCCGGCTTCGCGTGGTCCGCCGAGCTACGTTCGGCCGTAAGGGGATTCAGAACATTCAGATCGACGACCTGCGCGAGCACATCGGTCGCGACCTCGCCGCCGACATCGGCGGGCTGTTGGCCAGCCGGGCAACCTACGACGGCAACCCGGTCGCGGCGCGCGATGTCGCGGTGATCGTCGAGACTCATAGAGACGCCCGCATCTGCCACCGCGCTCTGACCGGCGCAGGCATCCCGGCGGTGTATACCGGCGACTCCGATCTGTTCGATTCGGCGGCCGCCGACGACTGGTTGTGCTTATTGGAGGCGTTCGACCAGCCGCACCGCCCCGGCGTGGTGCGTGCCGCCGCAGCGACGATGTTCTTCGGCCACTGCGCCGAAGACCTCGCCGCCGGCGGTGACCAGCTGACCGACCGGGTGGCAGATACGTTGCGCGAGTGGGCGGATCATGCCCGGGAACGCGGGGTGGCCGCCATCTACGAGGCCGCGCAACGCAGCGGCATGAGCGACCGGGTGTTGTCGTGGCAGGGCGGCGAGCGGCACATGACCGACCTGGCCCACGTCACGCAACTGTTGCAGGAGACCGCCCACCGCGAGCGCTATTCGTTGCCGGCACTGCGGGATTGGCTGCGCGACCAGCGCGAGGATCGGGGTAGCGGCGGCGAACGCAACCGCAGAATCGACAGCGACGCAGCCGCCGTCCAGGTCATGACGGTCTGGGTGAGCAAGGGCCTGCAATACCCGATCGTGTATCTGCCTTTCGCGTTCAATCGCAACATCCAGCAACGCGAGCCGGTGCTGTTCCACGACGGGGAAGTGCGCTGTCTGCACGTCGGCGGCAAGGACAGCCCGGACTTCGCCGAAGTCGAACAACTCGGTGTCCAGGAATCCGCCAACGACGACAGCCGGCTCACCTATGTCGCGATGACCCGAGCCCAGTCACAGGTGGTGGCCTGGTGGTCACCTGCGCACGACGAGCCCAATGGCGGTCTGTCGCGACTGTTGCGGGGCAGGCGACCCGGGGAGTCGGTGGTTCCGGACCGCTGCATTCCGACCAAGATCGACGACGACCAGGCGTGGGCCCGGCTGCAGGAGTGGGAGACCGCGGGCGGGCCGGTGCTGGAGGAGTCCGTGATCGGTTCCGCCCCAAGCGTTTCCGCGCCGCTACTGCCGCACGACCTGGATATCCGGCACTTCCATCGCCCGATCGACACCGCCTGGCGGCGTACCTCCTACTCGGGCCTGATCCGGGTGACCGAGCAGGCGGCACCCCTCGGCGTGACCAGCGAGCCCGAGGTCGCCGAATTGGACGACGAAGTCAGCGACATCCCGTTGACCGAGGTCGCTGCGGTGCCGGATGTGCCCTCGCCGATGGGCGCGCTGCCGACCGGCGCGAAGTTCGGCACGCTCGTGCACGCGGTGCTGGAGACCGCCGACCCGTTCGCGGCGGATCTGGCCGGTGAACTCGAGGCGCAGATCCGTACCCATGCGGTGTGGTGGCCGTTGGACGTGTCGGCCGCCGAGTTGGCCGCCGCCATGGTCCCGATGCACGACACTCCCCTGGGGCCGCTGGCCGACGGGCTGACGTTGCGTCAGATCGGTCTGCGAGACCGGTTGCGCGAGTTGGACTTCGAGTTCCCACTCGCGGGCGGCGACGTTCGGGTCGCGGGCGGCGACGTTCGGGTCGCGGGCGGCGACGTTCGGGTCGACGCCGCCGACATCCGACTCGCCGACGTCGGGCGGCTGCTACGGTCACACCTGCCCGCCGACGACCCGCTGGTGTCGTATGCCGAGCGTCTGGCCGGCGAACCGCTGGGCGGACAGTCGCTGCGCGGCTACCTCAGCGGTTCGATCGACGCGGTGCTGCGGATTTCCACCGACTGCGGCCCCCGCTACCTGGTCGTCGATTACAAAACCAACTGGCTCGGTGATCCGGACCGGCCGTTGAGCGCCGCCGACCACACCCGCCCGCGGCTGGCCGAGGCGATGCTGCACTCGGACTATCCACTGCAGGCATTGCTGTACAGCGTTGTGCTGCACCGGTTTCTGCGCTGGCGGCAGCCCGATTACGATCCGCAGCGGCATCTCGGTGGTGTGCTGTACCTGTTCCTGCGGGGGATGTGCGGGCCCGCCACTCCGATGGTGGACGGCCATCCGGCCGGGGTCTTCAGCTGGGCACCGCCGACCGCACTGATCAGCGAGTTATCCGATCTGCTCGACGCGCGCACGGCGGCGGCATGACGGCGCCGTCGACCGAGATCATCGACCCCGCCGACCGGCGGCGGGTGGTCAGCGCCACCGGCATCTTGCTCACTTTCAACGAGGCCGGAGTGATCGAGTCCGCGGATGTGCATGTCGCGCAACGACTCACCACGATGGCCGGTGAGTCGAACCCGACGGTTGCACTGGCTGTCGCGTTGGCGGTGCGCGCGCTGCGGGGCGGCTCGGTGTGCGTCGACTTGGGATCCGTCGAATCGCAGGTCGGCGTGGCCGGTTTGCCGTGGCCGACGGGTGACGAGTTGCTCGCCGCGGTCTCGGCCAGCCCGCTGGCCGGATCCCCACCGGTATTGAGAGTTTACGACGGCCGGCTGCTGTACCTGGACAGATACTGGCTCGAGGAGCAACAGGTCGCCGAGGACTTTTCTGCTCTGCTGTCGGCGCACGCGGCGCCGGATCCGCCGGGAATCAACCGTCTGTTTCCGGCCGGCTACGAGGAACAGCGCGCGGCGGCGACCGTCGCGCTGCGACAAGGTCTGACCGTGTTGACCGGCGGTCCAGGGACCGGCAAGACGACCACGGTGGCGCGGCTGCTGGCACTGTTCGCCGAACAGGCGCAACTGGACGGCAAACCGCCGCTGCGCATCGCCTTGTCGGCACCCACGGGTAAGGCCGCGGCGCGGTTGAATGAGGCCGTGCAGTTGGAAATCGACAAGCTGGAACCGGTTGACCGGCAACGGGTCTCGGGATTGCGGGCAACGACCTTGCACCGGCTGCTGGGCAGGCGGCCCGATACCTCGTCGCGGTTCTACCACCATCGTGGTAACCGGTTGCCGCACGATGTCATCGTGGTCGACGAGACGTCGATGGTGTCGCTGACCATGATGGCCCGGCTGCTGGAATCGGTGCGTCCTCAGGCGCGGCTGTTGCTGGTCGGGGACCCCGACCAGTTGGCCTCGGTGGAGGCCGGCGCGGTGCTGGCCGACCTGGTCGACGGGCTGGGACCCCGGGACGCCGCACTCGCGGCGCTGCAGACTTCGCACCGGTTCGGAGAATCCATCGGCGAGCTGGCGGCCGCGATCCGTTCCGGCGACACCGGCACGGCCGTCGACGTGCTGCGGGCCGGCGGGGATCACGTCGAGTGGATCGACAGCGATGATTCTGCCGACCGGCTGCGTGCTGTGCTGGTGCCGCATGCGTTGCGGCTGCGACAGGCGGCCGTGCTCGGCGATGCGGCGACCGCGCTGGCCACGCTGGACGAGCACCGGCTGCTGTGTGCGCACCGGCGCGGTCCATTCGGCGTCCAGCACTGGAACCGGCAGATCGAGCGCTGGATAACCGAAGCGACGGGCGAACCGATCTGGTCCTCGTGGTATGCCGGCCGACCGGTGCTCGTCACGACCAACGACTACGGGCTGGGCGTCTACAACGGCGACACCGGGGTGACGGTGCTGGACAGCGAAGGGCAGCTACGCGCGGTCGTCGCCGGTGCCGACGAGTTGCTCGAGTTCGCCACCAGTCGGCTCTCCGACGTCGAAACCATGCACGCCATGACGATCCACAAGAGCCAGGGCAGCCAGGCCGATGAGGTGACTGTGCTGATGCCGCAAGAGGATTCGCGGTTGTTGACCCGTGAGCTGTTCTACACCGCGGTCACTCGCGCCAAGAAGAAGGTCCGGGTGGTGGGGTCGGAGGCGACCGTGCGCGCCGCAATCGAGCGGCGCGCGATGCGAGCCAGCGGCCTCGCCCATCGCCTCCAGGCCACCCGGACCCTCCACTGACGGCGACAAGCACCGCGACATCCATGGTGCAGGTGAGCCAGCGCGGTGTGGAGAGTCACCAACCTTCCGTTGCGGTTTCCTGCGCAGCCCGCTCACGCAGACGCCGCACGCTGTCCCCGCAATGCATCACACGCGGCCTCGAAACGCGCCCACTCGTCGGGACGTGGCCGCACCCCGTCGTTGACCAGGGCGTAGCTACCTACCTGCATTCCCGGCGCGAGCGGCGCCAGCAATCCCGCGATCATTCTGATCTGTCCCGCCGGGCTGTCGGCGAAGCTCTCGAATACCCTTTTGCGGATCCATGCCAGCGCATCGTCCACACCGGCCGCCAAGTCCAATGCGGGGACCCGCAGTGCTCCATTGCATCCGAGAACCTGCTGATCGAAGCGGTCTTCCCAACACTCGGTGGCCCAACCCCTCCACACTTCCGGAAGGGCTTTGAAGATTCCCATCGCATCCGCGGTCTGCCACACTCCGACCGTCTTGCGCGCAACGTCGATGTGGACGCCCCCCTCCGGGATCTTGCCGAGAGCCACCCGCCGCAGGCCGCGACCGGGCAGCAGGTCGAGCAGTGCGGGTCCGTGCCAGGACTTGTTGAGATCGCCCCACCACAGCGGCCACATCCGAACGCGGCCGGCGGCATCGACGACGGACACCAAGTGGCACATGACGTTCAGGTCGTCGGCGAGCTTGATCCCCGGCTGGTCGTCCCAGGATTGGAGTCGCAACTGCGCGCCGACGTAACCGGCCAGTTCGATGGTTCCGTCGTAGGCCCACCCGATCGAGTAACCCGGCCACACCGCGGCAAGCACGCTCATCATCGCCCGGCGTTCGGGCATGCTCACCATCAACCCGTCGCCGAAGAACAGCAGCCGGCGGCGGTCGAGGTCGACCACTGCACCGCCGTCGGCCCACAGCGGATCCACCCAGTCGTTCTTCGCGCACGGTCGCAGCGACTGCACATAGCGCAGCGCGAGATCCGGTCCACCGATCAGCGCATCAAGCATCCGACAACCCGCCCAATGCGAGTAATACAGTTGCCAGTCTTGATCTTTCACGATCACGAAGTTCGCCCGGTTTCCCATCTCGGCCCCAATCCGCACTGGCGCGCTTCTGACATCGCGCCGACTGAGCCAAGCATCACGCAGGGGTCCGACAACAACGCCGGCAATCCGCCGCGCACGACGGAGTCATCCACAGTGGGCAACTTGTCCACAGGCGGAGTTCTTGGCCCCGTACCATGGCCGAGACACCAGGCACCGACGCGAGCGACGCAATGACAGAGCAAGGCATGGACCCGCTACTGCTGGGACAGCGCGTCGTCGCGATTCTGGAAACGGGTCTGCGTAGCGCGACCTACAAGCTCGCCACCCTGATGGCGCTCGTCGACTTCAGCATCGAGAACCTTCCCGACCATCCCGACCGGGCGCTGCGGGTTTCGATCCCGGACCTGGCCCACCGGGTGCTGCAGATCTACTGGCGACAGGTCCGGCCGTTCGACGGGCATGAACTACGGCAGGTCCACGGTTCGAAAGCACGAATCCTGATGGCTACCAATCACTTGCGGTCAGCTTCCGGGGCCGGCGGAAGCGGCTTGGCGCTGGAAGTAGCGATGACGAGAGTCCCCGAGGTCTACCAGGAGACGATCGACAAGATCGCGCTGTGTCTGGCCCAGCAACCGCTGCACCGACTGCAACGATTGCCCGGAGCATCATGCAGCGACTCGTTCCTCTACGACGACTCGTTCCTGCACGACCAGGTATCCCGGTCGACGCTGCGGGCCCACGGCGACTCGATAGAACTGCGCCCCGGCGTGGCCTACGGCCTGGCACGGCTCGCGGGGCTACTCAAGCCCGCACTGGAGATGATGTGGGTCGAGGACGTACGGCGCATGAACAAGTTCTTGGATGCCGAGGTTCCCGACGTCGCGGGTCACCTCTTCGGCCGCGAGCGAACAGCTTTGGCGATGGTCCGCGAACCCCTCAAGGATGCTTTCGGTGCCCGCTGTTTCTACTGCGGCGCCGACCTGCCGGCGAGCAACCCGATCGACCATGTGCTGCCTTGGTCACTGGTCGGCATCGACGGTTTGGCCAACCTGGTGCTGGCGTGCGCGCGCTGTAATGGCGACAAGAGCGGCGCATTGCCCGCCGTCGATATCATCGACCGCGTCCTGGGGCGCGACCGGAATCTGTTGGAACAGATCGCAAGCGAGATCCAATGGCCGACCCAACGCAGCCGGGTTGTCGCCGCCGCCCGGGGTATCTACCGCGGCCAACCGTCCGGTGTACCGACGTGGTCCGGGTACCGCACGAGTACACGTCTGGACATCAGCACGCCGCCGTGGTGGATCCGAATCGATTGCTGACGCCGGCCGAAAGAACGGATCGTCAGCATCGGCCCGCACCCCCCGCGGCGAAAGTCCGGCGAATCGCCGGTTCCGGGTAGCCGGCGTCGGCAGCCGCCCGTCGCACCGCGTCCGCGACCACCGGCGCTCGGTCGGCAGGCGCCAGCGCGATCACGGTGCCTCCGAAACCGCCCCCGGTCATCCGGGCACCGAGCGCACCCGCGTGCAGTGCGCTGTCAGCCAGCAGATCGATGTGCTCGGTGGTGATGCCGAAGTCGTCGCGCATCGACCGCTGGGAGGCGGTCATGATCTGTCCGGCCCGAATCAAGTCCGAATCACTCAGTGCGGCAATGAATTCCAGCACCCGGTCGTTCTCGGTCAGCACGTGACGGGCACGTCGCGCATCGATCGGATCGATCACCGCATCCAGCGCCGCTAAGCCGCGGTCCTGGACGACGCGCAGCGACGACGCACCCAGGTCCCTGGCCGCCCGTTCGCACGCCGCCCGTCGCGCCGCATACTCTCCGTCGACGTGTCGGTGCCGGGACCGGGAGTCGATGAGCAGCAGCGTGACACCCGAAGCGTCGGGGTCGAACGGTACCGGTTGGACGCTGATATCCCGGAAATCGATCTGTAGCGCGGTTTTCGGCCTGCCCTGCAGCACCGCCAACTGATCGAGCAAACCCGTTGGGGCACCGATGTAGTCGTTCTCTGCCCGCTGCGCCACCCTGGCCAACTCGGTGGCGCCGAGATCGACGCCCGCGGCCGCACCCACCGCGCCGAGGACCGCGCACACCAGCGCGGCCGAAGAGGCCAAGCCCGAACCGCTTTCGACGTCGCTGGTTATCGACATCGTCCCGCCGGGAAGCACGTGGCCGGCCGACCGAAGCGCCCAGATCGCCCCCGCGACATAGGCGGCCCAACCCGCCACCTCGCCCGGCTCGGTGTCCAGCGGGATCCGAACCGCGCCCTGCGCACGATCGCTGGTCACGGTGACCGCGTCGGTGCGCTCAGGTGCGAACGCGGCGACGGTACGCTGCGGCAACGCGATCGGCAGCGCGAACCCCAGGTTGTAGTCGGTGTGCTCGCCGATCAGGTTGACCCGCCCCGGCGCGGCGTAACGGACGGTCATGCGCCTGATTCCCGCAATCGTGCGGCCACCGTCTCCGGGATGACGTCGCCGATGAAGGCACCCATCGCCGACTCGGCGGACGCCAGATACTTCAGTTTGGTGGCGCTGCGCCGAATCGACATCAACTCGACGTGGAAATAGCCGTCCTGTTGCGCATCGGTGTACTGGTGCAGCGCCGACATGTACGGCAGCGGCGCCGAATACATCCGGTCAAACCTGCGCAGCATGTCCAGATAAATCCGGGCGAACCCGTCCAACTCTGCGGCACTGAAGTCAGTAAGGTTGCGCAACAACCGATTTGGGTAAATGTGCACCTCTACCGGCCAGCGTGCGGCGAACGGCACGAACGCGGTGAACAGTTCGTCGCGAGCGACGACGCGACTGCCGTCCGCCAACTCGGCCGCCAGCAGGTGCGCAAACAGGTTGTCGCCGTTCAGTTTCCGGTGCAGGCGGGCTTGCCTCAGCATGGTGTCGGTGCGGGGGGTCAGATAGGGGTAGGCGTAGATCTGGCCGTGCGGATGGGTCAGGGTCACCCCGATCTCCTCGCCGCGGTTCTCGAAGCAGAACACCTGCTCGATCCCGGGCCGCGCCATCAACTCGGCGGTGCGGTGCCGCCACGCCTCGACCACCAGCCGGGCGTGGGCCGGGTCCAGGTCCGCGAAGGATCCGGTGTGTTCGGCGGAGAAGCAGATCACCTCGCAGCGGCCGTGCCCCGGCGCAGAGACGAACCCGGGTTCCTGCGGTGGTGCGACGGGCCCGACGCCGCAGAGGCTGGGAAACCGATTCTCAAACACGACCACGTCGTAGTCGGCGGCCGGGACCTCGCTGGTCATCCCGGTCTCGCCCGGGCACAGCGGACACGATTCGGCCGGCGGCTTATAGGTGCGGTCCTGCCGCTGTGCGGCAACGATCACCCACTGGCCGGTGGTCCGGTCGTACCGCAGTTGCGATGGGGCCGGGTCGCGGCCAGGCAGTGGCCGGCGATCGGGTACCGGCGCGGGAACGTGCGAGGGCAGCGCGAAGAAAAGGAGATCGCGGCCGTCGGCCAGGGTCCACCGCGTCGGCTCCGTCACGGCCGTCGCAGGGCGTTGACGAACACAGTGCGCGGGGTGGTGTCCTCGACCCCGGCAGGCACTCCGCGCCCATAGCCGGCCATCAACTCTTGCGCCGGCGTCACCGTCGCATCCCAGCCGTGCCGGCCCAACCAGCCGCCCACGTCCTCGCGTTCCTCGAAATACCACAACTCGTCGGTTCTCGGGATCTCGCGCTGCGGTTCGACTTCGGCCAGCAAGACGCGCAGGCGATCCATCCGGTCGCGGCGTCGCGCACGCACTTCCGGGTCCATCCAGTCCGGGCCGGGCGCCTCCACCGCGATCCGGCTACCGGCCGCACTGAGCCCCTGGATACGGTCGAACAGTAGCTCGTGGGCAGTCGCCGGCAGGTAGGGCAGCAGCCCTTCCACCGACCAGGCACTGGGTCGCGAAGGATCGAACCCGGCCTGTTGCAGTGCGGCCGGCCAATCCTGGCGTAGGTCCACCGCGACAGCGACCCGCTGGCAGGTGGGCGACGCACCATGTTCGGCCAGTGTCGAGGCCTTGAAGTCCAGTACCTTCGGTTGGTCGAGCTCGTAGACGGTCGTGCCATCCGGCCACGCCAACCGCCAGGCCCGCGAATCCAATCCCGCGGCCAATATCACCACCTGATCGATCCCCGATCCGGCGGCATCGGTGAAGAAGGTGTCGAAAAAGGCTGTGCGAGAGGCCATGTAGCCTCTCATCGACCCCATCCGGGTCCGCAGTTCGGGTTCGGCCTCGAGAACCTTCTCGGGCAGATCTGGTCCGGCGAACCAGTTCCACACGCCATCGCCGACAGCGTCCAGGAATACCCGTGCGAACGGATCGCTGATCAGCGGATCGTCGCTCTCCGTTTCCGCCGCGCGGGCCGCGGCCACCCCCAACGCAGTAGCTCCCACGCTTTCGGTGATTTCCCAGCTGTCGTCGTCTGTCCTCGCCACGTCCGCGCCCTTCCGTTGTCGACACTCGACATTAGAACGCCTCAGCCTGCGCAGATGCGCACCCCGGCTTCGCGATTGATCACAGCGCGTCGCCGGTGTCCATCAGCCCCATGACGCATGACTCCGGTTAAGTTGTGTGCGGGCCGCTAAGAGACACGGCGCAGCCGAAGGATCTATGGACATGCGAGTTGACGGACGCGACATCACGGTGTCCGGCAGCTTGCTGCAACCGATGACCCGGCGCACCAACGACATCATCCGGCTGGCGCTGGCGGCCGTCGCGCTGGTGGCAGTGGTGACCAGTTCGCTGATCACCCGTCCTCGGTGGGTGGCGCTGGAGAAATCCATCTCCCAAATCGTCGGAGTGCTGACCCAGACCCAGTCCGACCTGGTGTACCTGGTCTATGGCATCGCGATCCTGGCGCTGCCGTTCGTGATCCTGATCGGCCTGATCGTCTCGCGCCAATGGAAGCTGCTCGGCGCATACGGCGCCGCCGCGCTGATGGCCGTTCTCCCGCTGTCCATCAGCAGCAACCGCATCGCCGCGCCGCGCTGGCACTTCGACCTGTCCGACAAACTCAGTTCGCTGCCAGAGCAGTTCCTCGACGACCCGCGCTGGATCGCGATGCTCTCCGCGGTGCTGACCGTGTCGGGGCCCTGGCTACCGGCCCGCTGGCGGCACTGGTGGTGGGGACTGCTGCTGGCGTTCGTACCGATTCACCTCGTCGTCAGCGCCATCGTCCCGGCGCGCGCGGTGGTCGGGCTGGCGGTGGGCTGGTTCGTCGGCGCGTTCGTGGTGCTGGTCGTGGGGACCCCCGCCCTGGAGGTGCCGCTGGAGGGTGCGGTCCGCGCGATGGCCAAGCGTGGCTTCCTGGTGTCCAGGCTGCTGGTGGTCCGGCCGGGCGGGCCCGGTCCTCTGGTGCTGTCCGCGGAATCCACCGATCCCGAAGCCAGAGCGGCGGTCGAGCTGTACGGGCCTCATCAACGCAGCGGTGGCGCCCTGCGGCAACTGTGGTGGAAGTTGCGGCTGCGCGGATCCGAGACGGCACCGCTGCAGACCTCGCTGCGCCGCGCCGTCGAGCATCGCGCGCTGATGGCCATCGCCATCGGGGACATCGGCGTTGCCAACACCGCGACCATCGCGCTGGCCGCACTCGACCGCGGCTGGACGCTCTACGCGCACAAGCCCGTCCGAGGGGTGCCGCTGGACGAATGTGCCGGCCAGACGCCGGTCGCAAAAGCGTGGGAATCCCTGCGAGTCCTCAACGATCACCAGATCTCCCACGGAGACCTGCGCTGCAACGAGATCACCGTCGCCGACGGCTCCGTGCTGTTCGGCGGTTTCGGTTCGGCCGAATACGGTGCCACCGACGCCCAACTGCAGTCCGACATCGCCCACCTGCTCGTGACGACCTCGGCGTTGTACGACGCGCACTCCGCGGTGGCCGCCGCGATCGACACGTTCGGCAAGGAAACCATCCTCATCGCTTCTCGGAGGCTGACGAAATCCGCTGTGCCGAAACGCATCCGGCAGTCGGTCGCCAACCCGAAGGGCGTCATCTCCGAAGCCCGGGCGGAGGTGAAACGCCAGACGGGTGCCGATCAGATCAAAGACGAGACGATCACCAGGTTCACCCGTGGCCAGGTCATTCAACTGGTCCTGATCGGGGCGCTGGTCTATGTCGCGTACCCCTTCCTCAGCACCGCGCCGACGTTCTTCTCCGAACTCAGTCACGCCAACTGGTCGTGGGCGCTGCTGGGCCTGGCGGTGTCGGCGCTGACCTACGTCGGTGCGGCCGCCGCGTTGTGGGCCTGCGCGGACGGGTTGGTGGGTTTCTGGAAGTTGACAATCGTCCAGATAGCCAACACCTTTGCGGCCACCACCACCCCGGCCGGAGTGGGTGGGCTTGCCCTCAGTACCCGCTTCCTGCAGAAGGGTGGGCTGACCGCGCTGCGGGCCACCGCCGCGGTCGCGCTTCAACAAGCCGTGCAGGTGATCGTCCACGTCGCGCTGCTGATCATGTTCAGCGCGGTGGCCGGGACGTCGACGGACCTCTCGCATTTCGTCCCGGATGCCACTGTGCTGTACCTGATCGCCGGCGTCGCGCTGGGCATCGTCGGCACCTTCTTGTTCGTGCCCAACCTGCGGCGCTGGCTGGCCACCGAACTACGGCCGAAACTCAAAGAGGTGACCAACGACCTCGTCGAGCTCGCCAAGGAGCCGAGACGCTTCGCGCTGATCGTATTGGGCAGTGCCGGAACAACTCTCGGCGCGGCACTGGCTTTGTGGGCCAGCGTCGAAGCATTCGGTGGCGGCACGACGTTCGTCACCGTCACGGTGGTGACGATGGTGGGCGGGACCCTTGCATCGGCCGCCCCCACACCCGGCGGGGTCGGCGCCGTCGAGGCGGCGCTCATCGGTGGGCTCGCCGCCTTCGGCGTTCCCGCGGCGATCGGGGTGCCCTCGGTGTTGCTGTACCGGGTGCTCACCTGCTGGCTACCGGTGTTCCTCGGCTGGCCGGTGATGCGCTGGCTCACCAAGAACGAGATGGTCTGAGCACGCGCGCCGTTCAGGACCACTACATCCCGGAGAAGAACATCAATCAAGTCCCGGTCCACCGCGGCGACCTGCCCGTCCCCCGCCGCGGCGTTCCTTTTTCGGCAAATGGACTTACGGTGGTGGACATGACAGATCAGTCGTATGCGGTAGACATCGGACATCCTCCAGAACCCTTGCTTCGCGCGGTCAACCCCGTGTTGAAGTCCTTGTTACGCACTCCGCTCGCGGGGCCGCTGCGCAAGCAGCTGATGGTGCTGAACTTCACCGGACGAAAGTCGGGAAAATCGTTCTCGATCCCGGTGAGCGCCCACGTGATCGACAACGATCTGTATGCGCTGGCCGGCGCCAACTGGAAGTACAACTTCAAGGGCGGCGCCCCCGCGCAGGTGGTCTACGGCGGCAAGACCCGCACGATGCGTGGCGAAGTCGTCGAAGACCGTGGCACCACGTACGACCTCTATCTGCGCTGCGCGCAGTCCTACGGAGTCAAGCAGGCGCAGCGGATGATGGGGCTGAAATTCCGCGATGACCGCGTGCCGGCCCGGGAGGAGTTCGCCGAGGCGATCGACCGGCTGAAACTGGTAGCGATCAAGTTCACCCCGGCCGGGTAGCAGTTCTCTTTGCGCACAACGTTGTTGAGCGGATGACGCTCGCCGCCACATTCCAGCGGGTACGAACCTGGACGATCGGTTCCGATCCCGGCTTGCTTCGCCTCAGACTGGCCATCCGCGCCACCACAGCGTTGGGTTGTTCGCTGCTGGCGATGTACGTGTTGACCACCGCGACAAGGCAATCCCTGACCGTCGCGCTGCTCGGAGCTGTCATCACCATGGTCGCGGCCCGGTCGGTCAACGAGCCGGACCCGCGGCGGCAACGCATCACCATGGCGTTGCTGCCGGTGCCGGCGACGCTGTCCATCACCGCGGCCGCCCTGCTGTCGCGCCACCAGCTCGTCAGCGACATCGTCTTCGTGGCAGTGGTGTTCGTCGCGGTCTACATCCGCCGGTTCGGTGCGCGTGGACAGGCACTGGGCATGGTCGCGTTCATGGCTTACTTCTTTGCCCTGTATCTACGTGCGGGCCCGCATGAGTTGCCGTGGATGATCGCCGCCGTGCTGGTGGGCACGTTGTGCACCTTCCTGACGACGACCTATGTGCTGCCCGACCATCCGGATCGTTTGCTACAAGCCACCATTCGCTCGCTGCGGGCCCGGATGGCGATCCTGGTCGACGCCACCGCCGAAGTATTGCGGGCGGACCGGCTCAACGAGCGACGCCGACGCCGGATGCGCACCCGCATCGCGCGGCTCAACGACACCGCGTTGATGGTGCAGGACCGGCTCGAAGACAAGTCCAATCCGGCCGCTACTTCGCTCGGGGAACGCTTGGCCCCGTGGCTGTTCGACGCCGAACTCGCCGTCGAATGGGTGGCGATCGCCGGTCAGCGGGTGGCGCTGGCCGCCATGCACGGGCCGGCCATCCCGACTGCCGTCCGCGCCGAACTCGTCGCCGCCCTTTCCGAACTCGGCTGGGCCATCAGGGTTCCCAGTCCCGACGGCCTACGGGCCGCAGCCGACCGGGCCCAGGGTGTGCTCGACGGCCAGCCCGCCACCTCAGAAGAGCCCGGCGACGCTGCCGTCCGTCGGCTTGCCATGGCGATAATCGGCGCTGCCACAGCCACTTCGGAGGTGCGGTCGCTGATCGAGGAAGCCGCCGACGCCACCGGACCCGCGACGGAGCCGGACGACGATTCCGATGACGACGTCCAGGCGGCCCGAAGCGGCCTGCTGCCCACGACGCGGCAAGCCATCCAGGCCTGCACCGCGGCGTCGCTGGCCATCGTCGCCGGCGACGTGGTGTCACCGGATCGCTGGTACTGGGCGGTGATCGCGGCGTTCGTGGTCTTCGCCGGCACCAACACGTGGGGCGACACCCTCACCAAAGGTTGGCAGCGCCTGCTGGGCACGGCGCTGGGCGTGCCCTGTGGAATGCTGGTCGCCACCGCCTTCGACGGCAACACGGTCGGGTCGGTGGTGATGGTCTTCGTCTGCCTGTTCTGCACGTTCTACTTCATGCAGGTCACCCAGAGTCTGATGGCCTTCTGGATCACCACGATGCTGGCGCTGCTGTACGGACTGATGGGCCAGTTCAGCCTCGACGTCTTGGTGGTGCGGATCGAGGAGACTGCGGTCGGGGCGGTCATCGGCGTCGCCGTCGCGATCCTGGTGCTGCCCACCAATATCGGCACCACAATCCGCAACGACACCCATGAGTTCCTCACTGCATTGTGCGCCCTGATCGAAACGTCCATCGCGATAATGTTCGAACACGACGCAGCGGGCAGCCCCACCGAACAGGCACGCCAACTCGACCGGAAGCTGCGGCAGTACCGGGCGACCGCCAAACCGCTCCTGGCCGGTGTCGCCGGGTTGGCGGGCCGCCGCAGCATCCAGCGCGAGCTTCGGTTGTTCGCGGCCTGCGATCGTTACGCCCGAGTCCTGGCCCGGCGCAGCGAACAGTACCGAAACCTCGACTGCCCCGACGAGGTCGCCGACGCCGTGACCGGCGCCGCTGTGCAGGTCCAGCACAACATCGATGTGCTGATCGAGACCCTCGACGGCACGCAGCCGGAGGGCCTGGTCTCGGCGGCCGACGCCCTCGACGCCGCCGAGGCACTGGCTCGGGATTTATCGGCCCTGTACCCGCTGCGCCAGATAGACCGGATCGTCGTCGCCGCCGCAACTCACCTGGACCCGGATGCGCTTTTCATTGGTGCACAACATCATTGAAGACCTACTGACGCGGCCATGATCTGCCGAGCAGGTCGGCCAGCTGGATGGCGACCTGACTGAGCATCAACTGAACCTCCGGCCGCTGCTCCGGGGGCAGGGCGTCGACACCCCGCTGCACGATGGTCGTCTGCTGACTCAGTTGGTTCAACCGCTGCTGTCGCTCCGCCGGACTCAGACTGTCCCAGCTGGCGTGCAAATCCGATGTCTGCTGCTGCAGCTGTTGCACCTCGGCGCGGGGATCGGCCCTTGCCGGACTGGCTGCCACCAGCGCGCCGATCAACAGGGCTCCCACTATCGCGGTGACTCTCATGAACGCCACCCTGCCGGGCTCCGCTTGCCTGATTCTTGCGTAACTGTTGCATCCGGGGGCTGGTGCCTCGTTACGATCAGCCTGATCGTTGCGTTCTGCACCTCGCCGAGGAGGTTTGAATGGCCGCCCCGAACTTGCCGCCGGGCTTCGATTTCACCGATCCCGACATCTACGCGCACCGGTTGCCGGTGGCGGAGTTCGCCGAACTGCGCTCGACAGCACCGATCTGGTGGAACGAGCAACCGCCGGATCGGGGCGGATTCGGCGACGGTGGCTACTGGGTGGTGAGCAAGCATCGCGACGTTCGCGACGTATCGCTGCGCAGCGACGTCTTCTCCTCGGCGGAGAAGTCGGTGGTGCCGCGCTACCCGGAAGAGTTGGCGCAGGCCCAGATCGAGCTCGGACGGACGTCGATGATCATGATGGACGACCCCGAGCACAGCCGACTGCGCAAGATCGTCGCGCGCGGGTTCACCCCCCGCGCCGTCGAGCGGCTGCGCGCCGACCTGACCGAGCGAGCGCGGCAGATCGCCGCGCGGGCAGCTGCGGAAGGATCGGGCGATTTCGTCCGGCAGGTCGCCTGCGAGTTGCCGCTGCAGGCGATCGCGGGACTGCTCGGGGTTCCGCTGGAAGACCGCGAACAGCTTTTCGACTGGTCCAACCAGATGATCGGCAGCGACGATCCGGAGTTCGCCGACCACGATTCGCTGACATCGGCGGCCGAAATGATGTGGTATGCCATGCAATTGGCGGAGCGCAGAGCCAAGGACCCGGGCGCAGACATCGTCACGACGCTCATCCAGCCGGACGCCGACGGGCACCGGTTATCCGAGGCCGAGTTCGGCATGTTCGTGGTGACGTTGGCGATCGCCGGCAACGAGACGACTCGCAATTCGATCACCCACGGAATGATGGCGTTCACCGACTTCCCCGCCCAATGGGAGCTGTTCAAGGCCCAGCGACCGGGCACCGCGGCCGACGAGATCATTCGTTGGGCGACGCCGATCACCGCGTTTCAGCGAACCGCGTTGGTGGACACCGAAGTTGGCGGAGTCTCGATCAAGAAGGGCCAACGGCTGGTGATGTTCTACCGCTCGGCCAACTTCGACGAAGAGGTGTTCGACGACCCCTACACCTTCAACATTCTGCGGTTCCCGAATCCCCATGTCGGATTCGGCGGCACCGGCGCGCATTACTGCATCGGCGCGAATCTGGCCCGCATGACGATCGACCTGATGTTCAACGCGATCGCCGACACGATGCCGGATCTGACCTCGCTGGGCGAACCCGAGCGGCTGCGATCACCATTCATCACCGGCATAAAGCACTGGCAGGTCGAGTACGGGACGAGGTGCCCGGTCTGATCGAGGCCGTCCCGATCAATCGGGTTCGTCGTCGTCGTCGTCGGGTATCAGCAGTTTCTCGGCGTGGTGGAAGGTGTTGATTCTGGGTTGGCCGTGGTCGAGGTGTGCTGGGGGGATCCATTCGGTGTGGCCTTGGGTGTTGGTGCGGGTGGTCCAGCCTTTTTCGGCCAGTCTGTTATCGGGGCCACAGGCCAGGGTGAGGTCGTTGATGTCGGTGCGGCCGGTTTGGCGCCAGGCGGTGACGTGGTGGACTTCGCTGTGGTAGGCCGGGGCGTCACAGCCGGGTCTGGTGCAGCCGAGGTCTTTGGCGCACAGCATGATCCGTTGGGCCGGGGAGGCCAAACGTTTGGTGTGATAGAGGGCTTGGGGTTTGGCGCCGTCGAAGATCGCCAAATAGTGGTGGGCGCCGCCGCCGGCCATGCGGATCAGATCACTCATGGGTAGGCGGGAGCCGCCGCCGGTGCGCGCCCATCCCGCGGCGGCTTCCAGTTCTGCCACGGTGGTGGTGGCGATGATGGTCACCGGCAGCCCGCGGTGGCGGCCCAACTGCCCGGAGGCCAGCAGTGCGCGTAGCCCGGCCAGCAGCGCGTCGTGCTGGCGTTGGGGTCCCGAGCGGGTATCGCGCTGCGCCTCATCGGCGTCGGGTTCGCCGTCCACGCGCGGTGCCTCGTCGTTCGGGTTGCACATCCCCGGTGCGGCCAACTTCGTCCACGCCGCTTCGATCGCGGCCCGCAGTTCCGGGGTGACCAGCCCGCTCAGGCGCGACATCCCGTCGAACTCCTGCTTGCCCAGCATCAGGCCGCGCCGGCGGGCGCGCTCCTCCTCGGAGTAGTTGCCGTCGGGGTGCAAATAGGCCATCACTTCCTGGGCATAGGTCTGCACTTGTTCGGGGCGAAAGTGGGTGGCCTTGTCGACCAGGTCGGCTTCGGCGTCCTGCCGGGTGCCCGCATCGACCGTGTCCGGCAGATGGGCCAGGAATTTGCGGATCAAGCGGATGTGTTCATCACCGATGAGTCCGGCGCCTTGGGCGGTCGCGGTCGCGGTGAGCAGCGGCCCCAGCGGCTCCCCGGACAGCGCCCGGCGCGCGCCGAGATCTTTGGCTTCGGCGATGCGCCGGCCGGCTTCGGCTTTAGAGATCCGCAACCGATCAGCCAACGCGCTGCGCAGCTTGCCGCCTAACTCCTCCTCGGCGGCGTGGGCGGCGAGTTGGTTGATCACCGCGTGCTGGGGTGTGCGCAGTTGGCGGGCTGCCCGTTCCAGGCGCGCCAGAGCCCGCATCCGCTCCGGGGTGGTGAACACCTCAAAGGACAACGCGCACAAACGATCCACATCTGCATCGAGTGCATCGAAGACCTCCACGATCTCTTCACGCGTGCTCGCTGCCATACCTCAAATTCTAGGAACCGGCACCGACAACTCCCCGGCCCCGACGACATACCTGTGCATAAACCTGCAACTGTGCATAAGCCCGTGTGGTGGCTCCAAATTCATTGCGGAATCGTGAAATTCACCCAACATCCTCGCGGCGGTACTCGCGTCCACGCTCGGCCCGCTCCCAGAGCACCCCGTCCCCGGCAGACACGCCATCCCTGATCAGCTCGCGCTTGAGGATCTTGTTGGTCGCGGTGCGCGGCAACTCGGCGTTGATCCGCACATATCTCGGCCACGCCTTCGGCGACAAGTCGGGCTGGGCAGCCAGGAAATCGCCGAACTGGCTGGGAGACAGCGACGCTCCGCTGTTGAGCACGATTGCGGCCATCACCTGATCCCCTACCCGCTCGTCGGGAACGGCGTACACCGCAACGTGGTTGATCTCCGGCAGGCGCTGCAGGATGCGCTCGACAGGACCCGCCGCCAGGTTCTCACCGTCCACTCGCATCCAGTCCGCGGTGCGTCCGGCCAAGTAGATCCAGCCCTCGGCGTCGCGGTAGGCGAGGTCACCCGACCAGTACATACCGTGTCGCATCCGCTCGTCGGTGGCGGCGGCGTCGTTGTAGTAGCCGCTGAAACCGCCTGCGCCATAAGTATTCACCAGTTCACCGACGGCGTCGTCGAAATTGGCCAGCGCACCGTGCTGATCGAAAACCGCTGCGGCGCACTCGGTCCGGGTTTCCGGGTGGTACACGCTGACACCCGGATATCCCTTGCCGATGGAACCCGGCGGTGTCCCGTCCTCACGCATCACGACGACGGCGAACTCGCTGGATCCGAAACTGTCCACCACCCGGCATCCGAAACGCCTGGCGAACTCGTCGAGGTCACGCTCGGTTGCCTCGTTGCCGAACGCGGCGCGCAGCGTGTTGTGGGCGTCGTCGGGACGCTCCGGGGTGGCCAGCACCAGCGCCAGCGGCTTGCCGACGTAGTTCATGTAGGTGACGCCGTAGCCCCGGATGTCGGCGAGGAATCGTGACGGGGAGAATCTGGCGGGCACCATCGCGGCACCGGCGCTGATGGCAACGGCCCACCCGGCCGCGACACCGTTGGAGTGAAACAGCGGCATCGCGAGATAGCACACGTCCGCGGCGGTCAGCTCGAACCGCTCGGCCAGGCTGGCGCCGCACATGACCGCCATCGCGTGTGCGAAACGCACCGCCTTGGGGTCGCCGCTGGTGCCGGAGGTGAAGATCATCATCACCGGGTCGGCGCCGGAAACCTGAATCGGCACAAGGGGTTGCGCGGCAGTCACCGCCTCGCGGTATTCGGCGCCGTCGACATTCAGGACGGGCAGATCCAGCCCGTCGAGCAACGCCAGGTGTTCGGTATCGACGAGCACCAGTTGACTGTCCGACCTCCTGATGTCGGCGGCCAGCCCTTGCCCGCGGCGGGTCGTGTTGATCCCACACAGCACATACCCGCCGAGCGCAGCCGCGGCCATCGACCGCAGCATGGCCGGCGAATTGCCCAGCAGCGCAGCGACATGCAGCGGCCGCGCCGGATCGAGCCGCTCCAGCAGCACCGACGCCTCGGCCGCAGCTTCGCCGAGGTGCTCGCGCCAGGTCCACGTCCGATCCCCGTCCCGCACCGCGACGGTGTCGTCGTCCATCCGCGATCGCAGCAATTGCTGCACCGTCTCAAACATCGGCCGGCCGGTATCGCAACAGCGTGATCTCATGGCCTGGGACGTCACAGAAGACGGGCGCAACCCGCATGCCGATACGGATGTCCTGCGGGTCGACATCCACCAACTCGGCGCTGACCCGCGGTCCGGCATCCCATTGCACGACGGCGAGCAGCTGCGGCAGCTGCTCAGCCCATGGCGGCCCCGTCGGGCGCCGCGCAACGGTGTAGGTGTACAGCGTTCCCGCGCCGTCGATCTCGCGCCATTCCAGGTCGTCGGCCAGGGTGCCTGGTGCCAGTGTGCGCGGATAGAACACGTACCGGCGCGACGACGGCGAGTACTGGATCAGTATCTTGTGCTCGCGCAACGCATCCCAGAACGGTTGGGATACCGGTGTCGGCTCAGGCAACGGTCGGCTCATGTCAGTCACCTCCTAGCACCAGGGCCACCTGCTCGCTCATGATGCCGCCGTTGCCGGTCACGAACGCGGTGTCGCAGTCGCGCACCTGAGCATCGCCGGAGCGGCCCATCACTTGCCGCGCCCCGTCGACCACGTGATGCATGCCGCCGGCCATGCCGGCCTGCCCGAACGACAATTGGCCCCCGGCCGTGTTGACCGGAAAGTCGCCGCGGAAGGTCAGGTCGTGCTCGGTCAACCATTGCATGCCTTCGCCTTTGCCGCAGAAGCCGGCGTCCTCGAGGGTCATCAGCACCGTGATGGTGTAGCAGTCGTAGATCGAGGCGACGTCGACGTCGGCACGGTCCAGTCCCGCCATTGCGAAGGCTTTTTCGGCGGCACGGGCGATCGGCGTGCGCATGAGATCGTCGGCGTAAGTGGGGGTCTTGAACCGGATGTGTTCGCCGAAGCCTTTGATCCAGACCGGCCGGTGGCGGGCGCGGCGCGCTATCTCGGCGTTGGCCACCAGCACGCCGGCCCCGCCCTGAACCCGCATCACGGTCTCCAGCATGTGGATTGGGTCGGCGATGACCGGACTGGTCAAGACGTCGTCGACGGTGAGCGGTTTGCCGTGGAACACCGCGCCGGGGTGGGCGCAGGCATTGGTCCGTTGCTGCACCGCGATCCTGGCCAAAGCGGCTGCATCGTAACCGTATTCGGCGGCGTAGCGTTGGGCGATCTGCGCGTACGGGGCGTTCTGGCCGACGTTGCCGTACGGGATCTCGAATTCAGCCTGCGGCGAGCCGTAGTTGTTGCTCGACGCGCCGTACCAGCCCAGCGTGCGGCCGGGTCGTTGCTCCGAGCGGGGGATCTCCAGGGATCCCGGCACCACCGCGAGCACCGCATCGCACACGCCCAGTTCGACCGCCGCTGCGGCGCGCCACACCATCCCGGCGGCCGTCGCACCGCCCAGGTCCACCCGGTCACCGAAATCCAGCGGGATCCCGAGATACTCCGACAGCGTCGCCGGTGCGAACATGTCCGACTCGGCGATGCCATGGCACGACAGTCCGTTCACCACAGTGGGTTCCACGCCGGCATCCTCGATCACCAGCTTGGCGAGCAACGCATACTGATCCAACGTGAAGGACGCCGGGCGGGTCTGGCGCCGCTCCGCCGGTAGTTCTGCGATGCCTATGATGGCGGCCTCGCCGCGCAGGCCGCTCACCGAATGTTCCTGCGGGGCAACAAGACGCTGGCTGTGCCGGGCATCAACACCTCGTCGCCGCGTCGACAGGAGATGTCCAGGTCCACGATGCCCTCCCCCTTCCCCGTCACGACACCTCCGAAGGTCAACTCCTGCCCGGGGTAGGCGATCGCGCGATTCTGCACCGAGAAACGCAGCAACCGCCCGGCACCACCGATCCAGTCGGTCAGGGCACGCGACAACAGCGCCGCCTGCAGTGGTCCCTGGACCAGTACGTCGTCGTAACCTTCGACGTCGCGGGCCCACGCCTTGTCGTAGTGGATGCGGTGCCCGTTGTAGGTCGCGGCGCTGAAGAAGAACATCTGCGTCTCGGTCACCGTGACTGTCAACGGCGTTACCGAAGAACCGATTTCGATGTCCTCGTAGTACAGCTGTCCGGTCATGCGGGCCTCGCGATCATCGAGGTGGTCGCCTCGGCGAGCAGGTCACCGCGCTGATTGCGGTATTCGCTGCGCCAGGTCACCAGCACGAACCTGCCTGACCTGCCCTCCTTTTCGGTGATGGCGTCGACGGTACGCACCAGTTCGACCTGATCCCGATGATAGGCGGGCAGATGGAACGTGGTGCTCTCACCGCCAGCCATCCGCCTTGGCGCCCGCGGGAAGGCCAGGCTGCCGGTGACGGCGCCCGAAGATCCGTCTGGGCGCAGGTTGTCCAGTGTGGCCACACCGAGGACCGCGTACTGCAGAAACAACGGCGGACAAATCACGTCGCGGTAGCCGTGCGCGCGTGCGTGGTCGGCGTCGAACCACAGCGGGTTGCGATCATCGACCGCGGCGGCCCAACGTTGCCAGTCCCGCTGGTTCACTTCGCCGCTGGCGGTGGCGACGACGGTGCCGACGCTCGCGGCGGTTTCCGGATCGATGAGACTGTCAGTCACTGGTTGCATCCCAATTCATCTCGTCCTCAAGCCATCTCGCGGCAATATCGGCGCCGCCTCCCAGGGTCGCGAGCACTCGGGCACGCTCGGAGAACAGGTGCAGGTCGGTGTCGACGACATAACCCATGCCGCCGTGCAACTGGTGGGCATCCAGCGTGATCTGCTTGACCCGACTTGCGTGCATCCGCGCGATCGCTGTCTCCCGGGTGCCGGTGCGGCCGCGGCCGATCCAGCACACCGCCGAGTGGGCGGCCAGCCGGGCAGCCGTCAGCGCGATGTGCATGTCGGCCACCAGGTGCTGAGCGGCCTGGAACGACGCGATGGGACGCCCGAACTGCTCACGCATCTTGGTGTGGTCGACCGTGCGCTGCAGCACCCCTTCGGCCACCCCGGTCAGATCCAGGCAGAGCAGCGCCAGGGTGGCGTTGACCACCCGGCGCAGGTCCGACTGGGTCAGACCCGCAGCGCCGGCGAGAATTCGGCGGGGGTCGTCGATCAGCACGTCCTCGAAGCGCAACGCGAAAACGGGGTGCGCCCCCATCACTTTCAAGGGTTCCGCCGAGATTCCGGACGACGAGGTGTCGACCACGAGTCCCTGTGCGGCGCCGCCGGTGTCGGCAGTGACGACAATCAAGTCGGCCAGGTCGGCGTCGGCGACGAAATCCACCGTGCCGTCCAGACGGTAGCGGCCGTCGGCGTCGCGGCGTGCCTGTAATGACGGCGTGAGGTCGGCCGCGTCGCGCGGATTGCACAACGCAACCGTCCCGCGGGCGCTGCCGGACGCCAGCGCCGGCAGCCACGCTTTCCGGGCGTCACCTCCGCCCAACCAGTCGATGGCGAGCGCGGCATGGATGCTGCTGTGCACGATCATCGGGCACAACGCACGCCCGGCCTCCACGCTGAACACGCCGAGTTCACCGAGTCCGCCGCCGGCACCTCCGAGCGCTTCCTCGACCGCGAGCCCCAGCACGCCGGACTCGCCCAGCGCCTTCCACAGCGATGGCGTGACGCGGTCCCCGTCCGGTGGCTGCAACCCGCGAGCCGGTGTCGCCGGACACTCGGCGGCCAGCATCTTGCGGCACATCGCCGCAAGATCACGTTCGTCCTGATCGGGTATCAGCCGCATGCGATCACCGGCCGTAGGAGGGCAGGCGGTATCCCCACTGGGCGATCACATCGCGCAACACCTCGTTGGTGCCGCCACCGAACCGCATCAGCGGCGACACCCGGTACAGACGCTCGAAGAAGCCGTCGAGCGGTGCGGCGGTACTGCGATGCGCGAGCAGCCCGTCGGGTCCCAGTAGGTCGATCGCCAAATCCGCTATGCGCTGGCGCAATTCGCTGGTGAAGATCTTCTCGACGCTGACCTCGACGGTGGGGATGGCACCGGAGTCGAGCAGCGAGGCCGCCTCGTAGCCCATCAGCTTGGCAACTTCGACATCGGCCTCCGCCGCAGCGAGACGGCGACGGAAGGCCGGGTCGTGGGCGGGCACCGTCCCGTCGCGAAGTGGTCGCACCGCCAGCGTGATCAAGTCGTCGAGGGCGCGGCGCAGATCTCCGGCATTGGTCAGCGCCCCGCGCTCCAAGTCCAATGCCCCGGTGATGTAGGTCCAACCCTTGTCGACCTCACCGATCAGGTTGGTGACCGGCACTCGCACGTCGTGGAAGAACGTCTCGTTGGTGCGGTAGCCCGACCATGCGTACAGCGGGTGGATTTCGATGCCGGCCGCGTCGATGGGCACCATGATCACCGAGATGCCGCGATGTCGCGGTGCATCGGGATCGGTTCGCACGCACAACCATTCGTGGGTGCAGCGTTGAGCCCCGCTGTTCCAGATCTTGGATCCGTTGATCACCCATTCGTCGCCGACGCGTACCGCGCGGGTTTTCAGAGCGGCGAGGTCGGTGCCGGCGTTGGGCTCGGAATAGCCGACGGCGCAGATGATCTCGCCCCGTGCGATCGGCGGCAGGAACTCGGTCTTGTTCTGTTCGGTGCCGTGGCGCATGATCATCGGTGCGACCGAGGTGACGGTCAGGTCGGGCCCCGGCACGCCCCAGTATTCGAATTCGCTCATCAACAGGTGCTGATGCATGGCGGTGAGCCCGAGTCCGCCGTACTCGCGCGGCCAGTTCAGGCCGAACCAGCCGCGCTCGCCGATCTTGCGACGGAATGCCGACAACTCGCCGCCGCGAAACTCGAGGTCATGCTCGGCCAGCTCGGCGCGCAACGCCGCAGTGACGTTCTGCCGAAGGAACTCACGCACCTCGGCCAGCCAGGCGCGCTGCTCGTCGTCGAGCTCGAAGTCCACACCGGCGACACTAGTCCCACCCCGGTTACACCTGGCCGGACAGGCCCACGACGGCGCGCTTCGACCCGGTCAATACCGTCGACCGGTTCTAGACCATACGTTGTTCACATTCTGTATGCCGCGCGGACGATCGGGCCAGCCACCCGCCATGATGTCGTTGACAGTGCCCACTATCGGCCATACCTTGTTGGAGATGTTGTCCGCGCGGCGGTGTGCCGGCGGATTCGCGTTCAGTCGGCGGGCACCTGCAGTTCGAACTCGAGGAGACCGCTATGACCGTGGGCACCGCTGCGCCAAGCGTTTTCGAGGCCGATCTGCCGACCCTGGCCTACGAGGCCACCGAGATCCCCGCCGATGTCTACCCGCGCATCCGGACCGCGCAGCGCCAGGCGCCGATTGCGCTGGGCCCTTTCGGTCCCGAGGTGCTCTCCTATCACCTGGTCCGCTCGGTGCTGCGCGATCCGCGATTTCAGATCCCACCCGGCCTGAATCTCGTTGTGCAAGGCATCACTTCGGGGCCGCTGTGGGACAAGGTGACCAACAGCTTGTTGTGCCTGGATGGCGCTGCACACCATCGGCTGCGCAGCCTGACGTCGAAGGCGTTCACGCCGAGAGCGACTTCGCGCCTGCACGACACGATGGTGTCGACGATGGACAGCCTGGTCGATCGGGTGGTGCAGCGGGGCAGCAGTGACGTGGTCACCGACCTCGCGCGGCCGTATCCCGTGCCGGTCATCTGCGCTCTGCTGGGCGCGCCCCGCGAAGACTGGCAACAATTTTCGTTCTGGGCCGATGAGATCTTCAAGGCATTCAGCTTCATAGCGGGTGTCCGCGAAATCGAACCGGCCGTGATGCGCGCATGGGCCGAACTCGACCGGTACGTCGACGAGATGGTGGCCCGTCGCCGACACAGCCTGACCGACGACCTGCTTTCCGACCTGATCCGCGCCGAGGACGACGGGGACCGCCTCGCGTCCGCCGAGCTGCGCATGCTGGCCGGGGGTCTGTTGCTGGCCGGTACCGACACCACCCGCAATCAACTGGCCGCCTGCGTCCAGGTGCTCTGTGCGCATCCGGAACAGTGGGACTTGCTGACCGAACGTCCCGAACTGGCCATGCATGCCGTCGAGGAGACAATGCGTCACTCCCCGATCGCCTGCGGAACCCTTCGCCTCGTGACGCAGGATGCCGAGATCGACGGCTACCGGTTCCCCGCCGGCACCATGATCCTGGTGAATACCGCTGCGGCCAACCGCGACCCGGCGGTCTATGAAAATCCGGAGCATGTCGACATCACCCGGGACGGTGCTCCGGCCATCCTGACCTTCGGTGGCGGCATCCACTACTGCTTGGGCGCGAACTTGGCCCGGCGCGAACTCGCCGAAGCGCTCACCGTGCTCACTCGTCGCATCAAGAATCCGCGCATCACCGGCCCCGCACCGTGGAAGCCGATGGTGAGCCTGAGCGGGCCCGTCAGTCTGCCGATCTCGTTCGAAAGCCGGTAGTTACCGACCCTGGCCGCGCGTCCTTTGCGTCACGGCACGGCGGGCCGGTGCGAAGACCAGGGATGAGCCGACTCCAGTTGCGCGGCAACGCGAATCAGCACATCCTCCCGCCCGTAGGCCGCGGCAAGTTGGACACCGATCGGCAGCCCGTCGGCGTTGCGGTACAGCGGGAGGCTGATCGCCGGCTGCCCGCTCATGTTGAACGGCGGGGTGAATGCGGCGAATTCACCCCCGCGGCGCATCGGAGCCGTCGGGTGGGCCGGGTCGTTGTCGAATTCTGTCAGCGCCGGAGGCGGCTCGGCCACCGTAGGAGTGAGCAACAGATCCCAGCCGTCGGCCCACCACTGCTGCAACGCGCGCCGAAACGCGTACACCGCATCCTGCGCAACCGCGTAGTCGACGGCGGTCACCTGCTGCGCCCGTTCGATCAGGACCCAGTTCACCGGCTCGATATCCGCAGCGGTGACCTCCCGGCCCAGCGTCGCGGCGAACCCGCGCGCCGCCATGGCCATCTGCGTCGCCCAGAGTGCCATGAACTTCTGTTGCAACGTGCTGTCGGCAAGACACGACGGCCACGCCGGTTCGACAATGTGCCCCAACTCCTCCAGCAACGACGCCGAAGTGCGCACCGCCGCAACACAATCCGGGTGCAGGAACCCACCGCGCGGATGAACATCGAGCAACCCGATCCGCAAGCTGCCCGGGTCGGCGCCCAGCTCCTCGACGTAGGGCCGCTGCGGTGCGGGTGCGATCACGCTGTCACCGACTCCGGGACCGCACACCGCATCGAGCAAACCCGCCGTGTCACGCACCGTACGGCTGACACCCAGTTCCACCCCCAGGCCCACCTCGGCCCGCCGCGGGCCGACCGTGATCCGCCCCTGACTCGGCTTGAGCCCCACCAGTCCGCAGCACGACGCCGGAATGCGGATGCTGCCGCCGCCGTCGGATGCGTTGGCGAACGGGACCATCCCCGCCGCCACCGCCGCCGTGGCACCGCCACTCGACCCGCCCGGGGTGCGATCCAGCGCCCACGGATTGCGGGTCGGGCCCCATGCCAGCGGCTGGGTGGTGGGCAGGCTCCCCATCTCGGGACTGTTCGTCCGCCCGGCGATCACCAGTCCGGCCGCCTTGAACCGGGAGACCAATGTGGTGTCGGCGGTGTCGAGCTTGCCCGCCTCTTTCAGCGCCACATTGCCGTTGGACAACCTCTGACCCGCAAAGCTGGTGTAGAGGTCTTTGAGCAGAAACGGCACCCCGCGAAACGGACCGTCGGGCAGCGACGGTTCGGCCGCCACCGACCGGGCATGCTCGAACCACTCGATCACCACCGCGTTCAGCGCAGGGTTGGACAGCTCGATCCGTTCGATTGCCGCGTCCAGCAGCTCGCGCGGCGTCACCTCGCCGGCGGCGACCAGCGCCGCCTGGTCCGTGGCGTCCATCCAGCGCGTCTCTTCGGCAAGACCAGTCATGACTGTTGGTCTACCAGGTCCGCCCTTGCATCAGGCGTGCGCTATCACAGCAAAACATCCGTGCAAACTCGTAAGACCGCAAGCCGTGCACCGCAAATGGTCCGATTCGCCCCGCACCGCCGACGGCCCTAGGCTCAAAGAACCCAGCACTCAACGGGGGGAACGCTGATGAAGGTGCCGAACAGGTTGTTCGCGTCCGAGCGCATACGTGCGTTGGTCGCGGCCATTGCCTGCCTGGCCACCGCATCTTGCTCCACTTCAGCGACCGTGTCACCACCGGCGACCCAGTCCGCGACCACCACCGCACCGACCTCGAAGGCGGCCGCGAACACCGTCGCGCCGCCCCCGCCGCATATCAGTCCGCTCGCCAAGGACTGGAAGACCTATGGCGGCACGGTTTATTTCGGTTGCCCCACCGAATTCACGCTCAGCAAATCCGCTCTCGAGGACATCCGGCCGAAAGTCCTCGATACCAAGACCGCCGAATTGATAATGCCGGCGGTGCCGACCGTCGCCGCGGGCGAAACCGTCACCGGCGCAATGTGCGCGCTGTCGAACATCGAGAGCGACATGAAAGTCGTCTACGTCGTCGCGACCGTCAAACCCGCCAACGGCACCCAACCCGAAGTCGCCAAGACCACCGGCTATGTGTTCGACCTGAAGTCGAGCCAGCCGTTGGCGACCAAGGAACTGCAACCGCCGAACCCGGCGCTCAAACTGGCGTCGGCCAAGGAATGGCGTTTGGCGCCAACCACTCCGGGTGTGGCGTGGGTCAACGCTTTCGCCGACGCGCGCGGTGCTGCGTCACCACCGAGAACCGTGATCCTGTCGAATACCGATCTGTCGACGTTGTGGGACGACCCGCAGCCCGGTCGTGTCTGGCAGGACGTCCTGGCCTTCCCGCGCAGCACTGTGCCCGGCAGCACGACGGGCTTCGAATTGCGGCTGCCCACCGGGGAACCCATCTTCCAGGACAACGACATCGCCAGCGTCGACAGCGAATTGTCCGACGGCACAGACAAACTCGTACAGCTCACCCGCTGGGATTCGCACAGTCCGCCGGTCCAGTCGACCATGTTCTTCGACCTCACTTCCAGGTCGCCCATTAAAATCGGCGACACCGACCGCCTGCCCGGTGCCGGACTGACCGCGACGCTGTCCGACGGCAAACTGTTCGTCGACGGCCGAGGTTCGGACACTTCGTCATTCGGGTACGGCGTGTGGAATCTGCGTACCCAGCATTGGGATTGGCTGAAGAGCCGGGACGAAGCCAGGACGCCGCCGATTTCCAAACTGGCTTTCTTCGGCGACCACCTGTACGTGACCAACGCCGGAAACACCTATGCGGTGTTCGCGTTGCCCGGTACCGATCCGGTGGCGTCCACGTGGTCGGGCCGGCCGTTCGGCCGCATAGTCGGCTGGACGCTGGTGTGCCAGGGCGAAACCGTCGCGCCGCCCAGCGGTGAGTGCCGCGAGATTCTGCTGGTGCGCGACGCCGACGGCCGCTATCCGGGCCCCTGGTTCTGACGACGGTCAGTCAGACGACGCGGACTTGTCGAGGCTGATGCCCCGATCGCGCTTGCTTTGAACGCGCTTGAGCATCTTGTCACCGGCGACGGTTCCCTTGGTCAGCGCCAGCGCGATGATGATGTCGGCGTAGGTGATGACCAGCCCGAACCAGAACGCCCACCGCAGCGCCGGATCCGGTGGCGAGGCGAAGAACATGAGCAGAAAGATCGGTCCGACGATGCCGAAGACGAACATCATTCCCTGAATCACCAGGTACCGCTTGAACGTAGACAACTCGCGCTGCTCCTCAGTTCTCGTGGGCTCGTCGTGCCCGGGCGCGTCGCTTTCCTTCATGCATGGCGGCCACGCGTGCCACTGGAATTGTGCGGCCCTGCTCGATCAAATCACTGGGCAGGCGCTGCGGCGCGGGCATCGACTCGGCCCACGAGGCGCGCCCGGACAGGGCATCGACAGCTGTGTGAAGGGTGAAGTCGGCGGGGCTCACCCGATCCAGTTCCGACCAGTCCAACGGAAACGACACCGGCGTACCGGGTCGTAGCCGTGGGCTGTAGGCGGCCGCGACGGTGGCTCCGCCGGCGCGGGTCGCGTCGACGAACACCTTGCCGGCACGGTCCTCCACGATGAAAGCCGTTGTCGCCGTGTCGGGATCGAGCGCCTCCGCACGAGCGGCCAGCGCGCGGGTCGCCGCCGCGACGTCGTCGACGGGTGCGTGGTCGTCGATGGGTACGAAGACGTGTAAGCCCTTGGCGCCACTGGTCTTGACCGACCCGGCCAGGCCGCAGTCGGCGAGGGCCCGGCGCACCAGGTGGGCGACCTGAACCACTGCGGCGAAGCCTCCCGATTCGGGCGGGTCGAGATCGAGCACCAGGTGGGTGGGCCGGTAGATGTCGTCGGCCAACCCCAGGGCCGGGTGATACTCGACGGCGCGCTGATTGGCCAGCCACAGCAGGGTGCGCCGGTCGTCGCAAACCGGATAGCGCACCTCGCGGTGCGAAGCCTCCGCCCAGATGCCTACCGTCCGCACCCAGTCCGGGGTGTACTTGGGGACGTTCTTCTGCATGAACGGCGCCCGCCCGCGCAGCACCCTCAGCACGGTGAGCGGGCGGTCGACGAGACCGGGCAACATCCGATCGGCTACGGCGTCCAGATAGTCCACCAGGTCGCGCTTGGTGGCGCCGGCGTCGGGACTCAGCGGCTGGTCCAGATTGCTCAGATCGACTCCGGCGCGCTGCTCCCCGGAACCCATCCGTTCAGCCTAAGCCCGGGCGCGGCGCTGGGACCCTGGCGACTTAAATTCGCGCCGCATCCGAACGTTCCCGAAGCGGGCGCCGCGGAGTAGCGTCGTAACCCGGACGTAACACGGGTCGGGGACCGATGAAGATGACCGCTGTGAAGATGCTGACGGCAGGCGTGCTGTTGGCGGGTGCGGTGACGCTGGGGGACGCCCCAACGGTCCAAGCCGCGCCGTCGGCCCTGAGCCAGATGCACTTTGTGGGCAACGATCCCGACGAATTGCCTTGCAGCGACCAAGGATGCGCCCCGCAGCCACCGGCGGCAGCACCGCAACGCCCCCGCGGTGTCCTGGGGTGCGTCCGAGGCGTGTGCATCCCCAAGCCCAACCCGCCCAAGGCCAAGCCCCCACGCTGAACTACGCCCCGCCGCAACCGGTTCGAGGGCAACGGTTAACGTCGTCGTCCATGGGTGCCTTGGACGGACGCGTCGCGCTGATCACCGGAGGAGCTCGCGGTCAGGGGCGCGCACACGCGCTGGCACTGGCCGCCGAAGGCGCCGACATCGTCGCGGCCGACGCGCCCGCGCCGATGCAGGACCTGACCTACCCCCTTGGGACCGAGGACGACCTGCGGGTGACGGCCAAGCTGGTTGAGGAGCTGGGCGGGCGCTGTCTGCCGTTGACCGTCGACGTGCGTGACCCGGCGCAGGTCGAGGCGGCCATCGCGCAGACCGTCACCGACCTGGGCAGCCTGGACATCGTCGTGGCCAATGCCGGGGTGGTCAGTACCGGGCCGTTGGACCAGGTCAGCGATCTCATCTGGCAGCAGCTGGTCGACACCAACCTGACCGGCGTCTTCCACACGCTGCGGGCGGCGATCCCAGTGATGCGCCGCCAGCAATTCGGCAGGATCGTGGTGACCTCGTCGATGGGCGGCCGGATGGGCATCCCGGATTTGGCGGCCTACAACGCCACCAAGTGGGGCATCATCGGGCTCGCCAAATCGGTGGCGCTCGAGGTGGCCAAGGACGGCATCACGGTCAACGTCATCTGTCCGACCACGACCCGCACGCCGATGGTGCAGCCCGAAGGTGATGAAAGCGTTCCCGACGAATTGGTGCGCCGCATGATGAAGGCCAACCCGATACCGCAGCCCTGGATCGAAGCCGAGGATGTCAGCCACGGGGTGCTCTATCTGGTCACCGACCGCGGGGTCGTGACGGGCAGCGTGCTGGAGGTCGGCCTGGGCGGCAGCGCCCGCATCCACTGACGGATCTACGAAAACCGTTGCCTTTCTTGAGGCAATCGCCCCATGTGCCACCCGCCGGCCGCGCGTGATCGTCGGCGTGGTTGCTATCTCGGGTGAAACCGTTGCCGCGATCGGAAACCCGGGGCCGCGAGCATCCCGTCGACGCCTTCGTCTGGCGGAGTCCCTAGCGAGGCCGGCTCGGTTGGCGACCGCCTATTCGGGGTATTTACCCGGGCAGCCCTGGGATGGGGACGACGACGGGGACAGAAGTGAGCGGCGATGGTCGGCTGGCTGGACAGGCTGCAGCGACGTAACCGCGGCGTGGGTTTGGCCGTCGCCGTCGTCTACAAGTATGTCGACGATCAGGGCAGCTACCTGGCCGCGCTGATCACCTATTACGCGTTCGTATCGCTGTTCCCGATGCTGCTGCTGTTGACCACCGGACTCGGTGTGCTGCTCCGGGGCAGACCTGACCTACAGGCTCATGTCCTGCAGAGCACCCTGAGCCAGTTCCCGGTCATCGGCAGTCAGCTGCAGCAACCTGAAGGACTCAGCGGCGGACCGGCCGCGGTGATCATCGGCGTCGTGGGCGCACTGTACGGCGGTCTGGGCGTAGGCCAGGCCGTGCAGAACGCGATGGACTCGGTGTGGGCGGTACCCCGGCACCAGCGTCGCGACGCGTTCCGCTCCCGCAGTCACAGCCTGATGCTGTTGTTGGTGCTGGGTTCGGCGGTGATTGCCACCACCGTCCTCTCCGGGATCGGCCACTTGACCGACTCGTTGGGGATCGTGGGAAAGTTCGGGGTGGTCGTCGCCGCGGTGGCCGTCAACGCGGGGATCTGCTTGGTGGCGTTCCGGCTGACCACCGCGCGAGAACTCACCTACCGGCAGGTGTGGCCGGGAGCTGTTGCGGCGGCGTTCATTTGGCAGATCCTGCAATGGTTCGGCGCGGGATACATCGGGCACGTCGTCAAGACATCGAGTGCGACCAACAGCGTCTTCGCGCTGGTCCTCGGGATGCTGGCCTTCCTGTTCCTGGTGTCCTCGACGTTGGTGTTGTGCGCCGAGCTCAACGTCGTACTGGTCGAGAAACTGCATCCACGTGCCTTGCTCACCCCGTTCACCGACGACGCCGAGCTGACGACAGCCGACCGCAAGACCTACACCAGGAAGGCGAAAGCCGAACGCGTCAAAGGCTTTCAGCGCGTCAGCGTCAAGTTCGACGACCTCACCCACAAGCCGAACCAGGTGCCGTGAGAAGTGGCGGCTAGAGTTCGCTGATGACCTCCTACCGGATCGATCCGGACGTGTTGGGCAAGGTCGCCAAGCAGGTCGTCGGCCTGCGATTGGAGGGCGACGAACTGATCGCCCAGGCGATCCGGCTATTGGCCGACGAATACCCCGACCTCGTCGACCCCGCCCCCGGGCGGTGGGTGGCCAGCAAGGCGGGCGGCATCCTGGGCAAGGTCCGCTTCCTGTACTTCAGTCCCCGCGAGTACATTGTCATCTTCGGCACTCCCACTGGCACGCAAGGCTTTTCGGGTCGCTACAAGCGTGTGCAGATCCACAAGTTCCTGATCGCCGGCCGGATCGACTCCTACGACGTGGAGTCCGACGACACGGCTGCTATGACGTTGCTTCCGGGTGAGCACACCTGCCTGGAAAAAGGCCATGCCCGGGGCCTCACGATCCACCCCGGCTCGTGGCACATCGAATACGGCCGAGGTGCCGTCGTCACGACGTTGCCGTTCGCGATGGTGGACACGTTGTTGGTGTCGCTGGAATTCGCGTCGGTTCGCCGTTCGGCGGTGGAGTTCGCCAAGCTGGTCGGCAAACGGTTTCGCCGCTGACGGGTTAGCGTGTGCCATGACCAGAGCCGGACTGTGGCTGAACGCGGTGCTTGCCACGGTGGGGATCGCCGCATTCATCGCAATTTCCGCCTTCTTCGGCTACAAGTGGCTGGCGTACGACGAGGCCAACCGCGCCTACGCCTGCGGCAGCGGCAGTCGCGGAGGCACGTGCCTGCAAGGAGAAGCGACGAACATGGCGCTTTGTTTGCTGTTCGCCGCTATTGCACTGGTCGGGATTGTGCTCACTGTCAAGGCCGTCCGTTCGCAGTTGCGTGCGGATCGAGACCTTCGATAACTGAGTGCGCATCTTCCGAACTCAGCCGCGCCACGGGTATGCTCCGCGCTATCACAAGTAGTTGATACTTACCGGCGACGGAGGACGCAGCGTGCACAGTGACGTGACGACGGTCGACCAACGCGAACCCGACTTCGCCCAGCCGTGGGCTCCCCATCGACTCCGAATCTACAAAGCCACAGCCTTTTTCACCTTCGCCGTATTCCTGTTGGTGACCGTAGGTGTCGGCACCGGAATCATCCCGCCCAGCTTCACCGTGGATGTCGTCGTGAATCTGATCTTCGGCGTCCCGGTGCTGCTACTGCCGCTGGTCCTGTTGTGGACCGCGCCGGGAGAGAATCGGTCCGGGCTGGACAAGGCGACCGAGCTGACCCTGTTCTATCTGCCCTACACCGCGGGCAGCCAGATCGGCTACGAACTGGTGTTCCTGCTCGGGCATCCGTTCGGACTCTGGGCACCCACCACCGATCCCGGCTGGAAGTGGTTGTGGTGGCAGTACGGACTGGCCGACACCCGCTACGTCAGCGGGAATCCGTGGATCTTCGCCCTCGAGGTGGTCGGGGTCATCACTGGGACCACCGTGTTCGTCATGTGGACCCGCCTGATCCGGTCGAACCTGCCGGACGAGTCGCGGATCCGCTGCCTGTGGGTCGCCTTCGCCGGGTGTGCGGTGCTGATGAGCAGCACCGCCGTCTACTTCCTGGCCGAAGTGGGCGCCGGTTTCAGCCACATCGGCCAGGGCGCGTGGGGGCTCGGGTTCAAGTTCATCGCCGAGAACATTCCGTTCATCGTGCTGCCCCCGCTGGTGCTGTACTCGATCCATCGGCAGATCGACTATCTGACCCGGCGGGCGGGGGTCCTCACGTCGCGGGTGTGACTTTTCGCTCAGCCGGCGACCGCGGCACCGCAGATGCCGCAGAGCTCGAACTCCTGACGGTTCCAGCGCGCGACCGGTATGAAGAACAGACTGATCTGCTTGTACTCCCGCATCCGCGACCACTGCGTGGTGTTGTGGCAGCGCGGGCAGTCCCGGACTTGGCCAGCGCCAACGTACTTCTGCTTGATGCCGTAGCCGAAGAAGAGCAACACGACACCAGCGTAGGGGTGTTCGCCGGCGTCACGCGCGGACGGTGCTGTGGTGGCAGGTACAGGATTCGAACTTCGCGACGGAATTGCCGAACAGTGCTTGAGATGCGAATACGTCTGAAGTGGTAAGCGCGACTATCCAGAGGCGCCAAATAATCGTCTACACACGCGCGGCGGGACGCTGCCGCGCGTGTGAGCCGGCAACCGGACTGTCCCGCTCGAGTAGGTCGATCCCCGCCGCCTCTGCCTGCGCAAACATCGCCATCGCTTGCCCAATGGTCAGATCCATTGCAGCGGCGATATCACCCGACTGCGACTGCCTCGGGAAGAACTCACGAATATCGACGTTCGCCTCACCACTGCCGCCCGGCGGCAGCGTCACCACAAAAACGATCACCCAGCCGGGGTAGCGGCGGGTCTTCTCGACAACGTCCCAGTACCGGTCGGTGGGAAGGCAAACCACAGCGAACTCGGCCCGATCCTGCGTCTGCGCACGCTCCGATGCGAAGCGCTGCGACTTGGCCAGCATCGGCAGCATCCGAAGCGCTGCGAGGCGGTCCTCGTTCTCAGCCACGGTGCCACCTGTCCAAAATCTGTTCCCAGTCGCCACGATCCATGTCCGGGACCGGAACGGCTGTACCCGAACCGGCTCCGTGATCATCCCGTTCAACCAAGAAGCTTTGCTTTCTGCGCTTCAAATTCCTGCAGCGTGAGCACGCCAGCATCCTTGAGCTGAACAAGTTTCATCAGCTCGTCAGCGACGGATGTCGGTGCCTGGTGCGGTGGAAGCCGTGACTCGTGCGGTTGCAGAGCGGGTCCGAAATCTGGGTGGGCGCGGAACCAGTCCTCGATTTTCTGAGCCGTTCCATAGTTGATCGCGACCTCCGCGAGGGTGGTGCCAGATCCCTGCACGGTCAGCACCTCCTGCAAACTCGACGCCTTCAGGCGCTTCTTATCGTCCCGAGTCACCCTTCGAACCGAGAACCCCGCCACATCACGCACCCGCACTCTGAAGGCAGGCAACAGCTTCCCCGTCTGCCGATACTCGACCGTCCCGTCAGGGTGCTCAATCAAGCCTCCGTTCCCGAACCCCAGCCCATGTGAGATTGGCTTGCCTGCCACGGCACTCAGTCCTTCCTCGTTCTTAATCAGCGCGCGAGAAACACCCCTAATATCGGACACCTGGCATTGCAGCACGACGTTAGTTCCTATTGAAGCCGAACTTGCGCGAGAGCAGGACGTCTTTCCAATATCTCTCCCGGGCCAGCACCTCATTGTCGTCGGTTCGCATCGACCAAAACTCGAGAAGAGCGAAGTGAAGATTCTTGCGCGCGTAGTCGGGCCCTTTCTGGCCTACCAACTCGCGAAGCGCGGCATTGTTGCCGTGCAGGCTATCGACATACTGACGCAGCCGCGACCAAATCCCGGTGTCGGCGCAGGCAGAGCCGACGTAAGCCTGGCCGGTCTCCTGGTCGTGGATGACGTACACGCCCTTCATGTACTGAAGCGCACCGCGCCAGTCATTCCAATCTTGGGTGACTGCGGTTTCCAATATTCCGAGCGGATGGTTGATCCTGTCATGGCCTGGAAAAGGCTCCCCTGCGTAGGGAAGACGGAGAATGGATACTACTTCGATGTTGTCCAGGTGAGTCTCCAGGTTCAGTCGGATGGCACGCCCTGGTGGGCGGAACTGCACCCATAGACGCTTGATGAATGGACTCAATAGATCCTCTCGAAGAGCGATCTCGTACGAATAGGCATTTGGAGTGTTGCGACGTTTCAGTACCTCGAAGACACCGCCAAAAAGCCAGTGCGATGGGTCATTTCGGCTTCGTGCCATCGCGAAGATGTATCGCCGGTTGAACTCGTCGCGAGCTGGCCGCCATTGGCTCCAATTGACCCACTCGTCCCATGAGCGAGTCAACACGTCAATGGGGTGGTCTTCACCGTTCCACACCGCGCAGTGCAATTTGCACTCGGTTGGTTCAAGGTCGCCGATCAAGCTCCTCAGCGGGATCGCAGCCATCATTTAAGACCTTCCGTGACGGTTTGTCGGGAAAAGACTGGGACGTCCTCGTTGTCTTGCCACCACAACAGTTGGTCGAGAACAAGTCGTGATACATCTATGTCGTCGGCAGCAGCTCGGGCCACCAGGAGCACCGCGTGCGGATCTTCGGGTACCGAGAATCCAAGTGAGCGCAGTGCTTTCACGACGCGCGTGTCGGGCTTGATGGCATCGGCACCTGAACGCATCCGGGCATAGGCGAAGAGCGCGACGCCGATACCCTTGACCGAACCGACTACGGGGTCGAGCTTGGGCGCATGCTCGAATGCTCCGTAACGCTCAGCCCAAACCCGACATAGTTGGCCTTCTTGGTCTGCGGTAGTCAGCCCCTCCTGGGAGGCAAAGGCGCAGAGCCTGTTTGCCACTTCGTGAATCGTCGCAACTTCGTCCTCGGAAAGACCGTACTTGTCTCGTTGCAGAGGGTGGGCGGCTAGCCACGCGATGGTGTGCTCGGCGTTATGCGCTTTCCAGTCTGCCACGATGTCGTGCACCCGCGTCGTATACCGACGTTGCCTCGACGCAACCACGTCGACAATCATTGCACCTCGCGAGTTCTCATACTTCGTGACGAAGTCAAGCGCCTTCGTTTGGGCTTCCGCACCATGAGCGCGGTTGAGGTCGCTCAAATTCTGGATCGCCACACTCCACTGAGAACTACTGCGCAGCAACAAGGCTGCGGGCGAGGAGCCTGTCATGCCGTCGGCTTCAACCCCTGATAGATGATGGGCACAAGTTCGCCGAGCAGTTTCGACGACAGCTCGGGATTGCCCAGGATCTGCGTGGACAAGTCCTCGGAGGAGGCCATCGCGCCTATCACGGCGCTGACGAACTCGTTCTTCAGGTCCGGGCTGACCGAAAACTGGGCCAGCGTGTTGTTCTGGGCCTGCTGTTGCAGGATTTCGCTTTCTTCGAGCCGGTCCTTGATGTGAGTAACGACGTTGCGGACGCTGGAGTCGGGGTGGTCTCCAGAGAACAGGTCATTGATCTGGGCGATGACCTGTTCCAGGGCGACTAGTTCGGGATCGTGGGCCATCCCGGTCCCCCCGGCTTTCGCCGGTTCGAGCATCACACCACCGGACAGCTTTCCGTCGGTGGAACTCCCGGCGTGCTGGGCTAGGTAATCGAAGTCGACGCCGGACAGGTCGATCTCATGATGAAGCTGCTCGCCGGCGATCACGGGCGCGAGGTGCCGTAGGTAGATCGAGAGTTTCTCGATCGAGGGGTCTTCGTAGTTGACGATCTGAGACAGGAAGTCGTACTGGCGCAGGAACGTGCCGATGTCCTTGCGAAAGATGTCCAACTCTTCCAAAGCCAGGCTGTCGCCGTGATCGCGAGCTCGGCGTTCCCGGTCCCGGAACACGTCTCGCGCCGGCTGGACCCACTTGTTCAGTGCCTCATGGCCTTTACCAGGCTGCTGGGCGTATTTGAGGTAATCCGCGACCAGACCGTTGACCTCGGACTCTTTGTAAATCCCTGCAGTATCAAGCTTGTTGACCGTCTGGTGCACGATATTGGGGTCGGTAACATCGGCCAGGGTGGTAGCAGCGTAGTAGGGCTCGAATGCCTCCACAATGTCCTCGGCGGTGTTCGCGAAGTCCAGGACGAAGGTCTGATCCTTCCCCGGTGCAGTCCGGTTGAGTCTCGACAAGGTCTGGACCGCCGCCACCCCTGCTAAGCGTTTGTCGACGTACATCGCGACCAGCAGCGGTTGATCGAATCCGGTCTGAAACTTGTTGGCCACCAACATCACCTGGTACTCGTCGGTGGCGAACGCATCGCGTAGATCGCGACCCTTGAGTCCCGGATTCATGCTGGTCTCGGTGACCTTCTCCAGCCCCGAGTCGAGATCAGTGACCTCCCCGGAGAAGGCCACCAATGCCGCAATATTGGTGTAGCTGCGCTCGGCAATGTATTTGTCGAAGGCCAGCTTGTAGCGCACTGCTGCCTTGCGCGAGGAGGTGACCACCATGGCCTTGGCCTTGCCGTCGAGCCGCCACGCTACGTTGTCGCGGAAGTGCTCGACGATGATCGCGACCTTCTGACTGATGTTGGTGGGGTGCAGCTTGACCCAGTTCATCACCGACTTGATCGCCGCACTCTTGTCCACCAATTCACAGGCGGATTCAGCCGAGACCTGAACGGTGCCTGATGCGGCGGTGTCTTCAGTCTCGAAGGTCTGCCCGTGGTGCGTGAGCCGAAATGCCGTCTTGTAGGGGGTGTAGTTGCGCAGTACGTCGAGGATGAAGCCCTCATCGATGGCCTGCTGCATTGAGTACAGGTGAAAGGGGTGCGGTTTGCTGTCGATGCTCGATTTGTGGCCGAACAACTCCAAGGTTTTGGCCTTGGGGGTGGCAGTAAAGGCGAAGAACGACAGGTTCTTTGATTCGGCGCGGGCGGCCATCTCATCGGCCAGCACATCTTCAGCGTCGACGGCCCCGCCGTCTTCCAGGTCTTCGAGTTCGCTTGCCGAGAGCGCAGCCTTGAGCCGTTTAGAGGCCTCGCCCGCCTGGGAGGAGTGGGCCTCGTCGGCGATGATCGCGAAGCTCTTGCCTTTGAGGTCGGCTTGCTCCTGGATCAGTTGCAGGGCGTAGGGGAAGGTCTGAATGGTGACAATGATGATCTTCGTGCCACCGGTCAACGCCTCAGCCAGCTCCTGAGATTTGGCGCCGCCCAGCCCGGCGATATGGGCGACTACCCCTGGGGTGCGGTCGATCTGGCGGATCGCCTCTTGCAACTGCGCATCAAGGACGTTTCGGTCGGTGATCACGATGACGGAGTCGAATACCGGTTTGTTGCTGTCGTCGTGCAGCACCGAAAGTCTATGCGCCAGCCACGAAATAGAGTTGGTCTTGCCTGAGCCGGCGGAGTGCTGAATCAGGTAACGCTGCCCCGGCCCCTTAACGCGCGCGTCGTTGACCAGACGGGACACGACGTCCCACTGGTGGTAGCGGGGAAACAGCATCCTTTGAGAGCGGACTTTCTTGTTGGTGATCGGGTCGATCTTCTCGTCGATCTGCAAATGCAGAAACCGTCCGAGGATGTCGAGCCAGGTGTCACGCTCGAGGATCTGCTGCCACAGATAGGCCGTTGGCGAGCCGTGCGGGTTGGCCGGGTTTCCGGCATGACCGTGATCGCCTCGGTTGAACGGTAGAAAGACGGTGTCCTTGCCGGCGAGCTTGGTGGTCATCTGCACTTCGGAGTTCGACACCGCGAAGTGCACCACGGCGCGAGAACCGAACTGCAGCAACGGTTCCCCTTTGGGTAGCCGGTGATGCTTGTACTGCAGCACTGCGTCCGTGACGTTCTGGACGCTGAGGTCAGTCTTCAGTTCGGCGGTGGCAACCGGGATGCCGTTGACGAAGAACACCAGATCGATGCTGTTGGCGTTCTGTGTCGAGTAGTGAACTTGGCGCATCACCCGCAAACGGACTGCGCGGTAACGCTTCTCGGTAGTCTCATTCAAAGTGGTGTTGGGCCGGAACTGACACATCGCAAACTGTGCGTTGAGGTCCTTGAACCCACGGCGCAACACCGACAATGTCCCGCCGTTCACCTTTGGATCAGCGCCCAGCTGCTTCACCAGAGTCGCCAACACCCCGGCCCTCGCCTTGCCCAATGCTGCTCCGGATAGTCCCGGCTTGACCCGCTTGGCCAACTGTTCCGGTTGGGTGTCTGCCAGCCAACCGAACACGTCTTCCGGAAACAACGCCAGCTCACGGTCGTAACCCGCATCGGTTGGCGAGTACAGCCAGCCGTGTTCGGCGAGGTATTCGCAGATCTCGACCTCGAATGACGACTCGTGATGCTGCTGGGCCATCGCTACGCCGCCCCGCGCACGTCGATCTTGCCCGTCACTGCATCGGTGATCAGAGCCGAACGGTACTCGCGCAAAGTGTCGATCACTTGGGCGGCCTTCGCAGTCAACTCATCGATCTTCGTGCACCGCTCTTCGAGAAACTCAACTATGAGGGATTGCTCTCTTAGATCCGGCAGCGCTATGCGCAGCTCTGGCAGCTTGCTGGCCTTCAGCCCCAGTGCTGTCGAACCCGTCGCCCGGGCGACAAGCTGAGATTGGAACCATTCGCACATGACTGAGTACAGAAGAAACCGGGGCAGCACCAGTTGGCGATCAGGGCGAAACTTAATAATCCTCTGAGCCAACGCAATATCTATCCGATCCACTAGCGCGGCGTTACCTAGTGGGGCTTCCATCGTAAAAAGTAGGTCATCGATCTCTGGGAGGCCCCGACGCATGATCTCGTCGTACTCCTCGGCAGACACGTACTCCTCGGAGATGTCGTAGTCGATCCAGCCAGGTCGCACATTTCGCGCAGTCACCAGGACTACACCGCCGTCGACCTTCTTCGGGGTCGCCCCTCGATAGTCGACTCGACCATTTACACACCGCAGGAACGGCCTCACAGACCACCCCAGAGGGATAGAGTCAAGTCCCTCAATGCCTACGTCTTGCTTCGGCGCAGCCGGGTCTAGACCATTGGTGACGGCTTGGTTGATGGTGGCGGCGCGGTCCTCGCGCAGGGTGGCGATGAGCTGCTCCTGCTTGGCGATGAGCGAATCGATCTTGGCGGTCTCGCGGTCCAGATATCGTGTAATTGCATGTTGCTCTTCCAGCTCAGGGGCGAAATTGAGTTCGAAACGTCCGAGGTCTCGGGTGTCGATCCGCGCAAAGCCAGATGAATCGGGGTCTGATCCGCCGATGCCGCCCATGCCGCGCTTCATCGCGTTAGACAGCGGGTCTGACCGAAGCAGGTATTCAAGGAATATGCCGCTCCACTCCGCCGTTGGCCGCAACACCAAATAGTCTGGGCTGACGATCCCGCCCTCTCTCGCCAAACCGAGCGATCCTCTGTAGGCGTTGAATCTGTTAAGCACAAGATCGCCCTGGCAGCACACTTTGTATTTCTCGAAATTGTCGGCACGTGGTTGATCATCGGTGAGAGCGCTCCTGGGCACTACGCCGCGATACTGCGAAACTGAGAGCAAGGTCGGTGGCGCGCTATTTCTAAGGCGTGTGTCGACCTCTTGATAGCAGTATCGAAGCTTCATGCTCCGACCTCAGCAAGCATGGTCTGAATCTCACTGACGAGGACCCGAAGGTCTTTTTGAATCTCCTCAAGGGGCCTGGGCGGTAGGTAGCGGTAGAAGTGGCGGGTGAAGGGGATCTCGTAGCCGACTTTGGTCTTGTCGTGGTCGATGTAGGCGTCCGGGACGTGGGGGAGAACTTCGCGGGCGAAATACTCCTCGATATCCTCAGTCAACGGAACATTCTCGGTGTCACGCAACGCGGGATTCGGTTCGGGGTTGCCTTTAGCGTCGGTGACGATTACGGCGTCGTCGTCGTGCTCGCCGGCGGTCGTCCAGATTGTCTTGACAAGCGGCGCAGGCGGTTTCGTCAGTCCGGCCTTGCGCAGTGCATCTTTGAGTTCGGCGACGAACTCGTCGCGGTCCTTCCATTCCCATCCCGTCAGCGAACTGAGCGCTTTTCGCAATGCCGCTTTGTCGCCGTCCTTGAGCTTGTCGATACTCTTCTGCGCAAAAACTTCTTCGATCTTGTCCTCGGTCGGGGTGAACCGCAGTTGCAGAGGGCGTTCGACGGTGATGGTGGAGTAGCCGAACTCCTTACCCTTGAAGACTTTCGAGTGGGCTTCGTGTACGTCGGAGCCGTGCTCGTTGCGGAAGCTTTCATACAGGCGGCATATCCGCTCGATGTCCTCCTGCCGCAGTTCTTTTCGTTTGGAGCCAAGAGACTTCTTCATCTTGCCGTACATGTCGACGGCATTGATGAGCTGCACTTTGCCTCTACGTTTGACGGTCTTGTTGTTGTCCAGGATCCAGATGTAGGTGGAGATTCCGGTGTTGTAGAACATGTCGGTCGGCAGCGCGATGATCGCGTCGAGCAGGTCGTTCTCGATAATCCATTGCCGGATGTTGGACTCCCCGGAACCGGCACCGCCAGTGAATAGCGGTGACCCGTTGAGGACGATGGCGAGCCGGCTGCCACCCTCGCCATTCTTGGCTGGCCGCATCTTGGAGATCAGATGCATCAGGAACAGCAGTGAACCGTCGGAGACGCGGGGCAGGCCGGGACCGAAACGTCCTGCGAAGCCACGTTGTTCGTGTTCGTCGGTGACCTTCTTCTGTTGAGTGTTCCAAGCCACCCCGAACGGCGGGTTGGACAGCAGAAAGTCAAAATGCTCTGTGCGAAAGCCGTCGTCGGTGAGCGTGTCACCGAGGTAGATGTTGTCAACATCCTGACCCTTGATGATCATGTCGGATTTGCACAGTGCGTAGGAACGCGGATTGATGTCCTGCCCGTACAGCACCGGACTCGCTTTGGGATTCATCTCGACAAGGTGATCAAAGGCAGTGGAGAGCATCCCGCCAGTGCCTGCCGCAGGGTCGTAGATCGTTCTAACAACACCAGGTTTGGTGAGCACGTCGTCCTGGGTGGAGAACAGGATGTCGACCATCAAAGCGATTACTTCGCGAGGGGTGAAGTGATCGCCAGCCTGTGTGGAATTGGATTCGGCGAACTTGCGGATCAGTTCCTCGAAGATGTAGCCCATATCGTGTTGTGTGACGACCTTTGGATGCAGATCGACGGCAGCAAAAGCCTTTACGATCAGGTAGAGCCGGTCAGACTTGGCTAGGCTGGCGATCTCGTCGAGCATCTTGTACCCGTCGAACACGTCGCGCACGTTCGGGGAGAAGTTCTCGATGTAATCGATCAGGTTGTCCGCCACACCCTCCGGATCGCCGATCAAAGAGGCGAAACTCCACTTCGAGGTGTTGAAGAACGGCAGCTTGAACTTGGCCTTCAAGAACACACCAGGATCGACCTTGGTCGCTTGGATCTTCTTGTACTCGGCGAGCACCTCGTCCTTGGTCGGCAACAAGATGCAGTCCAGGCGACGCAGGATCGTGAATGGCAAGATCACGTCGCCGTACTGGTTGGGCTGATACGGCCCACGTAACAGGTCGGCGATCTTCCAGATCAGGTTGGCATTCGTCTGGGCCATATGTCGATTCACTCCCCCGCAGAGACAGGTGAAAATTACAACCTATAGGCGACAGAAAGTAGCGTCAGCCGTTCCACGTGCTTTCAAATCAACCGGAGATGGTTCGCAATTCCAAGAGCGCTCTGAGCGCAGCACCGTCCACCGGCGAAGGGCGCGAGAGTATGTGCCCGAGTGTGGTGCCTCCGACGGTGTCGTAGACGGCAAGCCGCGCGAGACGGACGATTCCTTCGGCGGCAGCAATGTCACGCATCGCGTCATACAGCGCCCTCTGCTTCCACCGAGGGGAGCCTGCGCCGGCGAGCTCGCGCGGAGAGCCGGCCGTACCGAACATCCGCTCTGTCGAGTCGTTGCTCCAATAGCCGCCCCATCCCCGCGACTTCAGACAGTCCCCTTCGAACTGATCGCAATAGCTGAGGTAGTCGTGTCGCCACGGCAAATCTGCTGCCCAGTCGGGACCGAGGGTCGTCGCGCGGTAGCGATTGAAGTGCTGGCTCTCGTCAAATTCGACAATCAGGTCAGATTCGTAACAGGAATCCCACGAGCCCGGCGCCAGGCGCGGTTCGGGATGGACGCCTCCGAGTTCGCGGTACAGTTCCACGATTGCCGCCCGGGCCGCTGAAGGCAGCGTGTCGAGCCGGAGATTTGACGGCTTCGACGCGGGACGGAAGCCCATTTCGGCCAGAATGGCAAACAGCTGGTCTTGTTGCTCGGGCATCTGGCGAGTCTTCCACGGCCCGTGCCAGCAGGTGTTGCGGCCGCTCAGTGCGCTGCGGACGACGCGCATCCGCAAGTCCATTGCATCGGAGAGAACACCCTCTGACGCTGTGGTGGCAGCTACAGGATTCGAACCTGTGAAGCTTTCGCGACGGATTTACAGGGTTGCGTCCAGCAGAGTGGTGTACGAGTCGGACCTGATGAGCGGTACCGGCGTGTCGTAGCCGAATGATTGAAGGTCATCGCGTGATTCTTCGAGAGACCCGCAAAAGTCACTCGAGCAAAGGAATCGACGCGATGACCACTGCCCACAATATCGACCTGCCCACTGTGCTCGCCGAACGACTCACCACCGCCCACCCCGATGTGCTGCGTGAGCTGCTGGCCACGTTCATCCATACCCTGATGGGTGCCGAGGCCGATGCGCTGTGCGGTGCCGGATATGGCGAGCGCAGCGCCGAGCGCACCAATTCCCGCAACGGCTACCGACACCGCCAATTCGACACCCGCGCAGGCAGTTTGGATCTTGCGATCCCCAAGCTGCGGCAGGGCTCGTACTTCCCGGACTGGCTGCTGGAACGCCGCAAACGCGCCGAGCGGGCCCTGACCACCGTGGTGGCGACCTGCTATCTGCTGGGGGTGTCGACGCGTCGGATGGACAAGCTCGTCGAGACCCTCGGCATCACGTCGCTGTCGAAGTCGCAAGTCAGCGTGATGGCCAAGGAACTCGACGCCGCCGTGGAGGCGTTTCGCACCCGGCCACTCGATGCCGGCCCGTACACCTTCGTGGCCGCCGACGCCCTGGTGCTCAAGGTGCGCGAGCAGGGTCGGGTGGTCAACGTGCACGCCCTGATCGCCACTGCGGTGAACGCCGACGGCTATCGGGAGATCCTGGGCATCGATGTGTCCACCGCCGAGGACGGGGCGGGCTGGCTGACGTTTTGGCGGTCGTTGACCGCGCGCGGGCTGTCCGGGGTCAAACTGGTCACCAGCGACGCCCATGCCGGTCTGGTCGCCGCGATCGGGGCCACCCTGCCCGGGGCGGCCTGGCAGCGCTGCCGAACGCACTACACAACGAATCTGATGGCCATCACGCCCAAGACGTCGTGGCCGTGGGTGCGGACACTATTGCATTCGGTGTTCGACCAACCTGACACTGAATCCGTTGGAGCCCAATATGATCGGATCATCGACGCCCTAGCCGACAAGCTGCCCAAGGTCGCCGAACACCTGGAAGCCGCCCGCGCGGATCTGCTGGCGTTCACCGCGTTCCCCAAACAGATCTGGCGCCAGATCTGGTCGAACAATCCCCTATCCGTTAACCGGCTCTCAGCGGACACGAGCCGGGTAGCGGCGTGAGATCCGAACCGATTCCCCGGAGCGGGTGGATGCTGCTCAGAACAGGGCCCCTGACTGAGAAGGGCGGGAGACAGCGATGGCGGTGCGGGTCAGCGAGGTCGATGGCGGGTATCGGATCGATGGTGACTGGGACGGGGTTGATCCTGCGAATGCGTTCCTGGCTCACCTGAGCGGGCGAGGCTTCAGCCCGGCCACGGTGCGTGCCTATGCATTCGATGTGGTGAACCTGGCGCGGTTCCTTAAAGAGCACAATGTCACGCTGGCAGCTGTCGATGTGCCGCTGGTGTTTGACTGGATCGATTGGCAGGGCGTGCGCCGCTTAGGTGGTCGTGGCAGCGCGGACCGGACGCGTACGGCGGCGGCGTCGACGGTGAACCGTCGGGTAGCGGCGGTGCGGGCCTTCTTCGGGTACCTGGAGATGACGGGACAGCGTGCTGACAACCCGGTGCCCTCGCCGCGGCGCGGTGCGGGGCTGCGTCGCTCGCAACGCGGGCTGCTGGGTCATCTGGGTCCCGGGCGGGCCCGTGCCGGCGGCAGGTTGGTGCGCCAGCCGCTGCTGTTGCCGGAATCATTGCCAGCCAACGACATCGACGCATTCACTGCCTCGTTGGGTACTCATCGGGATCGGGCCATGGTGTTGGCGATGCTGCTGGGCGGACTGCGGTCGGCGGAGGTGCGCGGGCTGCTGTTGGAAGATGTAGACATGGGTCGACGACGGTTGCGGGTGATCGGTAAAGGCGGCAAGGAACGCCACGTGCCGGTGGATGCGGCGTTCTTCACCGAGGTGGCGGCCTATCTGCGGTGTGAGCGTCCGCCGGGGCTGGCGACGCCGCAGTGTTTCGTGGTCTTGCGCGGCCCGACGATCGGGGCGCCGGTCAGCGAGGCCGGGCTGCGCAGCCTGTTCCGCCGCCACCGGGAGCTCTCCGGCGCGGCCCGGGTGCGGCCGCACCGGCTGCGTCACACGTACGGCACCGAATTGGCTTCGGCGGGAATCGATCTGCTCGCATTGCGCGCGTTGATGGGTCACACCTCGCCAGAAACAACGGCGCGTTACGTGCACCTATCCGTCGAACAACTCGCCGCCGAGTACGGCGCTGCTCGCGCGTCGTTGGCGGGAGGACCGCGGTGACCGCCGCTATTGCCAGCTGCATCGACGCCGACGTGCTGCTGAACGGCTATCTCGACCACGTCGCCGGCTTAGGGTTGAGTGGGCGCGCAGTCCGAGATCGGACCCGTATCGCGCGGGCATTCCTGTCCCGTCACCCGGATCTGACTTTGTGGATGGCACTGCCCACGCCCGAGCGGGCCGCCGAACTGCGCGCGAGCCGGGCGTGGCCCTTGTTGTGCTATGCCATCGGCGTCGGCCGGATCCTGCTGGATGTCGAGCTGGCCGCAGTCAAGCAGCTGACCGGACTTGGTGCCGCGGTCGAGGCACGCGATCCGGCTGGTTTCGCGGGGTTGCGAGGGGCGGGAAACCGGTTGGGCTGGACCAGTTCCTGGGTCGAGAACGTGCTCGGCGAGTGCCTAGCGGTGGTGCTGGCCTGGCGCGGCGGGCTGGCCGCCGACCTCACTACGCGGGTAATTGACGAGTTCGACGCCGCGCTGTCGACAAGCTCCATCCCGGCCTCATCACGGCGTGCCTATCGAGCGCGGTTGGCCAGCTTGCGCCAGCTGTTGTATGAGACCCGCGTGCTCGACACTGCGCCGCGGCGGCGGCCGTGGGCGCGTGGCATCGAGCAGCGCTTCACCGATGTGGCGATGGCCGACCCGATCCGGGACATCCTGCTGCGCTATGTCCAGGTGCGGGCGGCGGTGCTGCGGCCGAAGTCGGTGGAATCGCTGGTCAATGATCTGCTCCCGTTCGCCGAATACCTCACCGCCCATCACCCGCAGCTGACCAGCCTGCGCCAGCTGGACAGGGCCGCCGTCGAGGGCTATCTGGCGTGGAACCGCACCCGCGGCTGGCGCGGGCAACGTGCCGCAGCCGGCGCCGGGCGCACGGTGTCAGCCGCGGTCGCCCAGTCCGCGGTGCTGAGTCTGCGCAACCTGCTCGAAGACATGACCGTCTGGGGCTGGGAGCAAGCACCGTCGCGACGGCTGGTCTTTGCCGCCGATGTCCCCAAACTGGATCAGCCGCTGCCGCGGGCCCTGGCTCCTGACATCGATGTGGCGGTGATGAACGCCATTGCTCGCCTTGAGGATCCGTTCGCCCGGGTTGGGTTGACCGTATTGCGCGGTGCTGGGCTGCGGGCCGGCGAGTTGCTCGACTTGGAACTGGGCAGCATCATCAACTACGGGCCCGCTGGCACCTGGTTGAAGGTGCCGTTGGGCAAGTTGGCCACCGAACGCATGGTGCCGCTGTCGGCGGCCACCATCGCCGCCCTGGACGAGTGGGTCACCCTGCGTGGCGTGCACCGACCTCTGCCGCACCCCCGCACCGGTGTGCTCACCGATTTTCTGTTCACCCAGCGTGGGCGCCGTCTCGGCTATGCCCGACTGCGGAATGGGCTGCTCGCCGCCGCGCAATTCGCCGGATTACGCGCGCCCGATGGGGGCGCGCTTGTCCTCACCCCGCATCAGCTGCGCCACACCTGGGCCACCGAGCTGGCGAATGCCGGCATGAGTCTGCAAGCGTTGATGGCCCTACTCGGACACGTCACCCCACAGATGACGCTGCGCTACGCCACCCTGGCCTCACCCGCCCTGCGCGCCGCCTACGACCACGCGATGGGCAAGATGCGCCGCCAATTCACCCTCACCCCGGTCGGCAAACCGATCCTGCCCGACAAGGTCGGCTGGCTACACAGCGAGATGCTCAAAACCCGTGTCGCGCACGGCTACTGCGCCCGCCACCCGGCGGCCGGCGCCTGTCCGTATGCCAACATCTGCGAAAGCTGCGACAACTACATCACTGCGCCCGAATTCCGGGATGCCCTCAGCGACCAACTCGCCGACATCCAAGTCCTAAAATCCGACGCCGAGAACCGCGGTTGGACCGACGAAGCCGCCCGCCACGACCGGGTCGCACACGCCCTCACCGACCACCTCCAACGCCTCAATCACTGACACCAAACGTGCACAGCGGTTGACCCTGCCCCCGAGGGCCGGTTAAAGGAGCGCCTCAATAAGGAGATCCGCCGCCGGACCGACGTCGTGGGCATCTTCCCCGACCGAGGCGCTCTGATCCGCCTCGTCGGGGCCGTGCTGGCCGAACAACACGACGAATGGGCCGAGTCCCGGCGCTACCTGGGCCTGGACGTCCTGAGCAAATCACGCACCGTCGGCGAGACCCAGACAGACAAGGAGGACACCCCCGCGGCACTGACCGCCTGAACCACTACGACGAAGAATCACACGACGACGTCGTACACCACGTCCCTGGACTTGACCATTTACAGTCTGCCCTTCTTCGCGTTTGTACGGTTTAACTGCGTTGGAAACCGCGCAAAGTCGCAGCTGAAGGGGCTTAGTCGTAATGGTTTCGGGAAGTCGACTTGAAGCTCCTGCGGGCGATCTGCGGGCGCAGAAGGGTCGCTGTGCCAAACCGCGCTCGTCTCCGGATCCCCTGGGACGGAGGTCTGAGATAGCACGGCCTATTCGCCGATGTCTGCCGCGACTAGACGCACCCGCCGAGACAGGTGCCCCGATCTTAGTGCCTTCGCCTTCGCGCGGAGCCGCGAGTCAGTGACCCCGCGACCGGCGACAGCTTGCAAGACCGTCAATGGAATCAGTACTCCGTCCTCATCGAGCAACTCACCCAATCGGTCGGCGGCGGTAGGCAAATCCCGCTCTCTGATATGAACGAGGCCTGACAGCACGTCAATCGCGTGGACCTTGACCTCCGGAAACACGTCATAGCTCAGTTGCAGCGCAACGGTCAGCAGCCAATCGAATGGTTTGTTGCGCAAAAATGCCCGGAGACTCCGCGCTGCCTCGATTCGGTTGAACCAATCATCAGCGGTTGCCAAAGTCCAAACATAGTTGAAGACGGTAGGGCCATCGATAACTTCGTAGACCGCAGCGAAGCGCATCGCAGCAGGAAAAATCACACCGCTTCGGTCGTCGAATACCGCGAATGGGTCCGCTCCTGTGACCACTTTAAGCAACGCATCGCGGTGGTTTGCGAGCGCTTGAGCATCAATATCGACCTTTTCGACCGCCAAGAGGTCAAAGCTCCGCCGTTTCGCCGTTTGTGGCACGTTCGGATCTGAAAGGAGCCCGAGCAGAGGCTCCCACAATTCCTGTCTATCTGTTTCCAGAGCGAGGACAGTCATGATTTCGGCGGGATCGGGGACGCTTTTGCCATACCTATTTGGCGCATCAGATCGTATCCGTGCGACTCCTTGCTGACTTAATTCTGAGGCGCGGTCGACAATCACCTCAGGAATCGCTTGACCATGCCTTATGTACCGGTTGATCAACTCTGCGCACTCAGCCAGCGAGTGCGCTTTGGCGGGATCTAAATCCAGTTTCGCGTCAGGCGGAAGGTCTCTGTCGAAAGTTCGAGCTGAGATGCTATTGGCGAACTCTTTAGTGTGCAGAACTTCGCGCCAAGCGGCCCGAATTGTGTCTGGAACCGAATCCCAGTCGATTCCACGAATTACGCTTGCAAACGCTCTGTCCCACAACTCGTCCGAGACTCTCTCAGCAGTCACCGACTGCAACAAATAATCGGCCACTCTCCCAACCGAACCCACGGCCTCACCAACCGCAAGGGCTGAAGCGCTTGCGGTCTCGTACCGTTTCGAGTCGATCTGCCAACGGCCCGGCGGGTCCACGGGGCCACCGCCATCGATGACGGCGAAAATGAGATCCAGGATTTCAGCAGCCTCAGGCTCTCCGAGGAGGTCCGCCGCCGCCGCCAATACCACCAATTCAACCGAGCGGATCGCGTGAACTCGTCGTCGATTCGTCAAAATCCTGCGGGCATCATCTACAACTCCTAAGAGCGGCCCACTTGATTCGACATGTGCGATCAGTTGTCTCAGCTCGGATTCGGCTGCAGCTTGCCGCAGCAGACGAAGTGAATTCCCCAAGTTCACGTCTACGAGGAACGGGAATCCTTGAATTGACCGCATCATCGCGACCTGCTTACGGATATACGTGACACCTGCATGGCCGTATAACTCGTATGCGAGCATTTCGAAATATAGATCTGGATCTCGGCCACCCATCACAGTGCGGGCAGTTCGATTGAATAATTGGCTAAACTGATTTTCAATAACCCGGTAGTACTCCGACAGTTCGTCGCCCCTCACGCGGGAAAAACGGCTCGACTCGGCCTTGAACAGTTGGTCGCGCCTAGAAGGTATGGATCCGATACCGTTCGGGTCGAAGATGTCGAGTCCCGCGGTGCTCCATGCAGCCCGCTTTAGTGCCTCGACCATACGCGCGACCACCTCTGAGGTTGTCATTGGCGTCACGCCGTTTAGCTGAAAATTCCCAAAAGATGCGGGGTCTATCTGGTCGAGAAGCGCCGCAGCATCGACCGAAGAGCTGACCGCCGACTCGCCCGCGTCGAATTGTCGAAGTGCAAGCTGTTGCAATAAGGCTGCGCGGCATAAATCGGCCTCTTGCTCACCCTCCTGAAGACCCTCTAGCGCACTCCCAATGAGCTTCTCGCACATCGTAAAATCATCTGCCGTTCCCGCTAGCACGCATGCAAGGAGTGTCAACGCAGTCCTCCGAGCCGGGTCACCATCGGCGGGATACGTCAGCAGATATTCGTATATATCTACCGACTGATCGGTTGATCTGTCGTTAAAAGTGTCGTAGATCAACTTCACGCCCTCGTCCACGGCTGGATCGTCCGAGGACACGCCCATTCGGCGTTCGATTGAGTCCCAGGAAGGACTCCTTTCCATGACAAACAGTGCCAAGTCAGACTCCGGTCGGTACCCAGGGGCCGATCCGAAGTTGGGATGGGGTGCGACCTCGAACGGACTTAGGACTGCGGCGATCCATGCCAAATTCATTGCCTCCGCCCTTCTGCGTATCCGTCATCATCAGATTCCAGCTGTAATCTATCTTCGATGTGAGCGACGAGGACGGCCATATATTTTCGGAATCTTCGGTAGAGTTCCGCGCCGTCTTCGACAGCATCGACAAAAATGCTATGCGGATTCGACCTAGCACTGCTCGGATCCAAGCTATCCATCACGGCGCGCTTGGCATTACTCAAGTCATTGCCAATCGTCACTATTCGTACTTCTGAATTTCCACCTTCATATACACGACGGGCTTCGTCGACTAACTGCCACGTTTCGCGGTTTCGACCAATAACGTTAGAAGCATCGGACACACACATCAGCAAGTCGGGCGCGGCTGGCCCAGGGCTTATATCCAACCGATCAACGACTTGGATGTTTTGACTCGAAGAATCTCGGATTGCTTCACGGTAAATCGTCCACCAATCATGAGCATCAAACTCCCGTAGCAGTTCGGTAACTAGGCGGTCTTCGTCGCCTGCGCCTCCGGGAAACCTCGGTGCAACGATACGTCGGCTTTCTGTCGCCTTACGTAAAGTTTCTCGTATGCTTTCGCGATTCCTTGATGCCTCTTCGATGATCTGTTGTGCCCAAATGACTTGCGGTGATGTCGCGTTTTCGGGCTTCACAAGGCCGGGATGATCTTGCACGAAGCTCTGGCATTGCGTGTCTAACACTCCTATGGTCGCGCTTGCTTTTGTAATAAACCGGTCGAAGTCACCGTACCCACTATAAAGGATCGCCTGATATGGACGGGTTCCGAAATAAGCGATGTTGCGGGTCTCCACGCTGTTGAACATAAAGTCACGAATCGCCCTTTGATGAGGTGAATGCCTTCTGAGAAATCCGACCTCGGTAAAAATTAGCCAAAATGCGCGGGACGACCATCGCGACCCGTCCAGGGGCGATCCAAACATTATTATGCCGGCGATGGGCTTTAGAGCCTCTATCTGACGATCATGAGTGTCAAGATATCGCCTGAGCGCGATCTGCGAAATCAGGCCGCCCATGCTATGAGCAATTAGATAGACATGGGTGTACCGTCTTCCCAAAATTGCCAGATGCTCAGCCAACGATTCTGTGACTTGTGTGATACTTGGTCGCACCTTGAACCTGCGTCGATGGCCGCTGTTGTAATCGAATACTGCCACATCGCAGGCGCGGGAAAACGTTTGTTCGAATAAATACTTGGGGAACTTGCCCCAAGTCTTGTACCCAGCGCCCATCAGACCGTGCACAAAGACGACCGCGACGTCGACATCGTTAGCGGACGGGGGGTGCGTGTGCAAGTTCATCGCGCTCGATTCGAAATCAAACGAATCGAAGTGGATCTGTTGTCGCTCGTTAATCACAGGATGTACCACACGACTCGTTGAGCTTCCACCGCACCGATAACCGCTCGATGAGGCCACCAACCCGCTGCAACAAATCCACCCCAGATTGCTAGTACGCCATCGGCTGAACTTGGAACGATAGCGCGAGTTCGTCCGGCTGTCGTTTGCGCCGCCCCGAACTCAACCTGCGTGGCTAGTCATCCAGGACGACCTACAGATCGCGATAGTTCCTCAAGGTCGCATACTGTCGCGGGGTCCGTGTCGCCGGGTTTGGGGTGCGACGTACCGGATGCGCATATCTTGGCGTGCGCTCCATGTCGTACCCATCTGCCGTTCGCGGAACCTAAGCTCGGCGAACACCCCAACCTTCGCGCCCTCCTGAAACGCGGAGACGGCTCGGTCGACAGTGTCCACAGGCCCACCAGCTTGTCGGCGCGGTGCTCAAGTTCGCCGTCAAGGCCAAGCATCTACCGACCAACGTGGCCGACGGCATCGAGCTGCCCCGGCTGCCGGAAGTCGACCAGCGCTACCTTACGAATGAGCAGCTCTACCGCGTGGCGGTGGCGTCGGGGCGTCTGCGGGCCCTGGTGCTGGTGCTGGGCTACTGCGGTCTTCGTTTTGGTAAGTCCGCCGCCCTTCGGGTTGCCGATGTCGACGTGTCGGCCCGCCGGATACGGGTGCGCCGGTCCATTACGTACGTGCGCAAGACCGGACTGGTCGAGGGTCCGACGAAGAACCACACCGCGCGCACCGTGCCGGTGCCCGCATTCATGGCCCAGTTACTGGCGACCGAAATCGCCGACCGCGCCGACGGGGCGCTGGTATTCGAGTCGGCGCGCGGCGGGCACCTGACGCTCGGTCAGGCCCGCTACACCTTCCAGAAGGCGGCAGCAGCCGTGGACGGTAGCGTGGGGGTCCGGTTGCACGATCTGCGGCACACCTGGGCGTCGCTGGAGATCAGTGCCGGAGCAAACTTGAAGGTGGTGCAGAAGTTGCTGGGCCACAAGTCGGCGGTGCTGACGCTGGACCGCTACGGGCACCTGTTCCCCAAGACCTCGACGCGGTGGCAGCCTCTTTCGACGTGGCCGCTGAGACTGCTGGAGGCGACCTGCGGGCGATCACAAATCTCCGGGCCGTTGCGTCAGACGTAAACCCCTCTGACCTGGTGGTGGCAGGTACAGGATTCGAACCTGTGAAGCTTTCGCGACGGATTTACAGTCCGCTCCCATTGGCCGCTCGGGCAACCTGCCGCCTAGCAGGGTACAACGACCGGGTAGACAGTTCACAAACGGCTAGCCCCGAAGGAGGACCCACCGAATGGCCGACTCATCGTTCGACATCGTCAGCAAGGTCGACCGACAAGAGGTCGACAACGCGCTCAACCAGGCCGCCAAGGAACTGTCCACGCGCTTCGATTTCCGCGGCACGGACACCAAGATCGCCTGGAAAGGCGAAGAGGGCATCGAACTGACCTCGTCGACCGAGGAGCGGGTCAAGGCCGCCGTCGACGTGTTCAAGGAGAAGCTGATCCGCCGCGACATCTCGATGAAGGCCTTCGAAGCGGGCGAGCCGCAGGCTTCGGGCAAGACGTACAAGGTCACCGGCACCCTCAAGCAGGGCATCAGCAGCGAGAACGCCAAGAAGATCACCAAGCTCATCCGCGACGAGGGGCCCAAGACCGTCAAGACCCAGATCCAGGGCGACGAGGTGCGCGTCACCAGCAAGAAACGCGACGACCTGCAGGCCGTCATCTCGATGCTCAAACAAGCCGACCTGGACGTCGCGCTGCAATTCGTGAACTACCGATAGAACCCACGGTCCCTGGCCCGACCAACCGGTGGGTGCCTACTCTGGTGAAGTGACCGTTCAAGAAGCCGACCACGCCCCCGCCGAGACGGCCCAAGTCGACGTCCTGATCGTCGGCGCCGGCATCTCCGGCATCGGAGCCGCCTACCGGATCACCCAGCGCAACCCCGCAGTGACCTACACGATCCTGGAACGGCGCGAACGCATCGGCGGCACCTGGGATTTGTTCAGATATCCCGGAGTCCGTTCGGACAGCAGCATTTTCACGCTCAGCTTTCCGTTCGAACCGTGGACGCGCGAGGAAGGTGTCGCCGACGGCGACCATATCCGCCAGTACCTGGTCGACACCGCCCGCAAGCACGGCATCGACTCCCACATCCAGTTCAACAGCTACGTGCGCAGTGCGGACTGGGATTCGGGGACCGACACCTGGACCGTCACCTTCGAACAGGACGGAGTCACCAGGCAATGCCGAAGCCGGTTCCTGTTCTTCGGCAGCGGCTACTACGACTACGACCGGGGCTACACACCCGACATTCCCGGCCTCGAAGACTTCGCCGGCACCGTCGTACATCCCCAGCACTGGCCGGAAGACCTCGACTACGCCGGCAAGCAGGTGGTGGTGATCGGCAGTGGAGCCACCGCCGTAACCCTCATCCCCTCAATGGCCGAACGCGCCGCCAAGGTGACCATGCTGCAGCGCTCACCGACCTACATCGTCTCGGCATCCAGGTACAGCAGGTTGGCGCGAGTCAGCCGTAAAATGATGCCGCGCAAGGCATCCCATATGGTCGTCCGCTTCTATAACGCTCTCACGGAAGGGCTGATCTGGTTCCTCTCGCGCAAGACACCGGCATTCATCAAATGGTCGCTGCGCCGTAAGGCCATTCAGAACCTGCCCGAGGGTTACGACGTCGACATCCACTTCAAGCCCCGCTACAACCCGTGGGATCAGCGGATGTGCCTGATACCGGAAGGCGATCTGTTCAACGCCATCAGCGAGGGCCGGGCCGAAGTGGTCACCGACATCATCGACCATGTTGACGCCACCGGCATCGCGCTGAGATCCGGCAAGCACCTCGACGCCGACATCATCGTCACCGCCACCGGCCTGCAGTTGCAGGCGCTCGGTGGCGTCACGCTGCGCATGGACGGCGTACCGATCGACCCCACCGACCGTTTCGTCTACAAGGCGCACATGCTCGAAGACGTGCCCAATCTGTTCTGGTGCGTCGGCTACACGAACGCATCCTGGACCCTGCGGGCCGACATGACCGCGCGCGCGACGGCGAAACTGCTGGAGTACATGTCCGTCCACGGCTACACGCACGCCAGCCCGCATCTGGGCGACCAACCGATGGCCGAGAAGCCGGCCTGGGACATCCAGGCCAACTATGTACGACGGGCCCTGCACGCGCTGCCCAAGTCGGGCACCAAGCGGCCGTGGAACGTGCGGCAGAACTACTTCGCCGACGCCATCGATTACCGGTTCGACCGGATCGAGGAAGCGATGGCCTTCGGCCGCGCGGATGACCGGGCCGCGCTGGCCGGTTAGAACGACGCGCGGTCGGTGAACCGCTGTCAAATGCCGGGTGACCGCAATAGGGTGAAGTCCATGGCAGCCCAGAAACGCGAACCCAAAGTCGTTGTCCTCGGTGGCGGTTCCTGGGGTACCACCGTCGCATCCATCTGCGCGCGCCGCGGACCGACGCTGCAGTGGGTGCGTTCCGAGGACACCGCCAAGGACATCAACGACAACCACCGCAACACCCGCTATCTCGGGGACGCGGTCGAGCTATGCGAAAACCTGCGCGCCACCACCGATTTCGCCGAGGCCGCGCACAGCGCCGACGTCATCGTGATGGGCGTTCCCTCGCACGGGTTCCGAGACGTGCTCACCGAACTGGGCAAAGAGCTGCGGCCGTGGGTGCCGGTGGTGTCCCTGGTCAAAGGTCTCGAGCAGGGCACCAACATGCGGATGTCGCAGATCATCGAGGACATCCTGCCCGGGCACCCCGCGGGCATCCTGGCCGGGCCGAACATCGCCCGCGAGGTCGCCGAGGGCTACGCCGCGGCCGCGGTGCTGGCCATGCCCGACCAGCACCTGGCAACGCGATTGTCCGGGCTGTTCCGCACCCGCCTCTTCCGCGTCTACACCACCGACGACGTGATCGGCGTCGAGATGGCCGGCGCGCTCAAGAACGTGTTCGCGATCGCGGTCGGCATGGGTTACTCGCTGGGGATCGGCGAGAACACCCGCGCTCTGGTGATCGCACGCTCGTTGCGCGAGATGACCAAGCTGGGCGTGGCGATGGGCGGCAACACCGAGACCTTCCCCGGTCTGGCGGGTCTCGGCGACCTGATCGTCACCTGTACCAGCCAGCGCAGCCGCAACCGTCACGTCGGCGAACAGCTGGGCGCGGGCAAGCCCATCGACGAGATCATCGCCTCGATGAACCAGGTCGCCGAGGGCGTCAAAGCCGCCAGCGTGATCATGGAATTCGCCAACGAGTTCGGGCTGAACATGCCGATCGCCCGCGAGGTCGACGCCGTCATCAACCACGGCTCCACCGTCGAACAGGCCTACAAGGGTTTGGCCGCCGAGGTGCCCGGACACGAGGTCCACGGCTCAGGCTTCTAGCGTTCTCAATCCGGGCGTCGCAAATGAAGTTTGTGTTCGCTATAGCGCGCCCGGTTGCCGCCTTTGGTGCCCAGCAATACCGTCAGGAATTGGCTGCCAGGCGGCTCAGCTCAGCACACCGTCGTTCTTGGTCAGGCGGATTCGCTTGTGCGTCAACATGTTACGTCTTCGGTGATATTTGATCCGGGGCCGGCTGGTGTCGATGGCCGGCAGCGAGGCGAGGTACCCGAAGTCGCCGTCTGAGCGCCGACGGTCCCGCTTGGCGGATCAGCCGCGCGCCATCGCCTCCAGTCGACGGATACGGTCTTCGATCGGCGGATGCGTCGAAAACAGCGACCCGATGCGCTCACCCGCGCGGAACGGGTTGGCGATCATCAGGTGCGCCTGGTTCGCCAGCTGCGGCTCCGGCGGCAACGGCGCCATCTGCACCCCACCGGAGATCTTGCGCAGCGCCGAGGCCAGCGCCAGCGGGTCACCGGTCAGCACCGCACCTGATTCGTCGGCCTGGTACTCGCGCGAACGCGACACCGCCAGCCGCACGACCGTCGCCGCGATCGGCCCCAGCAGCGAAACCAGCAGCAATGCAAAGGGATTCGTGCCGCCTTCCCGGTTCCCGCCGAATGCACCGAACCACATGGCCATGTTCGCCAGGGCGGTGATCACCGAGGCCAGCGCGCCGGCCACACAGGAGATGAGGATGTCTCGGTTGTAGACGTGCGAGAGCTCGTGACCCAGCACGGCGCGCAGCTCACGCTCGTTGAGGATGCGCAGGATGCCGGTGGTGCAGCAGACCGCGGCGTTGCGCGGGTTGCGCCCGGTGGCGAACGCGTTGGGTGCGCTGGTGTCGCTGATGAACAGTCGCGGCATCGGCTGGCGAGCCGCGGTGGCCAGCTCGCGCACGATGCGGTACATCGTGGGTTCCTGCCATTCGGAGACCTGCTGCGCATGCATAGCCCGCAACGCCAGCTTGTCGCTGTTGAAGTATGTGTAGACGTTGATGCCCACGGCGAACAGCGTCGCCAGAATCAGCGCCGTCCGGCCGAACTGCGCCCCGACGAACACGATGATCGCGGACATGCCCACCAACAACAGGAACGTCTTCAGCCTGTTGGCATGCGGATGCCAAGTCATTGCTGTGTCCTCCTACGAACACTTCGGCTTTGTCTGATTACAGCCGATCAACGCCCGACGGGACAGTCAAGGTTCCGGCTCATCGGATTTAGCCGTGGCGACTGACTGTGTAGTCCACCAGGACTTGCCGCGCCCGGCCCCTCGGGCAGCAGACTCAGGTGGGGCGTTGAGTGTGCATCCTTGGCGTTGATTGTGAAATGACGGCTTTCGGGGTGAACCCACGGCGGGAAAATCGACGGGATCCCACCCAGGCTTCACGCTCAACGCCCAGGCTTCACGCTGAACACCCAGGCTTCACGCTCAATGCCCAGGCTGCACGCTGAATGCCGTAGCGGCTAGCCGTGGCGGCTGACGGTGTAGTCCACCAGGGCTTGCAGCGCCCCGCGGCCCGGCCCCTCGGGCAGCAAACTCAGCTCGTGATGCGCCTGAGCTGCGTACTGGGCGAGAGTTTCCTTCGCCTTGGCCATGCCCGAGGACGCCCGCAACAGCGTCAGCGCCTCGGATACATCCGCGTCGTCGTGTATGGGACCGGCCAGCAACTCGCGCAGTCGTGCGCCTTCGGGATCGGTCTCCTGCAAGGCGTAGAGCATCGGCAGCGTGCGCACGCCTTCTCGCAGATCGGTGCCCGGCAGCTTTCCCGACTCGTCGGATTCGCTGTCGATGTCGATGATGTCGTCGGCGATCTGAAACGCCGTGCCGACGATCGCGCCGAGCCGGCTCAACCGCTCCACCTGCTCATCGTCGGCGCCGGAGAACATTCCGCCGAACCGACCCGCAGCACCGATCAAGCTGCCGGTCTTCTCGTGGACCACCTTCAGGTATTGCTCGATGCGGTCCGCGCCCTCGGGCGCGCCGCGGGTCTCGCGCATCTGGCCGGTGACGAGCTCGGCGAACGTCTCGGCGACGATGCGGACCGCTTCCGGGCCCAGCCGCGACACCAACCGCGACGAGGTGGCCAGCAAATAGTCGCCGGCCAGGATCGCCACGTTGTTACCCCAGCGCGCGTTGGCACTCGGCGCACCGCGGCGTACCTCGGCCTCGTCCATGACGTCGTCGTGATACAGCGTCGCAAGATGAATGAGCTCGACGATCGCACCGGTTAAGGTGACCTCGGGACTGGCCGGGCGCGGCCCGGTGTGCGCGGCCAACACCGTGAACAACGGACGAAAACGTTTGCCACCGGCCTTGAACAGGTGCAACAACGACTCGGTGAGCACCTCGTCGGAACCGCGCAACTCGGCATCCATGAGCTCCTCGACCCGGGCGACACCGTCGCGCACGGTCGCGGCGAAATCGGCGTCGCCTAGGTCAACGCCCGCCACCACGGTCGCCGGAGTTCTCATTCGACCAACATACTGGTGGACGTGAACACCAGAGTCTCCCAGGCCGACGTGGTGGTCGTGGGCGCCGGACCGGCCGGATCGGCGGCGGCGGCCTGGGCCGCGCGAGCGGGCCGCGACGTGCTCGTCATCGATTCGGCCAGCTTTCCGCGCGACAAAGCCTGCGGCGACGGGCTGACGCCGCGCGCCGTCGAGGAGATGCAACGACTGGGCCTGGGCGACTGGCTGGCCGGCCGTATCGCGCACCGCGGTCTGCGGATGAGCGGGTTCGGCGGTGAGGTGGAGATCGAGTGGCCGGCGCCGTCGTTTCCGTCCTACAGCAGCGCGGTGGCCCGTCTGGAGCTCGACGACCGGATCCGCAAGGTCGCCGAGGAGTCCGGGGCGCGCATGTTGCTGGGATCCAAAGCCGTTGCGGTGCATCATGATTCGTCTCGACGGGTGACGTCGCTGACGTTGGCCGACCACACCGAGGTGTCCTGCCGGCAACTGATTGTCGCCGACGGGGCACGATCCACGCTGGGCCGCAAACTGGGCCGGCGGTGGCACCAGGAGACGGTGTACGGTGTCGCCGCCCGCGGTTATCTCGCCACCGAACGCGCCGACGACCCGTGGCTGACGTCGCATCTGGAACTGCGCTCCCCCGACGGTGCGGTGCTGCCGGGCTACGGCTGGATTTTTCCGTTGGGCAACGGCGAGGTGAACATCGGTGTGGGAGCGCTGTCGACGACCAAGCGGCCCGCGGATCTGGCCTTGCGGCCGCTGATCTCTTATTACACCGATCTGCGCCGTGACGAGTGGGGCTTCGAGGGTCCGCCGCGGGCGGTGGCCTCGGCATTGCTGCCGATGGGCGGCGCGGTGTCGGGGGTGGCTGGGCCGAACTGGATGCTGATCGGCGACGCGGCGGCGTGCGTCAATCCGCTCAACGGCGAGGGCATCGACTACGGACTGGAGACCGGGCGGTTGGCCGCCGAGGTGCTGGACACCGACGATCTCTCGCGGTTGTGGCCGGCGTTGCTGACCGACCACTACGCCCGCGGATTCTCGGTGGCCCGCAGGCTGGCGTTGTTGTTGACGTTTCAGCGGTTCCTGCCGGCGACGGGCCCGATCGCGATGCGCTCCACGACGTTGATGCGCATCGCCGTGCGGGTGATGGCGAACCTGGTCACCGACGAAGACGCCGACTGGGTTGCCCGGCTGTGGCGCAGCGGCGGGCGGTCTTCCCGGCTGATCGACCGGCGGCCGCCGTTCACCTGAGTGTGCCGAGCAGACGCAAAAGCCCCCAAAATCGTTTCGATTTGGGGGCTTTTGCGTCTGCTCGCGCCAAGGACGGGACATATCAGGCTGGTTGACATATATCAGGTGTGTTGATATACTGGAAGCATGACTTCAGATGTGGAATTCGAGTTCGAGTCGGCATACCGCGGCGACGGCGGTCCGTTCGGCGACGGCGTCCGGCCCCCGTGGAGCCTCGGCGTACCGCAGCCCGAGTTGGCCGCCCTGATCGAGCAGGGCAAGTTCAGAGGCGACGTCCTTGACGCCGGTTGCGGCGAGGGCGCCATTTCGCTGGCGCTGGCCGAGCGCGGGCACACCACAGTCGGTTTGGACTCCTCGCCCACAGCCATCCAACTGGCCCGGCAGGAAGCCGAGAAGCGGGGTGTGACCAATTCCACCTTCGCCGTCGCCGACATCACTGATTTCGATGCCTATCCTTCGGGCTCGGCCGGCCGTTTCCAGACCATCGTGGACAGCACGTTGTTCCACTCCATGCCCGTCGAGCTGCGCGAGGGCTACCAGCGCGCGATCGTCCGTGCCGCCGCACCCGGCGCCTCGTACTTCGTCCTGGTCTTCGACCGGGCCGCGATATCCGGAGAAGGTCCGGTCAACGCCGTCACCGAGGACGAATTGCGCGAGGTGGTCTCCAAGTACTGGGTGATCGACGAGATCCGGCCGGCCCGCATCCACGCCCAGGTCCCTTCCGACATCGCCGAGATGCCCGGCTTCCAGGCGCGCGACGAGGGCGACGGTCGCAAGTCGGTCGGTGCGTGGTTGCTGTCCGCCCATCTGGGCTGATAGCAGCCACCGGCCAGGTGTATAGTCAGTCTAATGAAGGTGACTAAGCTGGCTACTTTCGCCGCCTTTGCGGTCGCCGCTGTCGGGTTTGCGGCGCCCGCGCAGGCCGACGATTACGACGCGCCTTTCAACGCTCAGCTGCACACATACGGCATCTACGGCCCGCAGGACTACAACGCCTGGCTCGCCAAGATCAGCTGTCAACGTATTGAGCGGGGCGTGGACGGCGACGCCTACAAGTCGGCGACCTTCTTGCAGCGCAATCTGCCGTTGAGGACCACGCAGGGTCAGGCGTTCCAGTTCCTCGGCGCCGCGATCGACCACTACTGCCCGGAAAACGTCGGTTTCCTGCAGCGGGCGGGCAGCTAACTCCCCATCGCGTCCAGCAGGGTCGTGCGCAGCAGATGGCACACCACCCTGCGGGCACCGGCGGTGTTCTCGTACCGCATCAGCCGGCCCAGGTCGACGACCAGACTGAACGCCGCATGCACGGCGAATCGTGCTTCGCCGGTAGTGATCTCGGGTCTGGCCAGCGATACCTGACGCGCCCACGCCTCGACGGTCGCGTGCTGAATGCTGCGCAGCGCGGTCCGCTCGTCGGCCGGCACGTTGTTGCGTTCCGCGTAGTAGACGTAAGCCAGCTCGGGACGGGCAAAGGAACGGCGCACATAGGCATCGACCAGTCCGGCGACCGCGTCCGCCGGGCCGGCCGCCGCGGCCAGTATCTCGGACACATCGCCGGACACCCGGTCGGCCGCACGCCGGTAGATGGTCGCCAGTATCGATCCCTTGCCACTGAAGAAGCGGTACAGGCTCGTGGTGGGCAGGTTCGCCGCGGCCGCGATGTCGTCCATGCCGGTCTCGCGATACCCCCGTTCGTTGAACAGCGTGATCGCGGCCTGCAGGATCTGTTCGTAGTCACCGACGTCGATGCCCGGCGCGGGCTTCGCCGCCGGAGCGGTGCCGGGTTCCTCGTCGGGCAGGTCGGTGTCGCGCACGGCACGCACGATCCGCGTCAACGTGCTGCGGATCTGCGTCTCGGGCAGTTGCGCGCGGTGATCGGTGATGCTGCCGATGACGCTCAACACCGCCGAGGACAGCGTCCAGCGCTGACGCGAACCCACGTGCGGCCGCAATCGGGACAACGGCTTGTGTAACCGCCGGTTGACCAGCTTGATCTGCGCGTTGAGCACCGCTTGGTCCTCGGCTGCCAGATAACGTCCTTCCCAGCGGTACAGACCGCCACTGGCCCGATTCTTCAGCGTCGTGGTGATGAGCTCTGCCACAACGCGATCCCACGTCTGCTCGGCGTCCACATCGTCGCCGTCCCAGTCGTCGACGAAAGCCGTACACACCACCAACTGCTCGCCCAGATTCAGCACAGCCTCACGGAAGAGGTCGTACTTGCGGGCATAGTGCCGATAGAGCGACGCCGCCGTCACCCCGACGCGCGCCGCGATGAGCTCCATGCTCACGCCGTGGTAGCCCAGTTCGCTGAACGCCTCGGCCGAAGCTTGGGCGATTTGCTCTTTGCGGTCCTTGGGACGGCGTCGTCGCTCGGCGGGCGAGTCGGACCCCGAATTGGGTTCCGACATAGACGAAGTCGCCATAGCCGTACTCTATCGGCTGGCGGATCTAGTGGTTCGGCCTTCGCGTGTCGAGGATGTCGAGAGCATTGGGCAACCCTTTGCGGTAGCGCAGCCGGTCCGCGGTCTTCAGCGGCACCCACCACGGCGCTTGAAAGAGATTGACCACCTTCGCCAATTGGCCCGAGTAGCCCGATGCCTGCAGTACGCCGTTGGCGGCGTACCGCCCTCCTTCGTTGGCGCCTTCCATCGTGGTCACGTTCTGGTCGGTCTGGATCCACTCCCCCGCCAGGAACAGGTTGTCGATGGCGGTGACCGCGCCGGGCCGGCGCGCCCACGAACCCGGATCCTGGATGAACAGCGGTTCGTCGTTGCGGACGTTGGGTGTGCCGGAGTCGATGATCGAAGGATCCAGAAACCAGGAGTGCACCATCGCATCGTCGACCACATGGCCGGTGTCGTTGAGGTGCGCCTTGATCTGCGCCCACGCTTCCTGCGCGATCTCAGCCGGCGTGCACTGCCGTGCGCTCTTGCCGTTGAAGTTTCCCGGCGTACTCCAATCCGAGATGATCGCCGAGAGGCAGTCTTTGGCGCCGCCGTCGCCGTATGTGGTCAGGCTGCGCTTCCAGAACTGCTCCTGGCTGATCGAGGTGAGGCCCCAGCCCGAGTCGACGTAGTTGACGTGCCCCTTGGTGACGTCGACACGCTCCCTCAGGTAGAACATCAGCCCGTTCATCCATTCGGTGCGCAACAGCGCGACGTTGGACAACGCCGGGTCGGCGGCGATCACGTCGGGAGTGAGTACGGCGGCGAGCTTTTCGCACGGGATCGCCGACACGTACCAGTCCGCGACCACCGGCTGCGGGAATCCGTTCCCGTCGACCACGGTGGCGGACGCGATGTGTGATCCGTTGGGTGTGAGACGCGAAAGGGCTTGCCCCACCCTGAAAGTCACACCCTTGGCGGTCAGGTGCTCGACCCAGGGGTCGATCCATTGGGAACTGGTCGGACCGTTGAGCACCCGGTCGAATCCCTTGCAGTCGCGGTCGTTGCCGAACAGCAGGATCGACCAGACCGATGCCTCGCCCACCAACCCGATCGAATGGGCGCTGGCGTCTTTGGATTTCGAGGCGGCCAGGTTGCGATGATCCCGTCGGCGAGGTAGCGGTTGTATTCCGGCGACCTCTTGTTCGCGCCGATGTAGTCCTCCCACGTCATGTTGTCCCACTGGCCGAGCTTGCGTTCGGTGCAGCTGGTGACGTAGACGGCGAGTTTCTGTGCGGCATAAGCGGCCTCCCACAACGGGAGCCGGAACAACGTCTGGAATACGGTGGTGACCGACTCGACGAATGCCTTCGGGGTGATCGGGTTGGGAACGGTGGGCAACGGAAACGGCAGCGGGACAGTGAGATCGGCGCGTCCCAGCCCGGAGTGCAGGTACGACGTGGCCCGCGTCAGGTTGTTCCAGACGCCGTTAGCGTTGCCCGGGAACGGGATTCGGCGCATCGTGTCCGTGACGTTGCGATAGAAGCCGGGAAAGAACCGGAAGCCGTGTTCGCCCGGTAGCGGGGTGGCGCCCGAGTTCGGCACCGGGATCGACCTCGCCTTGCCGCCAAGGGCTTTGCGTTCGTACACGGTCACGGTGTAACCGCGGTCCACCAGCTCGTGTGCCGCCGTCAATCCCGCTACCCCGGCTCCGAAGATGGCGACCGATTTCCGGGAGCCGCCCGGCTGACCGGCATCGTGTACGACAGCGCGGCCGCGGCGGTAGCGGCGGTTGCGGCGAGCACCGACCGCCGTGACACCAACTGGGTGCTGCGCGGACTCACGCCAATAAGTTAATGGGTGTTCTGGCATTGTGGCGGTATTGCTTTCGGCGTTTCGCCACGATGTGAAGGGGGGTTGTTGCTCTTGCGCCGCGTCGGAGAAGTCAGCGCAGCGCCTTGTAGCCGGCGTGCAGGGCCACGATGCCACCCGTCAGGTTGCGCCACCGCACCGCCGACCACCCGGACCGCGAAATCTCTTGCGCCAGTGCCGTCTGGTCCGGCCAGGCTCGGATCGACTCGGCGAGGTAGACGTAAGCCTCGGGGTTGCTCGACACCGCTCGCGCCACCCGCGGCAGCGCCTGCATCAGATACTCCTTGTAGGCGGTGGCGAACAAAGTGCTAGTGGGAGTGGAGAATTCGCATACCGCCAGCCGTCCACCGGGGCGGGTGACGCGGGCCATCTCGCGTAACGCGGCGCGGAAATCCACGACGTTGCGCAACCCGAAGCTGATGGTGACCGCGTCGAACACCTCGTCCGCGAACGGCAACCGGGTGGCGTCCCCGGCGACCTTCGGTACCCGGCGGGCGCTGCCGGCTTCCAGCATCCCGACCGAGAAATCGGCCGCCACACACCACGCCCCGGACTTCGCCAGTTCCTCGGTGGAGACCGCGGTGCCCGCGGCCAGGTCCAGTACCTTCTGGCCGGACTTGAGGCGCAGCGCCGATCGGGTGGCCCGCCGCCAGAACCGGTCCTGACCGAACGACAGGACGGTGTTGGTGATGTCGTAGCGACGGGCGACGCCGTCGAACATCGATGCGACGTCCTTGGGATCCTTGTCGAGGTCCGCGCGATTCACCCGTTCGACGCTACCCGCTACGCGGCCTGAGCCCGTCGCGTCCCCAGCACCGCCTCGTAGTGCGCGAAGAGTTCGTCACAGATCGCCGCCCAGCTGCGGCCCAGCACACTGCGTCGCGCCGCCAGTGCGTAGCGCTGACGTTCGGCCAGCAGGTGGGCGACCGCGCCCGGTAGCAGCGCCTCGAAGTCCTCGACGGGCAGCAACAGGCCGGTGCGGCGCGGGGCGACCAGATCGCGCGGGCCGCCGGCGTCCGGGGCGATGACCGGCAGCCCCGACGCCAGCGCTTCCTGCACGACCTGACAGAACGTCTCGTGCTCGCCGGGGTGCACGAAGACGTCCATGCTGGCATACGCGGTGGCCAACGCGTCGCCGTAGAGCGCGCCGGTGAAAACCGCTGTGGGCATTGCTGATTGCAGCTTGGCGCGGTCGACGCCGTCACCGACGACGACGAGTCGTACCGCGCCGCCGGCCGCGAGAACCGCGAGCCTCTCGACGTGCTTCTCGGGGGCGAGTCGCCCCACGAAGCCGACGATCGGCTTTCCGTCCGGAGACCACAACCGTCGCAGCCGCTCGTCCCGAGCCGACGGCGCGAACCTGATCAGGTCCACCCCCCGCCCCCATCGGTGGACACGCGGGAAGCGCTGAGCGGCAAGGGTTTCCATGGTGGGAGTGGACGGCGCCAGGGTGCGGTCGGCCAGACTGTGCAGGTGCCGAAACCACGCCCAGGCGGCGCGGGTGGCCATCGGGATGCCGTAGCTCTCGGCGAATCCCGGTACGTCGGTCTGGTAGACGGCCACTGTCGGCACGCCGAGGCGGCGGGCCGCCTTCAACCCGCCGTAGCCGAGCAGGGCCGGGGAGGCCAGATGCACCACGTCCGGGTCGAATCCCCGCAGCACCCGCAGCAGTCGCGGGGTCGGCACGCCGAGCGGCAGCGTGGTGACCTTGGGGAACATCCGCGACGGTGTGCGGTGCACCCGGATCCCGTCGTGCAGGCGGTCGGCTCGGGGCTGGCCGGGCGGGTTGTCGGGAGCGATCACCAGTGCTTCGTGACCGGCGCGGCGCAGCTGCTCTAGTATCCGGACGACCGAGTTGCTGACCCCGTTGACCTGCGGCAGGAACGATTCGGCGACGATTGCGACGCGCACGCCGTCAACCGTGGCAGCATCGACTGTCCTGGAGGTTGCCGACGGGGATACGCGACGCGAAATCAGTGCTTCAGGCGTTTGTCGAGCAGAGCGAGACCGATCAGCGCGATCGCGCCGGCCAACCAGGCCACCACGGCGATGGACCCGGCGGGGATGATGGCCAGCCCGGCGTTGCGGTGTTGCACCCGAACGAGGTTGGGATCTCTTTTGTTGTATTCGACGTAGATCCGCATGCCCTTGGCCAATTCGGACGGATACAGCACGCCCAGTTCCGGCCGGTAGGTGACGCGCTCGGGTGTGACGAACTCGATGGTGGAGCGGCGGGGGCCGGCGCTGAGCACCTCGGCCTGCGCGACTCCCATATTGCGCCGGATCGCCAGGTCGTTGCGCCACGCGCCGGCCACCAGCAGCACCGACTGCAACGTCACCAGAAACACCACGATCAGCACCGCGATCCGCACCCAGCGCACGACGATGCGGGGTCGGGTGTCCGGTAGCTCTTCGGTGGTTCCGTGAATCAGGATGCGCGCCAACGCCTTCGGCGACTTCACAGGGCTGCCCGGATGGCGGCGTGCAGCTGCCGCAGCGAAGAACGGTCGGCCTTGACCTCCAGCACCCGCATCCCACCGGCCGGCTCGTCCAGGGCCGGGCCCAACTCGTCGACCTCGATCTGCCGGCTCTCCACGTGATACGCCCGGCACAACGCGCCGACGTCCACGTCGTGCGGGGTACCGAAGATCCGCGAGGACACGTCGGAGAACCGTGGGTCCCCCTGTTCGAGCAGCTCGAAGATGCCGCCGCCGTTGTCGTTGGAGACGACGATCGTCAGGTCGCGCGGGGTCGGCTCGGTGGGTCCGATCAGCAGTCCGGAACTGTCGTGCACGAAGGTCAGGTCACCGATGAGCGCGACTGTGCGTCCCCGGTCGACCCTCTCGTACGCGAGAGCCGCCCCGATCGCGGTGGACACCGTGCCGTCGATGCCGGCCACGCCCCGGTTGGACCGGACCTGGACACCGGAGGTGTTCAGCCCGACCAGCGCGACGTCGCGCACCGGGTTGGACGCACCCAATACCAGCTGGTCACCGGGGCGCAGCGCGTCGGCGACGGCGGCCGCGACGTGCAGGCCGGTGGTCAGCGGGTGCTCGGCGAGCTGGCCGCGCACCGCATTCAGGGCCTGGCGGTTCAGATCCGCGCAGCGGCGCAGCCAGGCCGGGTCGGGCGCACCGCTGACCGCCGCGCGGGTGCCGGTGGCCTGGGAGTTGCCCGAGACGTCGGGCCAGCGCGGTCCCGTCGTCAACGCGTACACCGGAATGTTCGGGTCGGCCAACAGCGCCGACACCGGGCGGTGCAGGGTGGGGCGGCCCAGCATGATCACCTGACGCGGACGCAACAGCGGCAACGCCAACGGGTGCAACGGGTTGCTGCCGGCAACCGGCGCCGTCGGCTCGGCCACCGTCGGCAGATCGGCCAGGTTCGGGTACAGGGCCGCCCCGTGCCCGGCGATGACGACGGTGTCCGGGGTCAGGTCGATGTCCAGTGGCTGATCGAAGGTGACCGGCGGGGTGTAGGTCCACGGCTGGCCGTCGGGCCGACCCGGCGGGAGGGGCACGCCGATCGGATCGGCGTCGGGTACCAAGGGTTCGCGCAGCGGGATGTCGAACTGCACCGGACCGGCGTTGGCGCTGCGAGATCCGGTGGCGGCGGCCAATACTCGGCAGGTGGCCGATCGCCAGGTCGCGTTGAGAGCATCCATCCGCTCGGGCGCATTTTCGGCCAGCCCGAGGCTGACGGCGGCCCGTACCTGGGTGCCGAAGTAGCCCAGCTGCTCCATGGTCTGGTTGGCTCCGGTGCCCAGCAGTTCGTAAGGCCGGTTGGCCGAGAGCACGATCAGCGGCACCCGCGCATAGTTCGCCTCCACCACCGCCGGGCCCAGGTTGGCCACCGCGGTCCCCGACGTCATCGCGATACACACCGGCGCGTCCGCCCCGACCGCCAAACCGATCGCGAGGAACCCGGCGGTGCGTTCGTCGATGCGCACGTGCAGCCGGATCCGTCCGGACCGGTCGGCGTCGTGCAACGCGAACGCCAACGGCGCGTTGCGGGAGCCCGGGCATAACACCACGTCGCGTACGCCGCCGCGGATCAATTCGTCGACGACGATGCGCGCCTGGGTCGTCGAGGGGTTCACCACTACAGGGTGTCACAACCGAACGCCCTGACCGGCGGCACCGGCGCGCCAGTAGGATTTTCCGCTATGCCACTAGGTGATGGCGACGACTTTGCTGGATTCACCATCATGCGGCTCCTGGGGGCCGGTGGGATGGGCGAGGTCTACCTGGCCCGGCATCCGAGACTGCCGCGGCTGGACGCACTGAAGATCCTGCCCACCTCGTTGACCGACGATTCGGACTTCCGGCAGCGTTTCAACCGGGAAGCCGACCTCGCGGCCACGCTGTGGCATCCCAACATCGTGGGTCTGCACGATCGCGGTGAGTACGACGGTCAACTCTGGATCACCATGGACTACGTCGACGGGACCGATGCGGCGCGCGCACTGCGGGATGCCGGACCGAGCGGCCTGCCCGAGCGCGACGTACTGGACATCGTCACCGCTGTCGCCGATGCGCTGGACTACGCGCATGAGCGAAATCTGCTGCACCGCGACGTCAAACCGGCCAACATCCTGATCGCGTCGGACGCGGATCGGCGGCGGATATTGTTGGCCGACTTCGGAATTGCGCGACGCGCTGACGACATCAGCGGTTTGACGGCGACTAACGTGACGCTCGGCTCGATCACCTACGCAGCTCCCGAGCAACTCATGGGCCAAGCCCTGGACGGTCGGGCCGATCAATATGCGTTGGGCGCCACAGCTTTTCACTTGCTGACCGGTGTGTTGCCGTACGAGTCTTCCAATGCGGCAGCCATTGTCGGCAAACATCTCACCGCGCCGCCGCCGCTGCTTGCCGAACACCGGCCCGACCTGGCGCGCCTCGATGCGGTGTTGACCAAGGCGATGGCCAAGGATCCGGACCAGCGGTATGCGCGTTGTGCTGATTTCGCGCGGGCGCTTGGTGCGGCGATGGCAGGCACTTCGGCGCCGGCGACCGAGATGACAGCGCCCCGACCGATCGAGTTTGCGCCCGTCGAGCCGACGACCCAACACGCGCCGATCTGGCCGGGACCCATGCCGCCGACACCGTACCCGCCGATGCCGTATCCGCCGATGCCGGTGGCCACGCGTCCGCGCTGGCCGGCGATCGTGGTTCCGCTGGTGCTGGCGATGTTGCTGGCCGGCGCGCTCGCCTTCGCCGCGACGCAGGTGCTGCGTCCGCAGGCGCAGCCGTCCACCGCGGCACCGCAGTGGCAACCGTATGTCGACTACGCCAAGCAGTTCACGGTCTGGTTGACCAGCCTGAGAGCAGGATCCGCCGACAGCGACATCCAACGCCTCCTCGACGGCTCGACAGGCGAATTCCACGACGACTTCGCAAATCGAAGCTCCGAGTTCCGCAAGGTTGTCGAGCAGTCCAACGTCGACACCCAGGGATCCGTCAGCGGCGCCGCCCTGGACTCGATCAAGGGCACGACGGCCCAGGTACTGGTCGCGGCGACATCGAAAATAACCAACAGCAATGGCGCCAAGGACGAGCCACGTTCGTGGCGAATGATGATGCGGGTCGAGAAGGTCGGCGACGACTACAAGGTGTCCAAAGTGGAGTTCGTGTCGTGAGGCGCGTCGCCTGGTGGCTCCTCATCGCCGGATTGACCGCCGCGACGCTTGCCGCCGCGTCGGTGGGCTGCTGGCTATTCATCACCAAGAGCCGGCAGCCGCTCCCCGTGGCAGATCAGGCCGCAGCCCGACAGACCGTGGTCCAAGCCGCAAATGACTGCACCGTGAAAATCTTGAGCTATACGTCCGGCACCATGGACCAGGACTTCGCTGCGGCCAGAGCATGCCTCACCGGCGACTTCTTGAACTACTACGACACGTTCACAAAACAAGTTCTCGCGCCGGCGGCGAAGGAGAAGAGCCTGTCGGCTACAGCCAAGGTTGCGCGGACCGGCGTGGAGACCCTCACCAGAGATTCCGCGACGATCCTGGTTTTCGTCAATCAGACGACGACGGCCAAGGACTACCCGGAGCCAAAGAACACAGCAAGCTCCGCGCGCGTGAGCCTGACCAGGGTTCAGGGCAAGTGGTTGATCGAGAAGTTCGATCCGGTCTAGACCTACGCCCTGACCCCGGCAAAGAACTTCAGTATCGCCGCGTTGACCGCCTCCGGCCGTTCCAAGAACCCGAGATGCCCACTGTCGGGGATCTGCAGATAGCGGCCGTTGGGCAGTGCGTCGGCGACCTCGCGTCCCAGATACGGGGGCGTGACGACGTCGTCGGAGAATCCGAGCACCAGCACCGGTGCGGCGATGTTGCGGTAGGCGGGCAGTCGGTTGCTCTGCGGCGAGACGTCCAGTTGGGTACGGAAGCCCGGCGTGAGCTTGGTGGGCCACATGCTGAACATCGCGATCCAGTCGGCGATCGCGGCGTCGTCGTTGAGGGTCTTGCGCGAAAAGTTCTCCAGCAGACGGGTTTTCGCGTCGTAAGTGGCGGGCAGCTGCACCCCGGCCGCGTCCAGGTCGGATTCGGCCCGGTGAAAGAACTGCCGGGAGCGGTCCAATCGGCCGCGGGTCGCCATCAGCACCGCGGAGCTGACCAGTTCGGAGCGCACCACCATGAGCTCCTGCGCGATGAACGAACCCATGGACACCCCGACGATGCGGACCGGGCCCAGGTTCAGCGATTCGATGAGTGCGGCGGTGTCGGCGACCATGGTCGCCGTGGTGAATCCGCCGGCGTTCTCGGTGGCACCGATCCCCCGGTTGTCGAACGTGACGCAGCGGTATCCGGCGGCCAGGAACGCCGGGACTTGGTGCAGGTGCCAGGTGCGGCCGGCACCACCGCGACCGGCGATGAAGACAACCGGCTCACCGGTCCCCTTGTCGTCGTAAGCCAGGTTGATCACCCGGTCGACGGTACAAGCAACCGGTGGCAGGCCTTGACCCGGTCGATCCACCATTGCCGCCGATCCGCCGACGCTTTCAGCGCCTGCAACCGCGCCGGGTCGGGCCTCACCGCGCGGACCGGGAGGAAGCCGTCGACGGGCGCGGCGGGGTCGGCGACGTCCTCGACGAACAACCTTCCGGTGCCGAGCCCGCACGCGTGCCGCAGTTCCGGCAGCGCCGCGGCCGCGGCCAGTCCGCGGCTGATGCCGACGGCCGAATCGAGCGCGCTGGACACCACGATCGGGATCGGGATCTGCTCGGCGACCTTCAGCATCGCTGAAATGCCGCCCAGCGGAGCAACTTTGAGCACGGCCACGTCGGCGGCGCCGGCGCGCACCACGGCCAGCGGATCTTGCGCCTTGCGGATGCTTTCGTCGGCGGCCACCGGCACGTCGACCCGCCGACGCAGCTCGGCAAGCTCGGCGACGGTGGCGCAGGGTTGCTCCAGATACTCCAGCGGGCCATCGGCCGTCAGGGCCGCGGCGGCCTCGGCGGCCTGCCTGACGTCCCACCCACCGTTGGCGTCCACCCGCACGGTCGGCACCAGCGCGCGCACCGCGTTCACCCGGGCGACGTCGTCGGCCAAACCCTGCCCCGGCTCGGCGACCTTGACCTTGGCGGTGCGCGCGCCGGGAAAGCGGGCCAGTACGTCGGGAACCTCGGCGGCGCTGACGGCCGGGACGGTGGCGTTGATCGGCACCAGGTCGCGGCGCGCCGGCGGCGGCCGGCGATACGCGGCCTCGATGGCTGAGGCCAGCCAGTGTGCCGCCTCGGCCGGCCCGTATTCCAGGAAGGCGCCGAACTCGCCCCACCCGGCGGGACCCTCGATCAGGGCGACCTCGCGGGTGGTGATGCCGCGGAATCGGACCCGCATCGGCAACGCGACGACATGCAGGCGGTCCAGCAAGGCATCGAGGGCGGGGAGCGGAGGCATCAATGCAGGTTAAGCGGTCATTGTGATAATGTGATTCTCATTAAAAGAGAAGGTTGTTCTTGAGTGGTGGAGGGAGCGTGGCGGTGAGATGGTCCGCCCGGCTTGGTCTGGTCGCCGCGGCCACCGTTGCGGCGGCGGCCGGCGCGGCGGGCGTCCGTGCGGCCCAGCGGGCGTGCCGGCCGGGCGGCACCGTTTACGAGGGCGTTCCGGTGGCGCAGCCGTCCGTCGGCCTCGGTGTTGCCGCCGCGCTCGACGCGCTGGTGGCCGGCCCGATGCCGCTGCTGTCCTCGCTCGGGTCGCCGGAGCATTACGCGGTGGCCTCGGCCGAACTCGACGCCGCCGTCGTCTACTACCGCGACGCCGGCTGGTTCGACGAGCCCGCGCGCCGGCACCGGCGTCCCGACGCGCCCGACTGTCAGGTGGGATCGCTATCGAGCGGGATCGAGCTGGCCCGGTTCGACAGTGGTTGGCAGCCCGAGCCGGGCGAGCCCGGCGCGCAGCGCTGGATGTCGTTCGGCGCCAACGACTCCGTGCCGGTCCGGCTGCTGCGTCACCCGGGTGCGCCCCGACCGTGGCTCGTCGTCGTCCACGGGCAGGGGATGGGACGGTCGTCCGACGTCAGGATGCTGCGTGTGCGCCGCCTGCACGAGCAACTCGGCATCAACGTCGCCCTCCCCGTGCTCCCCCTGCATGGCCCACGCGCCGGCGGCTCATCCCTTTTCGGGTCCCCCTACCGGCAGTTCGCCTCGAACATCTTCGCGACGAACAACGTGCTGGGGCTCACCCAGGCGGTGTGGGACATCCGGCGGCTGCTGCGGTGGCTGCGCGAGGACCAGCGGGCTCGGGCACTGGGCCTGCTCGGCGTGTCGCTCGGCTCGTATGTGATCAGCCTGCTCTCGACGCTCGAAGGCGATCTCGACTGCCTGGTCGCGGTGGTGCCGACCAGCGACCTGGCCGCGTCGATGCGGGTGGCGGCGCCGCTGACCCCGGCGCGGCGCCGGCTACACCGCGAGGTGCATGACGATCGGTCGACGCTCGTGCACCGGGTCGTGTCGCCGCTTGCCGGGCCGTGCCTGGTTCCCCGCGAACGGCGGCACATCGTGGCCGGCCAGGTCGACGGGATCGCCCCGCCCCGCGGCGCTGTCCAACTGTGGGAACACTGGGACCAGCCGTCGATCGCCTGGCGCCCGCGCGGCCACCTCACCGCATGGCGCGGCAGAGACTACGACGACCACATCGCCGCGGTCCTCACGTCGTGCGGACTGCGACACCAAGCAGAAAAGGGCGGCTATGCGCCAGCTGTCCAGCGCTGACTGGACGATGGTGTCACTCGACACCTCGAACGCGCACAACACCATCGGCATCGTCGGCATCTACGATCCCGCCACGCGCGGCGGCGAACCCGTCACCTACGAGGAAGTGCTGTCCTACGTCCAAGCGCGGCTGCACGTCGCCGAAAGCTTCCGGGAACGGCTCGTGCACGTACCCTTCGCGGCCGATCGGCCGTGGTGGATCCGGGACGGCGACTTCGACCTCGAGTACCACGTCCGGCACATCGCCCTGCCCCGGCCCGGGAGCTGGCGGCAGTTGTGCACCCAGATCGCCCGCATCCACGCCCGGCCCCTGGACCTGAGCCGGCCGCCGTGGGAGTTGTATCTGATCGACGGGCTCGACGGCGTCGACCACCTGCCCGAGGGCGCCTTCGCGGTGTTCCTCCGCGTGCACCATGCCGCCATCGACGGTGTCGCCGGGGCCGAGATCCTCACCGCGATCCATACCCACGAGCCCGACGGCGCGCCGCCACCTGCGCCCGAGGGCTACCACTGGGAACCCGACTCCGTCCCGTCCGATGCCGAGCTGCTCAGCCGCGCCGCGCTGCACGGCGTCATCCGGCCCTTCGACGTGCTGCGTCAGGTCCGCAAAGTCGCGGGCCAGCTGCCCACGATCGTGTTCGACAACCGGGACCCCGACGTCACGTCGCCCGCGTCGCTGCCCAAGGCGACCCGCTTCAACCAGGTGGTGTCGCCGCATCGCGTCTTCGGTACCGCCTACACGACGCTGGACGTCCTCAAGGAGATCCGTACCGCGATGCCGGAGGCCAAGATCAACGACATCGGCCTGGCGATCGTCGGCGGAGCCATCCGCCGCTACCTGCTCGACAAGGGCGAGCTTCCCGACCAGGCGATGGTGGCGATGATGCCGATCTCCGTCCGGCCCACCAGCACCCGCGCCAGCGGCAGTGCCGGCAGCGCGACCAGCACTAAGACCAGCTCTAAGACGAGCGGCAACGAATATTCGGTGTCGCCGATCACGATGGCGACCGACGAGGCCGATCCGCTGGTCCGGCTGGCCCGCATCGTGGCGTCGACAGCGCACGTGAAGGAGTCCGGCGCCCATCCCGTGCGCTCACTCATCGAGATGTCGGAGGAGGCGCTCGGCGGCCTGATGGGCACGGTGCAGCGGGCTGCGGTGCGCGCCCTGAGCCGGCGCGGGCGGACCGTTGCGGCCCACACCCTGGTGAGCAACGTGCCCGGACCGCTGACACCGATGTATTTCTGCGGCGCGCAGATGGTCGACACCACCGGGCTGGGCCCGGTGCTCGACGGGATGGGCCTGAACAACGGCATCGGCAGCTACGGCGACCGGGTGACGTTCTGCTTCACCGCCGACCGCGCCGCCCTGCCCGACCCCGAGGTGTACGAGCAGTGCCTGAGCGACGCCGTCGACGAACTGCTTACCGCCGCCCGCGCGCGCAACGGCAGTTAGTGCACCCGCCGTCCCGCCAGATAGGTCGCGCGTACCTCGAGATCGGCGATCCGCTCCGGCGGCACGTTGCGCGGATCGGCGGACAGCACCACCAGGTCGGCGTACTTGCCGACTTCCAGTGAGCCGATGACGTCGTCGGCGAACAGTTGCCAGGCGGCGTCGATGGTCTGGGCACGGATCGCCTGCTCGACGGTGAGCCGCTCTTCCGCACCGAGCACCCGTCCGCTCGGCGCCGTCCGAGTGGCGGCGACGCTGATGTTGCGCAGCGGTTCTTCCGGGGTGACGGGTGGGTCGTTGTGCAGCGAGATGCGCATTCCGGTGGCAACCGCGGATCCGGCCGGCATCCAGCGGGAGCCGCGCTCGGGTCCGAACAGGCCGTCGACGATGACGTCGCCCCAGTAGTGGATCTGGTCGACGAAGATGCTGCAGGTGACGCCGAGCGCTTGAGCGCGCTGCAGCTGTTCGGGCCTGATCGCGCCGACGTGTTCGAGCCGGAGGCGGTGATCGTCGCGGGGATTAGCTTTCAGGGCTTCCTCGTAGACGTCCAGGATGGTGTCGACGCCGGCGTCGCCCTGCACGTGACAGGCCATCTGCCAGCCGTGCGGGAAGTAGGCGCCGACGATCTCGGTGAGCTGCTCTTTGGTGTAGTTGGCGCAGCCGCAGGAGCCCGGTGTGATGCCGGCGCTGCGGGTGGCCGGGGTGTCCAGGTACGGAAATGACAGCGCGATGTTGCCGATCCACGGCGAGCCGTCCACCCAGATCTTGATGCCGACCTGACGGATGATGTCGTCGCCCTGGCCGGGGGTCGCGTCGGTGTGCATCTGGGCGTTGGAGACTTCGTAGGTGCGCAGCCGGACGGTCAGCTCGTCGTGCAGTTGGGCGATCAGCGGACCGAACTTGGGATCGAACGCCATTTCCGAACAGGTGGTCAGCCCGGCGCGGTTGAGGCGGACGCATTCGGCGCGCAGCATGTCCGGGTAGGTGCCGGCTTGGATTGCCCCGCCCAGCAGCGGGAACACCGCGCCGATCTCCTCGGCGGTGCCGTCGAGCTCGCCGTCGGCGTCGCGGTTGTACTTGGCGCCCTTGGGGTCCGGGGTGTCGCGGTTGAGGCCGGCCTGGACGGCGGCTTTGGAGTTGAAGTACGCCTTGTGCCCGGAGTTGTGGATGATCACCAGCGGGCCGTCCGGTGCGATGTCGTCCAGCCAGCTCAGGGTCGGGTCGGGCAGCCCGGGTTGCAGCAGGGCGTCCCAGCCGTTGAGGTAGGCGCCTTCGGGCCCGCGCTTGGCGGCCTCCCGGCGCACCGTTTCCACGACGGCGTCAGGGTCGCGGATGGTGACCGGCCGGATGTCGACGATCCGGTCCGACAGCGCGATGGCCTCCATCAGCGGGTGACCGTGCGCCTCGATGAAGCCCGGCAGCACGCAGCCGTCACCGATGTCGACGGTCTGGGTGTCCGGGCCGACGTGCTGCTCGACGGCGGAGCGGTCCCCCACCGCGACGATCCGGCCGTCGGCGATGGCGATCGCCTCGGCCGTCGGCCTGTTGTCGTCGACGGTCAGTACGGTTCCGGTGATGACGAGATCGGCACCTGTCATGTGCGCAAATACTAGTGATCGAGGGTGCCGGCTGACCGGAATTGCAACACGTTCTAGTCTCTTCTTATGAGTGACGATCTGTTGCGCAACCCGACCCACAACGGCCACCTGCTGGCCGGCGCACTCAAGCGGCACAAGAACCGGCCGGTGCTGTTCCTCGGCGACACCACACTCACCGGCGGTCAGCTGGCCGAGCGGGTCAGCCAGTACGTCCAGGCGTTCGAGGCGCTGAACGCCGGCACCGGGGTCACCGTCGGTCTGTTGTCGCTGAACCGTCCCGAAGTGCTGATGATCCTGGGCGCCAGCCAGACTCAGGGCTATCGGCGGGTGGCGCTGCATCCGCTGGGGTCGCTGGACGACCACGCCTACGTGCTCTCCGATGCCGGAGCGAGCTCACTGATCATCGACCCCAACCCGATGTTCGTCGAGCGCGCACTGGGTCTGCTGGAGAAGGTGGACTCACTCAAGCAGATCCTGACCATCGGGCCGGTGCCGGAGGCTCTCCAGGATCGGGCGGTGGATCTGTCCGCCGAGGCGGCCAAGTACGAGCCGAAGCCGCTGGTCGTCGCGGACCTGCCGCCGGACCACGTCGGCGGCATGGCATATACCGGCGGCACCACCGGCAAACCCAAAGGCGTGATGGGCACCACCGGAAACATCGCCACCATGACCCAGATCCAGCTCTCCGAATGGGAGTGGCCGGAGCACCCGCGATTCCTGATGTGCACGCCTCTGTCGCATGCCGGTGCCGCGTTCTTCACCCCGACGGTGGTCAAGGGCGGCGAGATGGTGGTGCTGGCCAAGTTCGACCCGGCCGAGGTGCTGAGAGTCATTGAGGAGCAACGCATTACGGCCACCATGCTGGTGCCCTCGATGCTGTACGCGCTGATGGACCACCCGGATTCGCACACCCGGGACCTGTCCTCGCTGGAGACGGTCTACTACGGCGCCTCGGCGATCAACCCGGTGCGGCTGGCCGAGGCGATCCGGCGGTTCGGGCCGATCTTCGCGCAGTACTACGGCCAGTCCGAGGCGCCCATGGTGATCACCTACCTGCCCAAGGCCGACCACGACGAGAAGCGGCTGACCTCGTGCGGGCGTCCCACGCTGTTCGCGCGGGTGGCGTTGCTGGGCGAGGACGGCCAGCCGGTGCCGCAGGGCGAACCGGGTGAGATCTGTGTCAGCGGACCACTTTTGGCGGCCGGGTATTGGAATCTCCCCGAAGCCACGGCCGAGACATTCAAGGACGGTTGGCTGCACACCGGCGACATGGCCCGCGAGGACGAGGACGGTTTCTACTTCATCGTCGACCGGGTCAAGGACATGATCGTCACCGGCGGGTTCAACGTGTTTCCCCGCGAGGTCGAGGACGTCATCGCCGAGCACCCTGCCGTCGCGCAGGTGTGCGTGGTCGGCACTCCGGACGAGAAGTGGGGCGAGGCCGTCACCGCGGTGGTGGTGCTGCGCGCCGACGCCGCCAGCGACGACGCCGCGATCGAGAAGATGACCGCCGAGGTGCAGGCGGCGGTCAAGGAGCGCAAGGGTTCGGTGCAGTCGCCCAAGCGCGTCGAGATCGTCGACTCGCTGCCGCTGACCGGGCTGGGCAAGCCGGACAAGAAGGCCGTCCGCGCGCGGTTCTGGGAGGGCGCGGGCCGCGCGGTCGGCTAGCGCTGGTTGCGCGAGCAGACGCAAAAGCCCCTGAAACCGCGGTTTCAGGGGGCTTTTGCGTCTGCTCGCGCCAAGAAGGTGACTACTGTGGCGGGCATGGCTGACAAGGTCAAACCGCCGTGGTGGCTCAAGCCGGCGAACAAGGTCTTCATCCAGATGTCGAAGCTGGGACTGAAGTTCGGCGGCGAGAGCCCCGTCGTGTTGACGGTCCCGGGCCGCAAGTCCGGCATCCCGCGCTCCACACCGATAACCCCGATGAACTACGCCGGCCAACGCTACGTCGTCGGCGGCTTCCCCGGCGCCGACTGGGTCCAAAACGTCAGAGCCGCAGGTGAAGTCACGCTGCAGCGCGGCCGCACCAGCGAGCGGATCCGGATGGTCGAACTCTCACCGCAGGACGCCAAGCCGGTGCTGCGGGCGTTCCCCACCGAGGTGCCGACCGGAGTCAGTTTCATGAAGAGGTCCGGTCTGATCACCGAGGGACGGCCCGAGGAGTTCGAGGCGCTGGCCGGGCGCTGCGCCGTCTTCCGTTTCGACCCGGCCTGATGCGCCGCGTACTGCCCGCTGTGCCGCTGCTGTTCCTCGGAATCATCAACGCCCCGATCGCGTCCGCGTCACCCGGCTGCCCAGCCGGCGGCGCCGCCCTGCCGCCCGGTGCCGTCCAGCGCCAAGCGGGTGATCTCGAGGGTGACGGCCTGCCCGACGCGTTGTGGATCGGCAGAGTGCCGGGCGCCGGCGGTGGCACCAACCGTGTCGTCGGTATAAGTACCGCCAGCGGCGCGCGCTCCCAGGTCGAAGTCTCGTCGGCAAGCCCAATCCCGTTGCGCGCGTTGGCGATCGACGCCCAGGAAGACGGCAGCCACCAGGTCATCGTCAGCACCGGCCGCAACGCGCACCTCTACGCGTTCGCCGACTGCCGGCTCCAGACCGTGGTCGACGCCCACTACGGCAGGCCCTTCCTCTTCGACCTGGAGAACCTGGCCGGCAACGGCACCGGCGTCGGATGCAGCGACCTCGGCGACGGCCGCCGCCTCGTCGCGTTGCAGGCGCTCGACAACGGCGGCCAATGGACCGTGCGCCGCACCGAGATCAACGTCGACGGTACCCGTGCCGCCACCGGCCGCTCCGATACCGTGACGGCCGCGTCACCGCAGGACCCGGTGGTGACCAGTGCACAGACGATCAGCTGCGGAACCCTGACGATCGACCAGGACGGAGTTCAAGAACCTTGAGCGACAACCCATTTGACGCCGAAATCTGGAAAGTGGTAGACGGCTTCGGCGATCTGACCGACATCACCTACCACCGCCACGTTACCGACGCGACGGTGCGGGTGGCGTTCGACCGCCCCGAGGTGCGCAACGCGTTCCGGCCGCACACGGTCGACGAACTGTATCGGGTGCTCGACCACGCGCGGATGTCGCCGGATGTCGGCGCGGTGCTGCTGACCGGCAACGGTCCCTCCCCCAAGGACGGCGGCTGGGCGTTCTGCTCGGGCGGCGATCAGCGCATCCGTGGCCGCAGCGGCTACCAGTACGCCAGCGGCGACACCGCCGACACGGTGGACGCGGCGCGGGCCGGCCGGCTGCACATTCTCGAGGTACAGCGACTGATCCGGTTCATGCCCAAGGTGGTGATCTGCCTGGTCAACGGCTGGGCGGCCGGCGGCGGGCACAGCCTGCACGTGGTCTGCGACCTCACCCTGGCCAGCCGGGAGCACGCCCGGTTCAAGCAGACCGACGCCGACGTCGGCAGTTTCGACGGCGGCTATGGCAGCGCGTACCTGGCCCGTCAGGTGGGTCAGAAGTTCGCCCGCGAGATCTTCTTCCTGGGCCGGCCGTACACCGCCGAGCAGATGCACCGGATGGGGGCGGTCAACGAGGTCGTCGACCATGCCGAGCTGGAGTCCGTCGGTGTGCAGTGGGCCGCCGAGATAAACGCGAAATCTCCTCAAGCACAACGGATGCTGAAGTTCGCGTTCAACCTGCTCGACGACGGCCTGGTGGGCCAGCAGCTGTTCGCCGGCGAGGCGACCCGGCTGGCCTACATGACCGACGAGGCCGTCGAGGGCCGCGACGCGTTCCTGGAGAAGCGGCCGCCGGACTGGAGCCCGTTCCCCCGGTACTTCTAGGCCCCCGGCCCCCCGAGCGTCACGCTAGCGTGGCAATGACCGCCGAGCGTCACGCTAGCGTGACACTCGGGCGAAAGGGCGCCCGACCTAGACTCCGCACGTGAGCAAGAGTCCCCTGCGACGGTTATCCGATCAGCTGGTGCTGGCCAGCATGCGCCCGCCCGCGGCACCCCAGGTGTTACTCAACCGGCCCGCGATCAAGCCCGTCGACCTGGCCGGCAAACGCATCCTGTTGACCGGCGCATCCTCGGGCATCGGGGAAGCGGCCGCCGAGCAGTTCGCCGACCAGGGCGCCACGGTCGTCGTCGTCGCGCGCCGCCGGGACCTGCTGGACGAACTGGCCGACCGGATCACCACCTCGGGTGGGACGGCCCTGTCGGTGCCGTGCGACATCTCGGATATGGACGCCGTCGACGCCCTCGTCGCCGATGTCGAAGAACGTATCGGCGGGATCGACATCCTGATCAACAACGCCGGCCGCCCCATCCGCCGGCCGCTGGCCGAATCGCTGGAACGCTGGCACGACGTCGAGCGGACCATGGTGCTCAATTACTATGCGCCGCTACGGCTCATCCGGGGGCTGGCGCCCGGGATGATCGAGCGCGGCGACGGTCACATCATCAACGTCTCGACCTGGGGCGTGCTGTCCGAAGCATCGCCGCTGTTCGCCGTCTACAACGCCTCCAAAGCTGCCCTCTCGGCGGTGAGCCGGATCATCGAGACCGAGTGGGGCCGCAAGGGCGTGCACTCGACGACCCTGTACTACCCGCTGGTGGCCACCCCGATGATCGCCCCGACCAAGGCCTACCAGGGGCTGCCCGCGCTGACGTCGAGCGAGGCCGGCGAGTGGATGATCACCGCAGCCCGCACCCGGCCGGTGCGGATCGCGCCACGGATGGCGCTGGCGGCCAAGGCGCTGAACACCGTGGGCCCTCGCTGGGTCAACAGTCTGATGCAGGGGCGCGGCTCGTGATAGACACGAGGACATGGAGATCCTCGCGAGCCGGATGCTCCTGCGTCCGGCGGACTATCAGCGTTCGTTGCGCTTCTACCGGGACGAGATCGGCCTGGCGATCGCCCGCGAATACGGCGCAGGGACAGTGTTTTTCGCCGGGCAGTCGCTGCTGGAACTGACCGGTTACGACGAACCCGACCACTCCCGGGGACCGTTCCCCGGCGCACTGTGGCTGCAAGTGCGCGACCTGCAGGCGACGCAGGCCGAACTGATCAGCCGAGGCGTGCCGATCGCCCGCGAAGCGCGGCAGGAACCATGGGGTCTGCACGAGATGCATGTGACCGACCCGGACGGCGTCACACTGATCTTCATCCAGGTGCCCAGCGGTCATCCGTTGCGCACCGACACCCGTCAGTGAGCGCGGACGAACCCACGGTGAACTGACAGGTAACATCTGGCGACGACTCGCGATATTCCTGCATTTCCCCTCGTCGATCGTTCGACATGGGAATGCTCCGACCACCAGAATCAGGCCCTGTGAACCTGCAGCTGTTCCTCTTGATCATCGTCGTGATCACCGCGCTTGCCTTCGACTTCACGAATGGGTTTCACGACACCGGCAACGCCATGGCGACCTCCATCGCCAGCGGGGCGCTCAAGCCCAAAGTGGCGGTAGCGCTGTCGGCGGTGCTGAACCTGATCGGGGCGTTCCTGTCCACCGCGGTCGCCGCCACTATCGCCAAGGGTCTGATCGACTCGCACATCGTGACCCTCGAGCTGGTGTTCGCCGGCCTGGTCGGGGGTGTCGTCTGGAACCTGCTGACCTGGCTCCTCGGCATCCCCTCGAGCTCCTCGCACGCACTGATCGGCGGCATCGTCGGCGCCACGCTCGCCGCCGTCGGCGGGCACGGGGTGATCTGGAAGGGCGTCATATCGAAGGCGATCATCCCGGCCGTCGTCTCCGCGCTCCTGGCGATCTTCATCGGAGCGCTGGCCACCTGGCTGGTGTACCGCATCACCCGCGGTGTCCCGACCGAACGTACCGAGGCCGGCTTCCGGCGCGGCCAGATCGGCTCGGCGTCGCTGGTCTCGCTGGCGCACGGCACCAACGACGCGCAGAAGACGATGGGCGTCATCTTCCTGGCGCTGATCTCCTACGGAGCGGTCAGCAAGGCGGCAACGGTACCGCCGCTGTGGGTCGTCGTGGCGTGTGCCGTGGCAATGGCGACCGGTACCTACCTGGGGGGCTGGCGGATCATCCGCACCCTGGGCAAGGGTCTGGTCGAGATCAAGTCACCGCAGGGCATGGCAGCCGAATCGTCCTCGGCCGCAGTCATTCTGCTGTCCGCGCACTTCGGTTACGCGCTGTCCACCACCCAGGTCTGCACCGGCTCGGTGATGGGCAGCGGGTTGGGCAAGCCGGGCGGCGAGGTGCGCTGGAGCGTGGCCGGCCGGATGGCGACCGCATGGCTGGTCACGCTGCCGCTGGCCGGCCTGGTCGGAGCGCTCACCTACTGGATCGTGCACCTGATCGGCGGTTACCCGGGCGCGATCATCGGTTTCAGCCTGCTGATCGGAATCTCCGCGGCGATCTACCGGCAGTCGCGCAAGGTCAAAATCGACCACAAGAACGTCAACAAGGATTGGGAAGGCAACCTCACCGCCGGACTCGAGGTCGATACCACGCCGACCGCGGTCACCGGCGCTGATCCGGATACCTCGGCACCGGAGTTCGGCGCCGACGGCCAGATACCGGCGAGGAACGCCTCATGAACGGTTGGTTCAACTACGCGGCCACGTTGAAGATCCTGGTGTTCAGCCTGCTCACCGGCGCAGCGCTGCCGGGCTTCTTCGCTCTCGGGGTGCGACTGCAGTCGACCGGCAGCGGCGATGCGGGCAAGCAGCATCCGCTGTCGGTGGCGCTGGCCTGGCTGATCTATGCGCTTGTCGTCGCCGTCGTCATCCTCGGGGTGCTCTTCATCGCCCGCGACTTCATCGCCCATCACACCCACTATCCGTTCCTCGGGGCCAAGCCGTGACCCCGCAACCCCGGTCGACCTAGTTTTCGGCACCGATCCGCCGGGTAAGTTGATCGCACAATGAACCGATTCCTCAGCTCGATCGTCTCGTGGCTGCGTGCGGGATATCCGGAAGGCATTCCGCCGACGGACTCGTTCGCGGTACTGGCGTTGCTGGCGCGTCGGCTCACCAACGACGAAATCAAGACCGTCGCAACCGAATTGACGCGGCGTGGCGAACTCAACATCGACAACATCGACATCGGCGTGGCGATCACGCAACTCACCGACGAACTGCCCGCACCCGAGGACGTCGAACGCGTCCGAACCCGGTTGGCCGCCAGCGGCTGGCCGCTCGACGACGCCCGCGACAACGGAGACCACACATAGCCGTCCTGGGGGCGCTGCGCGTCCCGCCGGGCTCGGCCAGCGCCCTGCTGCTGCCGGTCCTGCAACGCATGCTCGACGGACAGCAACCCGCGCTCGTCGTCGTGCCGGACCAGCCCGGCTCCGATGCCGTTGCGCGCGCCCTGCGGGTCGGCGAGGACATCGACGACGAGATCGCCCTGGTGGTAACGACGTCGGGGACCACCGGACCTCCCAAGGGAGCGTTGCTGACCGCCAGTGCGCTGAGCGCGAGCGCCGCGGCCACCCACCGGCGCCTCGGCGGACCCGGTCGCTGGCTGCTGGCCGTGCCGCCATATCACATCGCCGGCCTGCAGGTGTTGGTCCGCAGTGTGATCGCCGGTGCCGCACCCGTCGAGCTGGACGTATCCGCCGGCTTCGACATCGGCGAATTGCCCTCTGCGGTAAGGCGATTGGGGTCCGGGCGGCGTTACACGTCGCTGGTGGCCGCGCAGTTGGCCAAGGTGCTGGCGGATCCCGCCGCCGCCGCGGCGGTCGCCGAATTGGACGCGGTGCTGCTGGGTGGCGGACCGGCGCCGCGTCCGGTGCTCGACGCGGCAGCCGACGCCGGGATCACCGTGGTACGCACCTACGGCATGAGCGAGACGGCGGGAGGTTGCGTCTACGACGGCGTGCCGCTCGACGGGGTGGGGCTGCGGGTGCGCCCCGAAGGTCGCATCGTGCTGGGCGGGGCCACCCTGGCCCGTGGTTACCGCAATCCGGTGGACCCCGACCCGTTCGCCGAACCCGGCTGGTACGTGACCGACGACCTTGGCGCGCTGGACGATTCGGGGACGCTTACCGTCCTGGGCCGGGTGGACGACGCGATCAGCACCGGCGGGTTGACCGTGCTGCCGGATCCGGTCGAGGCCGCGCTGCGCACCCACCCGGCGGTGGCCGACTGCGCGGTCTTCGGTGTCCCCGACAATCGGTTGGGCCAACGGGTCGTCGCCGCGATCGTGCTGGGCGCGGGGTCGCCGGCGCCGACACTGGACGCGCTACGAACCCACGTCGCACAGACCCTGGACCTCACCGCCGCGCCCCGCGACCTGCATTTTGTCGAGGAACTCCCGCGCCGGGGCATCGGCAAGGTCGACCGAGTGGCCCTGATGCAGCGGTTCGGTTCTCTAGGCTGATCTTTCGTGAGAATCGCACGGCGGGAAGTGCTGGCTGTGACGGCCGCGGTCATACTCGTGACCGCCGCGTTCGTGCTGCCGCGGATCGGTTGGGGAATCGACCCGCGCCGCGACACCGGCCTGGACCGGTTCGGCACCCGCGCCGGCGCCACGCCGATTTTCGGCTACTGGGATGCCCACGTCGGCTGGGGCACGGTGCCGGCGATCGTGATTGCCGCCGTTGTCGTGTGGTGGGGTCCGGCTGTGGCACAACGTCTTTCGTGGCGGGCGTTGACCGTGGGCAGCTGGGCGATTGCTTGCGCGTGGGCGTTCTCGCTGGCGATGATCGACGGCTGGCAACGCGGTTTCGCCGGCCGCCTGACCACCCGCGACGAATACCTCGCCGAGGTGCCCGGCGTCGGCGACATCAGCGCGACCTTGCGCACGTTCGCCGGCCGGATCCTCGACTTCCAGCCGCACTCGTGGGCCACCCATGTCTCCGGCCATCCGCCGGGTGCGCTGCTGACGTTCGTCTGGCTCGACCGGATCGGGTTGCACGGCGGCGCCTGGGCCGGCCTGTTGTGTCTGCTGGCGGGTTCCAGCGCGGCGGCAGCGGTGCTGGTGGCCGTGCGGGTGCTGGCCGATGAAGAGCTGGCCCGCCGCGCAGCGCCGTTCGTGGCCGTCGCACCGACGGCGATCTGGGTGGCGGTGTCGGCCGACGGTTATTTCGCCGGGGTCGCGGCGTGGGGGATCGCGTTGCTGGCGGTGGCGGTGCACGGTGCGGCCCGGTTTCCCGCACTGGTGGCCGCGGCCTCGGGTGTGTTGCTGGGCTGGAGCGTCTTCCTCAGCTACGGACTGGTGCTGCTGGGTCTGCCGGCGGTGGCGGTGCTGATCTCGGCACCGGATCGGCGTGCCTGGATACGGGCTCTGGGACCGGCGTTGCTCGCCGCGGTGGCGGTGGCGGTGACGTTCGCGCAGGCGGGCTTCTTCTGGTTCGACGGCTATGAGCTTGTGCAGCAACGCTATTGGCAGGGCGTCGCCCAGGACCGGCCGTTTCAGTATTGGGTTTGGGGCAACCTGGCGTGCACGGTCTGTGCGATCGGCCTGGGCAGCGTCGCCGGGATCAGCCGGGTATTCGACCGAGCCGCGGTCCACCGCCGCTCGGGTGTGCATCTGCTGTTGCTGGCGGCGTTGGCCGCCATCGTCTGCGCCGACCTCAGCATGCTGAGCAAGGCCGAGACAGAGCGCATCTGGCTGCCGTTCACCATCTGGCTGACCGCCGCGCCGGCGCTGCTGCCGGTGCGGTCGCATCGGTGGTGGCTGGCGGTGAACGCAGCCGGGGCGCTGCTGCTGAACAGCGTCGTCTTCACCAACTGGTAGAGGTGTTCACAGCCCGGCCGTCCGGGTGACGCGGGCAAAGCGACTCTGCGGGTCGCAGGCTCGGCGTACCGCGGCAATGTCGTCGATCACGTCGACGTCGTCCAGCTGCTGCACCAGTGCCACGTCGATACCGTTGTCGTGCAACGCTTTCAGAGTCAGCTCGCCGGTGTCCGGCTGTGACATCGGCACCCCGCGCAGGCAGTGCGCGGCGGTGCCGTCGGGTAGTCCCAGCACCCACCAGCCGCCGTCGCGGGCCAGCCCGAGCACCCCGGTCGACTCGAGCAGCCGCCGGGCGCAGTCGGCCAACAACCCGGCGCTCACTTGCGGGGTGTCCATCCCGATCTGCAGCACCGGGGCGTCTCCGCCGGCGTCGGCGTGGGCGTTGGCGAGCCGCTCGGCGAAGTCCGCACCGCGTTGCTCGATGACCGTGAAGGACCCCAGCCGTTGCCGGATGTCGGTGGCACCGGCGGCATTGTCCAGATCACCGGTCAACGCGACGACCCGGGCGGCCACCGGCGTCGCAGCCACCGCGTCCAGGGTGTCCAGCAGGGCGGCGGCAGCGATGTGCGCGGCGACCTCGTCGCCGACCGTCGCCGCCAACCGGGTCTTGGCGCGGCCCGGTTCCGGCGCTTTCGCCACCACCAGCACGGTGACCGGCAAGGTCACGAAATCACCTTCCAGAAGTCGACGATCGCGGTGATGCTGCCCCGCAGCGACCCGCTCACCTTCGACTTGCCGCCCGTGCGCGGGCCGTAACTGATGTCGAGTTCGACCACTCGCCAGCCCGCGGCGGCGGCACGGACCAGCAGTTCGAGCGGATACCCCGACCGTCGGTCGACGACGCCCAGATTCAGCAACGCATCGCGCCACGCCACCCGCATCGGCGCGATGTCGTGTACCGGTAGGCGGTGTCGGGTGCGCAACCGCCAGCTCATCACCACCGTGCCGACGCGCGCCACCCACGGCCAGTGCAGGCCGGGCACCGGGCGGCGCCGGCCGGTCACCATGTCGGCGCCGCGCTGCAGTTCGGCGACCAGTCGGGGCAGGTCACCGGCGTCCATCGAGCCGTCGGCGTCGATCACCGCGACGATCGGCGTCGTCGCGGCTTCCACGCCGGCATGCACCGCCGCGCCGTAACCCGGTCGCTGCTCGGCGACCACTCGCGCGCCGTGCCGGGCGGCGACCTGCGCGGTGCCGTCGGTGCTGTTGTTGTCCACCACCAGCGCTTGGTAGCCGTCGGGAATCGCGGCCAGCACGGCCGGCAGGGATTCTTCCTCGTTCAGACACGGCAGCACCACGGTCACGTCGGACACGGCAGACCCCTGATCCCGCCGGATCAGCTCACCGGGGACCGCTCGGCGTCCGCGGCGCCTGGGTCTGCGGGGCCTGGGTGCGCGGCACCGGCGCCTGGGTCTGCGGGGCTTGGGTGCGCGGCGCCGGTGCCTGAGTCTGCGGCGCCTGGGTGCGCGGCGCCGGCGCCTGGGTCTGCGGCGCCTGGGTCGGCGGTGCCACCGTCTGCTGCGTCGGGGCCTGGGTGGGTTGCGGAGCGGCGGTGGACGGTCGCGGAGCGACGGTGGTCGGAGCCACGGTGGTCGGGGCGACCGTCGTGGGCGGAATCGTCGTGGTCCGCGGCGCCTGAGTGGTCGGCGGGGTGGTGACCACCGTCGTAGTGGGAGGCGTGGTGGCCGGCGTGGTGGTGACCGCCGTGGTGGTCGGCGGGGTGGTGACCGCCGTGGTGGTGGGCGGCGTCGTCGGCGGCGTGGTGGACGGGGTGGTGTACGACGTGGTCGGCGGGGTCGTCGGCGTCGCCACCGGCCACGTCGGCATGCCCGGCCGCCAGCCCGGGTACGGAATGATGACCGGCACCGGGACGGGAACCGGAGCGGCCGGCACCTGATTCGGGATCGGGGCGGCCGGGGCCCCGGGCGAGGTCTGCTGTCGCGGCACCTGGACAGCGGGAACGGTGCCGCCCTGGAACCCGACCGTCGGGGCCTCGGGCGGCGGGGGCGGCACGGGCGCCTGCTGCTCGGTCGGCAACAGCGGCATGAACTTGCCCGGCTGCGCGTTCTGATGGCCTTCGACCGGAAGGGACGCCGCGGTCGGACGGACGGTGACCGCGACCGCCACCGCCAACGACGAAAAACCCAGGACCGCGAAGCCCACGACGGCGTTGCTGATCAGCAACCGCCGCAGACTCTGGGGCTGGCTGCCGGCGGCGTCGGGATCGTCCTCGTCGAACCCGTCGTCGAATTCCTCGCCGTACTCGTCGCCGTAGTCGTCCATGCCGTCGGTGTCCACCGGCAGGATGTCGTATTCGCTGGCTTGCGAGTACGCCAACTGCTCGTCCCCCGATGCCGGCGCCCCGCCGTCGGCGGGCTGCATGACGGCGGTCGCGTCCCCCGGTACACCGGGGTCACCCGCCGGGGCACCGGAGTGGAAGTACGCATGGCCGTGCGGGTCGCCGGCAAGACCGGGGTCGCCCGACGACACACCCCCATCGGGATACGACTGCGAATACGAGACCAGAGTCGGATCACCCGACGTCACACCCTGGCCGGAGTTCCCACCGCCGTCACCCGAGATCGGCGCCGCCATCGTGGCGTCGGCGGGAAAGGCCGATTGATCGGCGCCCGAGCCGGGCGGTCCGAAACCGCCGTGATCGGCAGGCAGATGCGGGTTCTCGATCGGCGAGCCATACCCGCCGCCGCCCCCGGAAGAGCCGAATCCGCCGTCTCCGGGCAGCCCCGACTGATCCACGCCCGAGCCGGCCGACCCGCCGCCGTCGCCGGGAAGCGCCGGTTGCGCCATGGTCGAGCCGGCGGGCCCGAAGCCGCCGTCCCCGGGCACCGACTGATCGACACCCGAACCCGTCGGCCCGTAACCGCCGCCGTCCCCCAGCGCCGGAGCCGCCATGGTCGCATCCGGCGACACGGCCGGAGCCGCCATGGTCGCGTCGGCTCCGGGACTGTAACCGCCGTCCATCGGCGAGGAACCCATCATCGTCGGCGGTGCGTCCGGATCGGCAGATGCCGACGGACTCCTCATCTGACTGCCGAACAGCAGGGCCGCGGCGACCGCACTCCCCACTCCCGGGCGTCCCCTGAACCCCTGCGGCTCGGAGATCACCTGGATATTCGTCACGCCGGCGTAGCCCAGGGCCTGCGCCAGCTGGTCGACCCGGTACCGGTCGGGCCAATTCAACTCGGTCGCGAGCAGCCGGTGTCCCTCGCCGGCCAGCAACCGATGGGTGCCGACCACGGTGTCAGTCAGTGCTCTGATCGGGTCTCCGGCGAGATCGACCGAATACTGATCGATCACCTCGTTACCGCGGGCGGCCGCGTCGACTAGGGCCAGGCGTGCGACCCGGCCCGTGACCGCCACCCCCAACACGACGTCCATCTGCGGCTCTCTCCTTCGAGCTGGCTACCCCACAACCAGCAATGTCCCGGCATAATTAAACTGCGATACCGTCAGGCAATATTCGTCATTTCGGGCGACAAGGTTCCTTCCCTATGAGCGCAGCGTAACCGGATTCCGAACCGGCGGGGACGCTCAGTGCGGATCCCAACGGTCTTCATAACCTGCTCACAGCCACTGCCGCCTCGTCCGAATGGAGAATATGTTCGCAAACCGAACAACGCAGTGGCCCCGGCAGGGGGTTCCCTTGCCGCACGACCGACCCGCGCCAGCAGCACCCGACCTCGACCCCTGGGGGCCTCGTGAGCGTCAGTAGCGACGAAACGCCGACCGGCCCCATCGTGGGCACGCAACGGACGGCTGCCGGCCCGGGGTCTGCGCCGGCCGCGCGAACGGCGCCCGAGGCGCCCGGAGTTCTGACGAAGCGACGCAACACCATCCGCGACCTGATCGCCGCCGTGCTGCTCGTCCTCGCGCCGCTGTTCCCGTGGAACCTGTACTTCGGGCTGGGCATCCCGGGCAGCAGCACGCTGCTGTGGGGGTTGCTGGGGCTGGTGACGCTGCTGTCGCTGGCGGCGGCCCTGACGTCGTTCCTGCGACTCGACCCCGTCACCGCCGCGCGGCTGCGGCTGAGCCTGAACATCCCCTACCTGCTACTGCTCGCGGGATTCATCGGGTTCGACGTAATCCAATCCATCAAATTCGGCGGTCAGGTCCACGTGCCCGGCGGCGTCGGCCCGGGCGGCTGGCTCGGGTTCGCCGGTGCGCTGTTGAGCGCACAACCGGTGCTCACCAGCCCGGTCACCGACGAGCAGCGGTACCACCGGTGGCTGCGCGCGGCGCGGCTGCTCGGATATGCCTCGATGTTCGGAGCCTCGCTCAGCGCCGGTTTCAACCTGTGCTGGCGGTTGCGGTACGCCCTACAGGGCATCAACGGGTCGGAAGCCTTCGGTACCCGCAACACCACGGTGATCCTGACGGCGTTGGTGTACGGGGCGGTGGCACTGACCGCCGTCCTGGTCGCCTCGCGGTGGGTCCTGCGCAACACCCACGGATCCCGGCTCGCGACGCTGGCGCTGGGCACTTCCACGCTGCTCGCCGGGATCCTGGTGTGGAGTTTGCCGGTCGGTCGTGAGATCGACGCATTCCACGGCATCGCGCAGAACACCTCGACGGCCGGCGTCGGCTACGAAGGCTTCCTGGCGTGGGCCGGCGCCGCGGCGTTGTTCGCGCCGCTGGCCCTGTTCAGCTCCGCCCAGACGCGCGCCGACCGGGAGATCTGGCGCACCGCGATCCGCAAGAGCCTGACGCTGATCGTCGTCTGGTGCCTGGGGTCGATGCTGATGAGAATCACCGACCTGGTGGTCGCGGTGATGCTGGACTACCCGTATTCGCGCTATGACACCGTGACGCTGGCCACGTTCGACCTGGCCACCGGGGCCCTGGCGTGGTGGCTGCGCACCAAGCTGGCCCAGGGGGCACTGCGATCGCGGCTGCTGGTCTGGTTGAGCGGGTTGGTGTTCACCCTGATGATCTCCCGGGTGATTCTCGGCGTCGTGCTGGCTCCCCGGTTCGAGCAGGTCTCGGTCAACCCCGTCTACGGCAACGACCTCGCGCAGCAGATCGCCAGCACCTTCGACGTGACGCTGTGCGGGCTCGCGCTGTGCACCTTCCTCGCGGTGATCGTGGCCGGACGCATCCGCAAACCGCGGCGCCGGCCGCGCCGGCAGCGCCCCGCCACCGGATCGACCGGGCAGACACGGCCGCCCGTGCCCATCCCGACCCGTCCCGGCGGTCCGCCGCCGCCGCCGTCGGAAGCCCGGACGACCCAGTTCAGCGTCCCCGGTGGCGGGCACGACGCGCCGACGACGGTGCTGTCCGGGCCGGGGCCGTCACCGCGGATCTTCCGTCCGGGTCAGACCGGGCCGCGCCCGAAGATCTATCGGCCGCCCAACAACCCGTCCTAACGCAGCGGCGCGAACGCGAACTCGCGCAACCCCTCGGTGGGCGGCACGGCCGCCCGGAACCCGAGGACATCCGCGGCCCGGGCCGGGTCGGCGACGATGTGGCGCACGTCCCCGCTGCGGTACCGGCCGGTGACGGCGGGCACCAGCGACGAACCGCGGGCCGCGCACAACGCGGTCGCCACCTCCAGGATCGAAATCGGTTGCCCGGAACAGACATTGGCCGCGACGAAACCGCCGTGGTCGACGCCGGCCGCGGCCAGGTTCGCGGCGGCGACGTCGTCGACGTGGACGAAGTCACGCATCTGGCCGCCGTCCTCGAAAACCTGTGGGGCCTCACCCTTCTCGAGCGACGAACGGAAGATGGCCGCCACCCCCGAATAGGGGGTGTCGCGCGGCATGCCGGGACCGTAGACGTTGTGGTAGCGCAACGCGACCACCGAACCGCCGGTCGCCTCCGACCAGGCCAGTGCGTAGTGCTCCTGCGCGGTCTTACTGGCCGCATACAGGCTGCGCGGTCGCAGCGCGGCGTCCTCGTCCACCAGCTGCCAGGTGACCGGTTGCCCACACTGCGGGCAGCGGTGCTCGAAGCTGCCGGCGTCCAGGTCGGCGCGCCGGCGCGGCAACGGGTCGACCGATCCGTGTTGCGGGCACCGGTACCGGCCCTGGCCATAGACGACCATCGACGAGGCCAGCACCAGACGCGACACCCCGGCGGCGAACATCTGCGCCAGCAACACCGTCGTGCCGAAGTCGTTGTGGCCGCCGTATTCGGGTGCGTCCGCGGCGTTCACCCCGGCCCCCACCATCGCGGCCTGATGACACACCAGGTCGATGCCGCCCAGCAGCGGGGCCAGGGCGCCGGCGTCGCGGACGTCGACCCGATGGCAACCCTCCGGCAGCACCGGGTTCGGCCCGTGCGCGGCGGGCAGCAGCACGTCCACCCCGACCACCTCATGACCGGCCGCCCGCAGCGCGGCTGCGATCCGGGAGCCGATGAACCCCGCCGCTCCCGTCAGCAACACCCTCATGGCAACTCGAACGGCAACGGGACCCCGGCGTGCCGCCGGCAGTGCGTGCAGGTGCGCTCGGCGGCGACCCGGCCGATGGCCGCACGCACCAGGTCCTTGAACATCGGGATGTTCTTCTCGAACTCGGCGAACACGTCCACACCGGTCACGCCTTCTCCCACCTCCACGCCGGCATCGACATCGGTGATCAAAGCGATTGCCGCATAACACAATTCGAGTTCCCGGGCGAGTATCGCCTCTGGGTAGCCGGTCATGTTGATCAGCTGGAACCCCGCCGCGGCGAACCACCGGCTCTCCGCGCGGGTGGAAAACCGGGGACCCTGGATCACCACCATGGTGGCGCCGTCGACGAGATCAGGGGCGTCGGGCAGTCCGGTGACGGCCGTCCGCAGCGCCGGACAGTACGGGTCGGCGAAACTGGTGTGCACCCCGCCGGAATCGAAGTAGGTGTCCGCCCGGCCGCTGGTGCGATCGATCAGCTGGTCGGGAACCACCACCGTGCCCGGCCCGACCTCGGGATCCAGGCTGCCGACCGCGCACGGGGCGAACACCCGCCGCACCCCCACCGAGCGCAGCGCCCACATGTTGGCCCGGTAGGGCACGGTGTGCGCCGAGAATTCGTGCTTGGCGCCGTGCCGCGGCAGAAACGCCACCTCGTGCCCGCCGACGGCACCGATCGTGAGGGGTGCGCTGGGCCGGCCCCACGGGGTGTCCACCGACACGGTGCGGGTGTCGGACTCGAAAAACGTGTAGAAGCCGGTGCCACCGATCACTCCGAGCATCCGCCCATTGTCGGGCATAGGGCAGGATGCGTTGGTGGCCACTATTGCCCAGTGGGTGTCCGGCGCTCGTCCGCGGACGCTGCCGAACGCGGTGGCACCCGTCATCGCGGGCACCGGCGCGGCCGCCTGGTTGCACGCGGCGGTGTGGTGGAAGGCGCTGCTGGCGCTGGGGGTTGCGGTCCCGTTCATCGTCGGTGTCAACTACGCCAACGACTACTCCGACGGCATCCGCGGCACCGACGACGTGCGGGCCGGCCCGATGCGCCTGGTGGGGTCGCGCCTGGCCACCCCGCGAGCGGTGGCCACGGCGGCGCTGGTCAGCCTGTTCCTCGGCTGCTGTTCGGGGTTGGCGCTGGCGTTGGTCAGCGGGCCGTGGCTGATCGGGGTCGGGATCGCGTGTGTCGCCGCGGCCTGGTTGTACACCGGCGGATCCAAGCCGTACGGCTACTCCGGGCTGGGTGAGGCCGCGGTGTTCGTGTTCTTCGGGTTGACCGCCGTTCTCGGCACCCAGTACACGCAGGCTTTGCGGATCGACTGGGTGGGCGTGGTGCTGGCGGTGGCGATCGGGGCGCTCTCGTCGTCGGTGCTGGTCGCCAACAACCTGCGCGACATCCCCACCGACACCGTGTCCGGCAAGATCACGCTGGCGGTCCGGTTGGGCGACGGTCGCACCCGGGTGCTCTACCACGCGCTGCTGGCGCTCACCGGCCTGTTGACGCTGGTGCTGATGTTGGCGACGCCGTGGTGCGCGGCGGGTCTGGTGGCCACGCCGCTGGCGCTGCGCGCCGACCGCCCGGTGCGCTCCGGTCGCGGCGGGCAGGAATTGATCCCGGTGCTGCGCGACACCGGCCTGGTCATGGTGATCTGGGCGACAGCGGTGGCCGGCGCGCTGACGCTGGCGGGGTGATACCTTACTGTCCGGTCCAGGACATACAGCGCAAACCACTGTGCTGCAGGGGGTTTCATGAACACGCCGTACGACGGTCAGTCACCGTATCCGCCCTATCCGCCTAATCCGCCTTATCCGCCTAATCCGCCGAGTCGGCCGACGAACCCGCTGGCGATCGCGGCCCTGGTGTGTTCGCTGGTCCTGGCTCCGCTGGGGATCATCTTGGGCCACATCTCGCTGTCCCAGATCAAGCGGACCGGCCAGGATGGGCGCGGACTGGCCATCGCCGGCCTGGCCATCGGATATGTCGGCACGGCGCTGTCCGCGATCGCCGTCGTCGTCGCGCTGGTCTTCATGGCCAGCCTCGGTTCGGTGCTGCACCGGACGGACACCCGGCACTCGGCGGCGCCGCGCACCACCACCCCGTCGCGCAACAGTCCCGACGCCTCCGCGCGGACGATCAAAGCCGCCAAGGTCGGTGACTGCATCCGGCGGGTGCCGGGTGCAGTCAAGCGTGACGGCAGCCGCGAGGTGACGGTCTCGGCCGCGAGCTGCGGCTCGAGCAGCGCCACCGACCGAGTGGTCAAACGCACCACCAGCACGTCCAACTGCTCGAGCGGCGAATGGGTCCAGACCACCGCGTATTCACCACCGATCGTGCTTTGCCTGTCCAAACTGCGCTGAAGCCTTAGACCCGGATGAACGACCGGCACCGGCACGCCTAGAGTCCCTTGAGGGAGCTCGAGTTGACGCGGGAAGGACGGCCATGTCTGAGATCGCCTCGGCCAGCGGCCCCAAGAAGGTCGGATTGCTCAGCGTCGGGGCCTACCGCCCGGAACGCGTCGTCACCAACGACGAGATCTGCCAGAACATCGACTCCTCCGACGAGTGGATCTACTCCCGTACCGGCATCAAGACGCGCCGGTTCGCCGCGGATGACGAATCCGCCGCGTCGATGGCAGCCGAAGCCTGCCGACGGGCGCTGTCCAACGCGTCGCTGACCGCGGCCGACATCGACGGTGTCATCGTCACCACCAACACGCATTTCCTGCAGACCCCACCGGCGGCCCCGATGGTCGCGGCGGCACTGGGCGCCAAGGATGTGCTCGGCTTCGATCTGTCCGCGGGATGCGCCGGCTTCGGCTACGCTCTGGGCACCGCGGCCGACATGATCCGCGGCGGGGTGACCGCGAAGATGCTGGTGGTCGGCACCGAAAAGCTGTCGCCCACGATCGACATGTACGACCGCGGCAACTGCTTCATCTTCGCCGACGGCGCCGCGGCCGTGGTGGTGGGCGAGACGTCCGAGCAGGGCATCGGTCCGACCGTTGCCGGCAGCGACGGTGAACAGTCCAATGCCATCCGGCAGGACATCGACTGGATCACCTTCGCCCAGAATCCCAGCGGGCCGCGTCCGTTCGTGCGGCTCGAAGGCCCGGCGGTGTTCCGTTGGGCGGCGTTCAAGATGGGCGACGTCGGCCGGCGGGCGCTCGAGGCGGCCGGGATCGGACCCGACCAGATCGACGTGTTCGTGCCCCATCAAGCCAATACCCGGATCAACGACCTGCTGGTCAAGAACCTGCAGCTGCGCCCGGACACCGTCGTCGCCAACGACATCGAGCACGCCGGGAACACGTCGGCGGCGTCCATTCCGCTGGCCATCGCCGATTTGATGGAAACCGGGCTGGGCAAGCCGGGCGATCTGGCGCTACTGATCGGCTATGGCGCCGGGCTGACCTACGCCGCGCAAGTGGTGCGGTTGCCGCAGCACAGCGACGCCTAGATCTGGTCCTTTTCAGCCGCCTGCTCGCCCCGCAGCCGGGCATGCAACTGATCGCGTTCCGCCCGCCGCCGCGACCCGGCCGCCTCGAGCGCGGTCGTCGCCCGTCGTCGCAGCGGGCTGAACACCCACATGCCCAGCGGCATCGCCACGACCAGTCCGAACAGCCCGGCGACGGCGACCGGGAAATCGTCCACCCCGAGCAGGCGCGCGATTCCGTAGATCGCACCGCCGATCACCACCACCAGCACCAGTCGGGCCACCGCGTAGACGACGACGGCGATCACGCCAGTGCTCTTGTCGCGACGCGCTTCTGACACATCTTGAGACTACGTCGCGGGTATATTCGCTTGGAGGAGGTGTCGCGTGCTTTACCTGCTCGTCGTCCTGATCTCAGGGACGCTGATCTATCTCGGCTGGCGTGCGGCGCGGTCGCAGACGAGCCCGCCGCGGACCCGCGTCATCGGACCCGACGACGATCCGGAGTTCCTGCGCCGGCTTGGCGACAACAAACCCCGTTAGACGAAGTTCGGGTTGGCGCGCCGCGCGTCGCCCGGGAAACCCTCGGCGACCACCGCAGCCAATTCGGCGAGAGCATCGCGGGTTTCGCGCTTCAACCGATCCAGGCTGATCTCGGCGCCCTCCTCGAGGTGGGCGTCGAACGGCACCACCCGTACCGCACGGCAACGCCGCGCGAAGTGGTCGACCACCTTCTGCATGTCGACTTTGCCGGAGCGGGAGCGGACCGCGTTGATCACCGCAATCGAGTTGCGGACCAGGTCTTCGTGCCCATGTGCTTCCAGCCAGTCCAGCGTCGCCGAGGCACTGCGGGCACCGTCGATGGACCCAGAAGCGACCACGACCAGCACGTCGGACTTGGCCAGGATCGCCGACATCGTCGAATGCAGCAGGCCGGTGCCGCAGTCGGTGAGCACCAGGCCGTAGAAGCGGTCCAGGATGTCCACGATCCGGGTGTAGTCGTCACCGCTGAACGCCTCCGACACCGTCGGATCGTTCTCCGAGGCCAGCACTTCCAGCCCGCTCTCGTTCTGCGACGTGTAGCTGCGGACGTCGCTGTAACGATCGATGCTCTTCGCGTCGCGCAGCAGATGCCGCACGGTGGCCGGTGTCTCGAGTGGCAGCTTCTGGCTCAGCGTGCCGCGGTCGGGGTTGGCGTCCACGGCCACCACCCGGTCGCCGCGCACGGACGCGAACGTCGATCCCAGGGTCGCGGTGATGGTGGTCTTACCCACCCCGCCCTTCAGGGAGAGCACCGCGATCCGGTAGCTGCCGCGCAGCGGTCGGTTGATCTGGGCGACCAGGTTGTTGTGCCGCATCGCCCGCGGGCTCTCGCCCAGGTTGATCAGCTGGCCCGATAACACGTACAGCGCCCGTCGCCAACCCTCCGACGGCGGCGGCTTCACCGGTCGCAGCAGCACGGTGCTCGACAGCTCCGGATACGGCGTCTGCGGCAGCGGCTCCGGACGGAACTGGGGCCGCTCCGCGGTTCCCGCTTGGTCGGGCGGCCCGGGGTAGTAGGCGCCGTAGGCCGTCGGGTCCACCCGGGTCACCGCGGTCACCGGTCCCGTCGACGGTGCGGGCTCCCACTGCGGCCGGGCGTGCGGCAATTCGACCGGTTGCGGCGGCGGCGCCATGCTGGCCGACCCGACGGCGCTGTCCGCGGCGGCGGGAGTCCGCCGCTCGGTGCGGAACCCGGCGAAAGCCCGGGTCGTCGCCTCTGGCTGCTGCGCCTGGACGGTCTGCTGGTCGGCATTGACGTCGGATCCGGTGCCCGGGTGGACGCGTGGCGTCCCCACGCCCGGCGTCGGATGTTCTGACACTCGCTGCTCCCCCTTTGTCGCCTCAGCCCACACCCGCGTAGGAGTGCAGTCCGACGGTCACCAGGTTAACGAAGAAGAGATTGAAGACCATCGCGACGAATCCTGCGACGTTGATCCAGGCGGCCTTCCGGTCCCGCCACCCGGCCGTCGACCTGGCATGCAAGTAGGCCGCGTAGACCACCCACGCGATGAACGACACCGTCTCCTTGGGGTCCCAACCCCAGTAGCGGCCCCAGGCCTCCTCGGCCCAGATCGCGCCGAAGATGACGCCGAACCCGAACACCGGAAAGGCGAAGATCGTGGTTCGGTAGGCGATCCGGTCCAGCGTCTGGGCGTCGGGGAAGCGCTGCACCAGCTGCGCCAGCCTGCCCTCGGTGCCCGGGTCGCCGAAACGCGAGGTGCGCAGCAGGAACAGGATGCTGCAGATCCCGGCGACCAGGAACACCCCGGACCCCAGGCTGACCACCGAGACGTGAATGGGCAGCCAGTAGGACTGCAAGGCGGGCATCACCGGCGCGGCGTTGGCGTAGAGCCAACGACCCGACACCGTCAGCAGGATCAGCACGGGCAGCAGCAGGAACACCCACAGCGGGCGGTACTGCGGGCGGCGCAGCACGATCGCGCCGGCGAACAGGCCCGACATGCAGGTCAGGTTGATGAACTCGTACATGTTGCCCCACGGCACCCGCATGGTGGCCAGGCCGCGCAGCACGATGCAGGCGAAGAGCAACCCGATACCCAGGTACAGCACGGCCAGGCCGGCGCGCCCGACGCGTTCGTCGAATGGTCGCTGCGGGGTGTCCGACACGACCCCGGGGATGACGCTGTCGGTGCTGACGCCGCCCGCGGCGACCGGCTCGAGCTTGCGGGCGCGGGTGTAGGCCAGCTCGTAGGCCAGCAGCAACAACGCGACGACCAAGGCCACCACGGCCGAGGTGAACGCCCAGTCCGAGTAGCGGGCCAGATCGATGTCGATATTAGAGGTGTTCACGTGACGTCCCTTCCGGCCTTCGGGGAAATGCCAGCGGGGATGCCGGCAGGTGCGTCCCCGTCACCCAGCCCGTCCAGTAGCCGCTGGGTCAGCCGCTCGAACTCGTCACCCCACCCCGAGTTGTCGGTGCGCGCCAGGCCGCCCAATTCGACGTTCACCGTACCGGGGCGGTCGGGGTCCGGCAGGAGCCGGACCCACACCCGGCGGCGGCGCACCAGCAGCGACACCAGCAGTCCGGCCATCATCGTGATCGCGAAGACCAGTACCCAGTACTGGCCGGGGTCGTGCGAGACCTGCACGTTGACGAACGGCACGGCGCCGTCGAAGCGCACGACGGTGCCCGCGGCCGGGCCCCGGTCGATGCGGACCTGCTCGCCGACGCGCAGGTTGACCCGCTTCTCCTTGGTCAGCCTGCCCTGTTCGATCAGCCGGGGGTCCAGGTCGAACAACGACTGGGGCCGGCCGGTGTCCAGGCCGGTGTCGCCGCGGTAGACGTCGATGGCCACCGCCGGGGCGTTGAGCGCCGGAAACCGCGACGACAGCAGGGCGCCGTCGAGTTGCTCGGTCGGGGCCAGCAGACCCTGGATCGCGATCTGGTGTTGGCGCCGCTCCTCGGCGGTGGGATAACTGCCGGCCGGCGGGTCGATGCGCGCGACGCCGGAGGACAACATGGTCTGCGGGTTGTCGGGTCGCCACTGCACGGTCGAGGTGCGGGTCTGCCCGTCCGGGAACGTCACGGTGAAGGTGGGCGCGTACCCGTGGCCCTGCAGATAGACCCGGTCGCCGCCTACCCGCAGCGGGTGGTTGACCTCCAGCCGGTAGGGCCGCCAGATGTTGGCGTCCAGATCGCCACCGGCCTGGTAGGCGATGTCTGCGGCGAACGACGTGGCCTGCCCCGACGGTAGATAGTGCGCCTGAAAGTTGTTGACCCGCAGGCAGATCGGGTGCAGCGCGGTACCGTCGACGGTGTTGCCCGCCCGGAACGAGTCGAACGCTGCCGGGGACGCCGAACAGAAGCCGGGGCCACCGTCGGCGATGACGATCACGTTGCCCTCGTAGCCGAACAGCTTGCCGACGGCCACCGCGACCAACAAACCCAGCAGCGAGAAGTGAAACACCAGGTTGCCGAACTCGCGCAGGTAGCCCTTCTCCGCGGAGACCTCGACGGATTGGTCGTGGTGTCTGATCGCGGTGCGCCATCCGCGCAGCCGGTCCTTGATGGTGTTGGCCAGCGCGTTCACCTCGGCGGGGTCGGCCGCGAGTCGTGCCTCGGCGTGCTTGGGCAGCCGCGCCAGGTTGCGGGGCGCGGCCACCGGGGTGGCGCGCAGGCTGCGGGCGTGTTCGAGGATCCGCGGCGTCAGACACCCCACCAGGGACACGAACAGCAGCACGTAGATGGCGGTGAACCAGAAGCTGGAGAACACGTCGAAGGCCTGCAACTCGTCGAGCCACGGGCCGATCATCGGGTGGGTGTGCAGGTACTCCTCGACCTTGGCTGCGTTGAGGCTGCGCTGCGGCAGTAGAGCTCCGGGAATCGCGCCCAGCGCGAGCAGGAACAGCAGCACCAGCGCGGTGCCCATCGAGGTCAGCGACCGCCAGGTGTTGCGCGCCTTGCCCGCGAGCTTTCTCGGGGCGAGCAGACGCAAAAGCCCCGCCAGAGGGCCCGTGCCAGGTGCTTTTGCGTCTGCTCGCGCCACCTCGGGCGCCCCTCGCGCCTCTCTGGGGGTCATCAGATCGGCAGCCTCACGTCGGAGACGAACGCGTCGCGCAGCCAGGACACGAAGTCGTTCCACACCCCGGTGACCAGCGCCACGCCCACCGAGATCAGCAGCACGCCACCGAAGACCTGGATTGCCCTGGTGTGCCGGCGCAACCAGCCCAGCGCGGTCACCGCCTGGGCCGAGCCCAACGCCAACACCACGAACGGGATGCCCAGCCCCAGGCAGTAGGCGATCACCAGCGCGATGCCGCGCGCCACGTTGGCGCCGTCGGTCGCCGAGGCCACCGTGATCACCCCGGTCAGCGTCGGCCCCAGGCAGGGCGTCCAGCCCAGCGCGAACACCGCGCCCAGCAGCGGCGCGCCGACCGTCGTCGTCACCTGACGGGGGCTGAAGCGGACCTGACGTTGCAGCGCCGGGATGAGTCCCACGAACACCAATCCCATGACGATGGTGAGCACGCCGCCGACCCGCTGCAGCACCAGCTGGTTGTCGATCAGCGCCGCGGTCATGCCGAGCACGACGACAGTGCCCAGCACGAACACCGTCGTGAACCCGGCGACGAACAACAGCGCAGACCCGGCCACTCGCCAACGCGCCGCGGGCGGAGCCTTGAGCGTGCCGGGGCACTCTTGTTCTTCCTCGACGCCGACCACCGCCGCCAGATACGACAGGTAACCCGGCACCAGCGGCACCACACACGGCGACGCGAACGACACCAGCCCGGCCAACATGCACACTCCGAGCGCGACCACCAGCGGGCCGGCGGCGGCGAGGTGGGCGAAACCACTCACTGCGGCCCCGACCTCGCAGCGGCAGGCGCTTCGGCGGCCACCTGCTGCACGACCGGCTGCAGATCCTCGGCCAGCAGTTCACGCAGGAAAACCGCGGCCACCCGGTGCTGGCGGTCCAGCACCAGCGTGGACGGAATCACCGTGGTCGGGTATTTACCGCCGAACGCGATCAAAGTGCGCATCGGCGGGTCGTAGATCGACGGGAACGTCACGTGCCGATCGTTGACGAAGTCCAGCGCCGCTTGCCGGCTGTTGTCGCGCACGTCGATCCCCAGGAAGGAGACCCCCGAGTAGCGGGTGGCGTCGTACACCCGCTGCAGTTGGGTGATCTCGGCCCGGCACGGGCCGCACCATTGGCCCCACACGTTGACGACGACGACGTTTCCCCGGAAATCGTCCAGCGACAGGGTGCGCGCGGGGTCGGTAAGGCTGGGCCCGGACAACGGTCCCGGCCGGCTGCGACTTTCCGGCGGGTCGTAGCGGATGTCGGTCTTGCCGCCCGGCGACACGAACTCGAACGTGCCGCCCTGGGCGACGGCGTCGCGCCCGGAGCAGCCGGTCAGCAGCCCGGCCAGCACCAGTACGGCAACAGCCAAGAGCCTCACGGGGCCGCCGGCTCGGAGTACTCCACGTCGACCAGGCGGTCGTCGTCGTAGACCAGCGTGGTCACCGAGGCCAGGGCGCATTGCCGGCGCCGCGGGTCGTGCCAGAGCTTCTTGCCGGTCAGGTGCAGGCGCAGCGTCCACACCGGCAGTTGGTGACTCACGCACACCGCCTCGTGGCCGGCGCCGCGCGCGCGTGCCTTTTCCGCCGCGCCCGCCATCCGGGTCGCGACCTCGATGTAGGGCTCGCCCCAGGACGGCCGGAACGGGTTGCGCAGCTGCCACCAGTACCGCGGGCTACGCCAGGCCCCATCGCCCGGACTCATCGGCTTGCCCTCGAAGAAGTTGGCCGATTCGATCAGGTCGGGGTCGGTGTCCACGGTCAGGTTGTGCCGCGCTGCGATGGGTGCGGCGGTCTCCTGTGCGCGCTTCAGCGGAGAGGCGATCACCGCGACGATGTCGCGGTCGGCCAGGAAGTCGGCGACCGCGGCCGCCTGCGCGACGCCGTTGTCCGACAGCCGGAATCCGGGCAGCCGGCCGTACAGGACACCGGTGGGGTTGTGCACTTCGCCGTGGCGCACCACGTGCACCCTGGTCGTCTCGGCCATCAGATTTGGTCCTCCTGTGCCGCGGCCGCTGCGGCAGCGCCGGCGGGCAACGCGTCGGCGATTTGTCCGAAAGCACCGTCGTCAAGCGCGGCCGAGACGAACCACGCCTCGAAAGCGCTGCACGGTGGATAGATGCCCGCGTCGAGCAGGGCATGGAAGAACGGCGCGTAACGCCAGGTCTGGCTGGCGCGAGCGGTGGCGAAATCGGTGACCGGCGCCTCGGCGAAGAACACGCTGAGCATGTTCCCGGCCCGCGGAATCTGGTGTGGGACACCGGCCGCGGTGAGCGACTCGGTGAGCAGCGCGGCCAGCCGGTCGGCGTTGGCGTCCAGCGCGGCATACACCGCGTCGTCGGCGGTCCGCAGCGTCGCCAGCCCCGCGGCCACCGCCACCGGGTTACCCGACAGGGTGCCGGCCTGATACACCGGACCCAGGGGGGCCAGTCGCTCCATCACCTCGACCCGGCCACCGAACGCCGCGGCCGGCAGTCCGCCGCTCATCACCTTGCCGAAGGTGAACAGGTCGGCATCGACGGGATCGATTCCGTACCAACCACTTCGGCTGACTCTGAAGCCGGTCATCACCTCATCCACGATCAGCAGCGCGCCGTGTTCGGCGGTGATGCTGCGCAGTGCGGCGTTGTAACCGGGCGCGGGTGGCACCACACCCATGTTTCCGGGACTGGCCTCGGTGATCACGGCGGCGATCTGCTCGCCGTGTTGCGCGAAGAGTTCCCGCACTACCTCAATGTTGTTGTACGGCAACACGATTGTGTCGGCCGCGGCCGCACCGGTGACCCCGGGTGAGGACGGCAAACCCAGGGTCGCCACTCCCGAGCCGGCGTCGACGAGCAACGCGTCGGCGTGCCCGTGGTAGCAGCCGGAGAACTTGACGATCTTCGGACGTCCGGTGTAGCCGCGCGCCAGGCGGATCGCGCTCATGGTGGCCTCGGTACCGGAGTTCACCAACCGGATGCGCTGCACGGGGTCCACCCGCCCGATGATCTCGGCGGCCAGTTCGGTCTCGGCCGGGGTCGGAGCGCCGAACGACAGACCGTCGGCGGCGGCCTTGACCACGGCGTCGACGACGGCGGGGTGCGCGTGGCCCAGGATCATCGGACCCCAGGAACAGACCAGGTCGACGTAGGTGTTGCCGTCGGCGTCGGTGAGTCGGCAGCCATTGGCCTGCGTGATGAAGCGCGGAGTCCCCCCCACCGCGGTGAACGCCCGCACCGGCGAGTTGACTCCCCCGGGAATGACCGAGCCGGCCTCGCCGAACAGCCGCGCGGACGCCGCTACCCGCGCGCTCGCCGGACCGCCATCACCCATGCCGACCAGTGTCCCAGCCGCTGCGGCCGCTTCAACTACAGGGTGTAGAAGTTTGGCTATGCAACTACCGCATGGACACCGGTTCGGGTGATGAAACTCACCGCGATCCGGGAGCGCTCTGTCGCCCTTCGCAGCGAGGGCAACGGTGCGCCGGCGAATGCGCTGGTCAGCTTCGCCGGGCACACCGTCTCGCTGCTGGCGATCACCGCCGTCCGGAACGGCCGGCGCACGGTCGGGGTGGCATTCGACTCGATCGGTCGATTCGCCCAGGGCGGGATCCTGCGCGACCGGATGATCCCGCGGGTGCTCGCCGCGTCCCCGGATGCGCTGCTGGACGACGCGGGCCTGCTCGACCCGGCCGCGGTCCTGGCGTGTGCGCTGCGTGACGAGAAGCCCGGCGGGCACGGCGACCGGGCCGCCGCCGCGGCGGCCCTGGAACTGGCCTGCTGGGACCTCAACGCCAAACTCAACGACGAGCCCGCCCACGCCACGATCGCCCGGCACTTCGGACGGCAGTCGGCCACGTCGGTCGCCGTCTACGCCGCCGGCGGCTACTACTCCCCCGGCGCCGGCGTGCAGCGACTGCGCGCCGAGCTGCGCTCCTACCTGGACCTGGGGTATGACGCGGTGAAGATGAAGATCGGCGGGGCGTCGATGCCTGAGGACCTGGCCCGCATCGAGGCCGCGGTGGACCTGGTCGGTGACGGTGGGCGGGTCGCGGTGGACGCCAACGGCCGATTCGGCCGGTCCGCGGCGACCGACTGGGCGGCCGTGTTGTCGCCCTACCGGCTGCGCTGGTTCGAAGAACCCGGCGATCCGCTGGATTTCGACCTGAATCATGCGGTGACGGACTGTTATGACGGTGCCGTGGCCACCGGGGAGAACCTGTTCTCGGTGCCCGACGTCGTCAACCTGGTGCGGTACGGCGGCATGCGGGCCGGCCGCGACATCTTCCAGATGGACGCCGGGCTGAGCTACGGGTTGGGTGAATACGCCCGCATGCTCTCGGTGCTCGAGGCGCACGGCTTCGACCGCCGGTTCGCCTTTCCGCACGGCGGCCACCTGATCAACCTGCACATCGCGATTGGGTTGGGCCTGGGCGGATGTGAGTCCTATCCGGGGGTGTTCCAGCCGTTCGGCGGCTACTCGCCGGATTGCGTGCTGGAGGCCGGCCGCATCTCGCCGACCGACGCGCCGGGTTTCGGGCTGGAACAAAAGCCCGGCTTGGCCGAACTGATCACCGAGCTGGGAGCGGACGCATGAAGATCGCGGTAATCGGTTGCGGTGCAATGGGTTCGATCTATGCGGCCAAACTGGCCGCGGCGGGCAACGACGTGCTGGTGGTGGACAGTTACCAACCCGGCATCGACGCGATCACCCAGCACGGTCTGCGGGTCAGCGGACCCGACTACGACCAGACCGTGCGGGTGCGCGCCGACACCGTCGCCCCGGCCGAGCCGATGGATTTGATCGTGCTAGCCGTCAAGGCCGCCGACGTGAGCACCGGTGCCCGACAGGCACTTTCGATGCTCGGTGCTGCCACGCCGGTGCTGACCATCCAGAATGGTCTGGGCTCAGCGGATACGGTCGCCGGCATCGTCGGCGAGCAACGGGTGGCGGTCGGGATCGCCAGCGGCTTCGGCGCGGCGCGGGTCGCACCCGGACATGTGCACCATAACGCCATGCGCGCCATGCGTTTTGGTGCCTACTCGTCGCTGTCCTACGAGGCGGTTGCCGAAGTGGCGCAGGTGTGGACCGTTGCGGGCTTCGACGCCGCCGCGGTCACCGACATCGCCGCCATGCAGTGGGAGAAGCTGATCTGCAATGTCGCCTACAGCGCGCCGTGTGCGCTGACGGGCCTGACCGTCGGTCAGGTGATGGATGATCCGGATATCGGCCCGGTCAGTCGGGCCGCGGCGACGGAGGCGTGGACGGTGGCGCGCGCATCCGGCATCGCCATCGACGTCGCCGATCCCGTGGCGCACGTGCGCAACTTCGGTGCGGGCATGCCCGACGCGAAACCCTCGGCACTGCTCGACCACGAGGCGCGCCGGGTCAGCGAGATCGACGTCATCAACGGCGCGGTGCCACGGCAGGGCGCTCGGGTCGGGATCGAAGCGCCGGTGAACGCGACGCTGACCGCGTTGGTCAAATCGGTTGAAAGGCAATGGCGCAGCTGACGACAGGAATGGCTTCGCATTCCGGTGGGTCCGTTCCGCATCGTGTATCTGGATGAGGAAACCGTGTGCGAAAGCAGGTTTGAGCGCTAAACGCCCGGGTATGTCGAGCACGCGGCACTGCGGAGATCCGTTCTGCCGTCATCCGAGGAACTAGAACACACTGGTTCCAAATCCATTCCGCTCGATCACGGTCGAAGGGAAAATTTGAAATGCGCAAGGCAATCGCCATCTTCGGGACGGCAGCGGCTCTCAGTTTCGGCGGAGCAGGCATCGCCAGTGCCTCCGTCGACCCGGCTCCTGCCCCGTCGTCGACCACCACGCTGGCCGACAAGGACGACAACCAGAACAGCGACAAAACCGGTCTGTGGGGCCTCACCGGTCTCCTCGGCCTGGCCGGTTTGGCGGGGTTGAGGGGGCGGCGCAACGACGCCACCGTCGCACCGACCGCCACTCGCCGGCCGGCCGCCTAACCGAGACGTGCCTCCGCCGGCGATCACCGCCGGCGGAGGCGTCTCGAAAAACACTGCGGTCGTTCACCTCTCGGTATCCCGCGCGAGCAGACGCGAAAGCCCCCTGAAACGTCCCGTTTCAGGGGCTTTTGCGTCTGCTCGGCACAACGAAATACACCCCGACCACCACCGCCCAGGACAACAGACTGAGCCACAGCTGACTGCGCGCCTGGGCATCGAAGGCCATCTGCACCAGCACGGCGATGATCCCCACTGTGGTCAGGATCGACAGCACCGGAAACAACCACATCGTCACCCGCAGCTTGTCCGGTGATGTGCGGCGCCGCAACACGATCTGCGACAGCGCGATCAGCAGGTAGACGAACAAGATGACCGCGCCAGAAGAGTTGAGCAGGAACAGGAATACCGTGTCGGGTGACAGCCAGGACATCAGCACGCAGCCGAACCCGATCACCGACGAACACAGGATGGCGATGGCGGGCACCCCGCGCCGACTCAGCTTGACCAGCGCAACGGGCGCCTCCCGTCGGCGTGCGAGGACGAACAACATCCGCGACGACGTGTAGAGGCCGGAGTTCAGACACGACAGGACCGCGGTGAGCACCACGGCGTTCATCACCTGATCCGCGCCCGGCAGGCCCATGTGCGTCAGCGCGCCGACGTACGGTGATGCCCCGGGTTCCAACGAATTCCACGGCGTGACCACCACCAGCAGAAGCACCGAGCCGACGAAGAAGACCACGATGCGGGCGACCACCGACCTGGTCGCCCGCGCGATGGCCAGTTCCGGGTCGCGACTCTCGGCGGCGGCGATCGTGACGACTTCGGCACCGACCATGGAAAAGATCACCACGACGACGGCGCCGAGCACGGCACCCACACCGTGGGGGAGAAATCCGCCGTGGGCGGTCAGGTTGGAGAAGTCCAACCGCCGGCCTGGCCACAGCCCCACCGCGAAGGCGGTACCCAGACCCAGGAACACCACGATGGCCGCGACTTTGATTCCGGCGAACCAGAATTCGAACTCGCCGAACGAGGACACCGAGAACAGATTGGTGACCGTCATCAACACCATCAGGCACAACGACAGGAGCCACAGCGGCGCGGGCAACCAGTAATTGAGCACCTTGCCGCCGGCGACGGCCTCGAATCCGACGACGATCACCCAGAAGTACCAGTACAGCCAGCCGACCGAAAACCCTGCCCAGCCGCCCAGGGCCGTGGCGGCGTAGTCGGCGAACGAGCCGGTCGACGGATTGGCCGCCGCCATCTCGCCCAGCATCCGCATCACCAGGACGACCAACAGCCCGCAGATCGCGTACGTCAGGAACGCGGCAGGCCCGGTCGTCGCGATCACCACACCCGAGCCGACGAACAACCCGGCGCCGATCACCCCGCCGAGGGCGATCATGCTGAGCTGCCGTTGCGACAAGTCTTGGCGCAGCTGCGAAGTGCTAGCCATGGCTAACCACAGCACATCCACGCCTCGGGGCACCATGGGGGTCACACCGCCGTTACGACTGCCTTGCAATACGGCGTGGCTCATCCCCGAGAAGGCCGTCGGCACGGCATCATTGACGCTCGTGGCCGACCTGTCCCGCCGTACGGTGCTGCGCATGGGCGCCGGCGCGGGCGCTGCGGGCCTGTTCGCGCTCGGTGCGCTGTTGGATCCAGCCAAACCCCTTGCCGCGCCCCAGGCTCCGGCGCCGTTCGACCCTCCCACCGCGGGCAAGACGCTGCCGACCAAGCTCACCGGTTCGTTCGTCTCAGCCGCGCGTGGCGGGGTCAAGACCAACTGGGTGATCGCCATGCCGCCTGGTCAGACCAAGATGCTGCGCCCGGTGATCGCCTTGCACGGCAAAGACAGCGACGCGAACATGATGCTGGACTGCGGCGTCGAGGATGCGCTGGCGCAGTTGGTCGCCGAGGGCAAACCGCCGTTCGCGGTGGTGGGTGTGGACGGCGGCGCCAGCTCCTACTGGCACCGGCGCAGCAATGGCGAGGACGCCGGGACCATGGTGCTCGAAGAACTGTTGCCGATGCTCACCTCGATGGGGATGGACACCTCCCGCGTCGGATTCCTCGGCTGGTCGATGGGTGGTTACGGCGCACTGCTGCTGGGCGCCCGTCTCGGACCGGCCCGCACCGCCGGGATCTGCGCGATCAGCCCGGCGCTGTACCTGTCCTACCTCGGCGCCGCACCCGGGGCGTTCGACAGCGTCGACGACTGGAACCGCAACACGGTATTCGGCCTCCCGGTGCTGAACTCGATACCGATCCGGGTCGACTGCGGCATCGGTGACCGCTTCTTCTTCGCCAGCAGCCAGTTCGTCGGCCAACTCAAGAAGAAGCCGGCGGGCAGCTTCTCCCCCGGCGGACACGACGTCGAATTCTGGCGTGGCCAACTACCCGGCGAGCTCGCCTGGATGGCGACCTAGCCGATGACTCCCCGGGGACGCTTCAGGCCGGACATCGAAGGCCTGCGTGCCGTGGCGGTGATCGCCGTCGTCTTCTACCACGCGGGCATCCCCGGCATCGGCGGCGGCTACATCGGCGTCGACATCTTCTTCGTCATCTCCGGGTTCCTGATCACCGGACTGCTCTGGCGCGAAGTGTCGACCACGAAAACCGTTGCGCTGGGCAGCTTCTACGCCGCACGCGCCCGGCGCCTGCTGCCGGCGGCGGCCGCCGTCGGCGTCGTCACCGCCGTCGCGGCGGCCATCGTGCTGCCACCGCTGCAGGCCCGACGGGTGTTCGTCGACGGCATCGCCAGCATGCTCTACGTCGGCAACTACCGGTTCGCGGTCCAGGGCACCGACTACATGGGTTCCGACCTGCCGTCACCGTTCCAGCATTACTGGTCGCTAGGTGTGGAGGAGCAGTTTTATCTGGTGTGGCCGGCCCTGATCATCGGCACGGCGTGGCTGGTCGGCCGGTTCCGCCCCGGCCTGATGTCCAGGACGGCACCGTATGCCGTGGTGCTGGCGGTGGTCGGTGCGGCGTCGTTGGCCGCGGCGGTGTTCTGGACGCATATCTCGCCGCCATGGGCGTTCTTCTCGCTGCCCACCCGGGCCTGGGAGTTGGCCGCCGGCGGGCTGGTGGCGCTGACCATCGACCAGTGGCGGCGGCTGCCGTTGTTGCCCGCGACGATCGTCGGCTGGGGAGGTCTGGGGCTGATCCTGCTGACCTGCACGCAGTTGGGGCCGCACACCCCGTATCCCGGCACGTCGGCCCTGCTGCCGGTGCTGGGCACCGCGCTGGTGATCGGCGGCGGCTGCGTGACCGGGGGCATGGGGGTCGGCCGGGTGCTGTGCCCGCCGGTGATGCGGGCAATCGGGCGGGTGTCGTACTCGTGGTACCTGTGGCACTGGCCGGTGCTGCTGCTGCTGCCGCCCCTGCTGGGCGATCCCGGCGGGCTGCCGGGCCGGCTGGCGGCGACGACGGTGTCGGCCGGTCTTGCGCTGATCACCATGCATGCGGTGGAGAATCCCGGCCGGTTCGCCGCGGCGTTGCGCCGCTCGGCCAAGGCCAGCCTGGCAGTCGCCGGTGCGGCCAGTGCCGTCGCGGCGTGCGCGTGTGCGGTGTTGCTGACGGCCGTGCCGGCGCCGGTGGGTCATGGGGCCGCGGCTCCGCAGGCCAAGATCGCGGCGCTGCCTCCGGTCCCCGACCCGCAGGTCAGTCCGCAGGAAGCCGCGGTACGTCAGGCGTTCGCGCAGGCCCGTGCGGCGTTGGCGGCATCTGCCGGGTTGCGTGCGGTGCCGTCCAATCTGAACCCGTCGCTGGCCGCGGCGCCGGCTGACAAGGCGCCGGTGTTCGTCAACGGCTGCATGCGTTCCTGGCGCGACGTCGGCCAGAGCGAATGCGCGACCGCGGACACCGCCTCGCCTGTCCGGGTCACGCTGATCGGCGACTCGCACGCCGCGATGTGGGACCCGGCGCTGCAGCGGGTCGCCGCCGAGCGGCACTGGCGGCTGGAGACGATGGCCAAGGTCACCTGCCCGTTCCTGGACCTGCCGATCGTCAGTCCCTACCTGGGCCGCAAGTACACCGAGTGCGAGCAGTGGCGGGCCGAGATCGTCGACCGGCTGCGGGCCGAGCGGCCGCGGCTGGTGGTGCTGAGCATGAGCCGGCGCTATCACGGCGACTTCAGCTTCGCCTCCTACGATCCGGCCTGGATCGACAAACTGGGGGCCATCGTCGCCTACCTGCGCGGCATGGGGTCGACCGTACTGGTGCTGGGTCCGGTCGCCGACCCGCAGTCCTCGGCGCCGACGTGCCTGTCCGCGCATCTGGACAACGCGGGCGCCTGCGCACCGGGGCGATCGGTCGCGGTCAACGGCGACGGCGTCGCGGCCGAGCAGCGGGTGACGACCGCGGCCGGCGGCTCCTACGCGGACCTGACCGACCTGTTCTGCACCCCCGAGCGCTGCCCGATGATCGTCGGCAACACCCTGGTGTTCCGCGACGACAACCACGTCACCACGCAGTACGCGCAGTTGCTGGCGCCGGTGATCGGGGCGTTGGCCGACCGCGCGCTGTCGGGTGCCTGAATTGCGTCGAATTCGTGGCGACATCGTTGCCGAATGAACCACGATCTCGCGCCGAACGTGGTACGAATGAAAGGGTTTTGGAGGTTTTGATGATGAGTCCGATTGTTGCGGTACTGCTCACCGCAGCCGCGCCGGTCGCCGGACTCGGTCTAGTGCAGCTGCAGGCTCGACTCGAACGTTGGGACTACGAGCGGCACGCGGAGGACTGAGACGCGAATCGACTGAGCGGCAACCGGTTTGGGGTTGCTACGTCCGTTTCAGTTCAGCTTTGGCCTCTTTCAGCGCCTGCGCGGCATCGCGACCGGCTTTGAGCGCCTTTTCGTAGTTGTTCTCAGCACTGGCTAGAGCGCGCTCTGCCTTGCTCAGAGCTGTTGCTGCTTCGTCACGCCGCGTCCGGGCGGCGTCACGCTCCGCTCGCCGGTCGGCCAGCACGCTGTCAGCTTGCGCCGCCGCCTGCTCGGCCGCGGCCACCGCGGCCGTCAACTTTTCCCGCTCCCGCTCCGGCGCCTGCTTGGCCGCCGGCGCGGACCGCTTGGGTCCGGCGGCTGTTGAAACCGTCGCGCTGTCGCCGAACTCGCCGAAGCCCGACCAGCGTTCGGCCTTGGTCAGGCGGCCGAGACGCGCGCGCACTTCGGGGTCAGCGATCGCGGCTTGCAACGTGCCCGTGATGTCGTCGCGAATCGACGCCGACGGGTTCTTCACCTCGGCCGCATCGATTGCGGCTTCGGTGAGTTCGTTGATCAGACGATGTTGCCGGGCGGACAACTCGCGGATCTGTGCGCCGTCCATCGCGGCGTGCGCGTCGCGCAGGCTGTCACCCAGCTCGCCCAAGCGGGTCTGCGCGTCCCTATGGTCGATCACCAACCGGTTGACGATCCACGCCGCTGTGGTGGGTTTGCGGGCTGCGGAAATCCGTTTGGCCGCTTCGTTATCGCCGCGCTTCTTGGCCGCGGCGGCCAGGTTCTTGCGTTCGGCGGTGAACTGATCCGCCGGGACCCGGTACAGGGTATCGAGCTCGTCGTCGGCCATAACGCCATGATCTCTCGCGTCCGGGTGAGCTAGGCAACGGTTTGAAGCCCATGTCGTTGGCTAATTCCCTCGGTGATGAAAGCCAATATGTTCCTAGGTCGGTTTCTGTGCGTGCTCGTGGTGCTCGGACTGGCGGTATCCGCCTGCCATTCCCCGGGGGACGCGCCGGCCGCGACGGGTCCCGCGCGGGTGACGATCACGCCGGGGCCGGATGCGCGCGATGTCCAACCGGCGGCGCCGGTGCAGGTGAAAGCCGACACGGGAACACTGGTCGAGGTGCGCATGGTCAACGACGCCGGCAAGCCGATCGACGGCGTCATGACACCCGATAGCACGGTGTGGAAACCGACCGGCCCGCTGGGTTACGCGCGCACCTACACCCTCAATGTCACCAGCCGCGGAACCAACGGCGTTGAGAATAGGCAGGTTTCGTCCTTCGCCACGGTGCGGCCGTCCAACCAGACCAAGGTGTCGTTCACGATGACGTCGGAGGCCGCGTTGCGGGAAGGCGGCACCTACGGGGTCGGAACAGTGGTCGTCGCGCACTTCGACGAGGAGATCGCCGACCGGGCCGCCGCCGAGCGCCAGTTGGTGGTGACCACCAACCCCGCCGTGCCGGGATCCTGGCATTGGGTCGACTCGCAGAACGCCCACTGGCGACCCGAGCACTACTACGCACCCGGTACCACGGTGACGGCCGAAGCCAAGATCTACGGTATTGCGTTGGGCGGCGGCATGTTCGGGCAGGAGGACAGCCGGGTGTCATTTCGCATCGGCGATGCGCACGTGTCCATCGCCGATGACACCACCAAGATGGTCAGCGTCTTCGACAACGGGAGACTGGTCCGGACGATGCCCACCTCAATGGGGATGGGCGGTACCGAGACCGTCGGCGGACGGACCTTGTCATTCTGGACCCCGCCGGGCGTCTACACCGTGCTGGACAGGGGAAACCCGGTGATCATGGATTCCTCGACATTCGGGCTGCCCAAGAATTCCCGGCTCGGATACCGCGAGACGATCAATTACGCCACCCGGATCAGCATCGACGGCATCTATCTGCATCAGCTGGATTCGACGGTGTGGGCTCAGGGCCATACCAATACCTCGCACGGCTGCCTGAACCTCAACGGCGAGAACGCCAAATGGTTCTACGACTTCTCCGTGCCGGGCGACGTCGTCGAGGTGCGAAACACCGGTGGGGCGCCGCTGAAGATCGAGCAGAACGGCGACTGGACGATCAGTTGGGACGAGTGGCGCAAGGGGAGCGCGCTGGCGCCCTCGTAGCGTTGGGCGTTCCGGTCAGGTCGAGCCCCGCTCACCGCGCCAACTGCGTACGCACCAACGGCGCGATCTTGCGCGCCATGTATAAATGCCCCGCATCGTTCGGGTGCACGCCGTCCGTGCCGATCAGATCCGGCCGGTCGACGAACCAGCGCTGGTCGATCGGATCGACGAACGCCGCACCGACGCCCCGGGCCGCGACGTGCAGCACGTCGCGAATCTGCAATACCGCAACGGGCACGTCGGCGGTGGGCCACGGCGGTCCGATCACCAGGAACCGCGCCGACGGCGCCAGACGGCGCGCGGCCTCGAAGGTGATGCGCACCCGGTCGGCGAGTAACCCGGGCTCCACACCCTGGTCGTTGCGGGAGCCGTAGAACATGACCAGCACGTCGTCCGGCTTGACCGCCCGCGCGGTCAGATCCGCGAACACGCTGCCGCGGGAACCGACCATGCCGTACCCGGCACGGCCCTCGGCCACCACGTCGGCATCGATGCGCAGGCCCCGCGCCGACAGCAGCTGCCAGGCACGGGCCGTCCACGCTTTCGGCCCGAGCCCACCCTCGTCGGTGCCGGTGGTGTAGGAGTCGCCGATTACCGCGATGCGGCTCATCCGGAAGTCGAAACTCGTTGGGCGATAAGCCGACTGCGCCGTGATCGGAGCGACCAGACCGAGCACGAACGCGACACCGATGACCCACGTGGCCAGCCGACCCACCACCACGCGCCTCCATAAAGACGTTTCAGACCAGTCCCTGAATCGTAGGCCGATGTCGACGCGAACACTCGTCAACGCGCGGTGAGCGTCAGATCGCCGCGGCCCGCGCCGAGTTCTCTTCGCGTGCGACGTGGATGGGATCGAGATTGGTGCCCGGGGAATCGTCGGGTTCATGGCCTGCGGGGGTGGGCCTGGCGTCGACCATCCGGCGCATCCAACGCCGCGCGGGCTCTTCCACTAACCGGTACAGCAGCATCGACAGCCCCACCGAGATCGCCAGCAGCCCAAAGATATTCCACTTCCACGGACTGTCCTGCTCCCAAGGACGCAATTCGAAGTTCACCACCGCCCACGTCCACGGCGTGTGCACCAACTCGTGCACCATGTACAGACAGAAGGAGATCTCCCCGCCGTAGACCATCAGTCGCGTCGAGAGCAGCGCCGGCAGGCTGCCGATGCCGATCGCCAGGGTTATCACCAGCGGCACGAACAGCAGATCGACTACCCCGCTGCTGTCATACACCCCGGTGATCGGGTGCGCATCGAGGAAGTACAGGATGCCGACGAGTGCGACGACGAGCAGCAGGGACAGATACCCGGCGATGCGACGCCCGCGCTCGCCGAGCCGCAGCCGGCGCACGGCCGCGCACGCTATCGCTCCGGCGGCGAACTGGGTCACGATGCGCGGCAACCAACTCCACGGCGTGTAGAAGACCCCGCTGGCCAGCAGCAGCACCACGGGCGGCAAGGACGCCGCGACCGCCAGCATCATCAGCCCACGCGCCCGCGTCGCGTGCTGGATCCGCCAGATGATCAGCACCAGCCCGCCGAACAGCAGGTAGGCCAGCCATTCGGCGCTGATCGACCAGGCCGGCCCGTCCCAGCTGGACAGGTCGAAGTAGGGCTGATACCAGAGCTGGATCAGCAGCACCTGCCGCACGTAGCTGATCGCGGTCAGCCGGCCGATGTCGGGTGAGGGCGTGTGCCCGATGTGCAGGGTGAGAATCCACCAGAAGGCCGCCAGGTGCAGGGTCACCAGGTACACCGGCCACACCCTGGCCAGCCGCAGCCACAGGAAGTGCACGGTGGCGCGCAGCGACCATGAGTGGCCCATGCGGTCGAGATAGTTCCAGGTCAGGACGAACCCGCTGAGGATGAAGAACAGGTCGACGCCCTGCGCGCCGCAGTTGAGCACCGGCGCCAGGTTCTCCCGCAGGTCGGGCGAGACGTCGGCAACCATGGGCCGGAAGTGGAACAGCACCACCCATACCGCGGCGACGATGCGGAGTCCGGTCAGGGCCTTGATCTCACCTTTGATCTGGCCCTTGAGTTCTCCGCTTGGCACGTGGTTCTTTCCGTCTGGTCTCTGGCCAGAGCAGCCTAACAGCCGCTTCTTAGCAAAGAATTAGTCGTAACTACCGGTCCCTTTATGTTTTGCGGGCACCTTATAGGCAAGGTTTGGTCTTCCACGGTTGGGGAGACGGCCGCGGGGAAATGGGGCAGTTCATGACGATTGCGATCGCAGGACCGGTTTCGGGCGCCGTCGACTGTGGCGGTGCACAGATCCGAGCGCACTGCCGCCACCTGGCCACCGTGGTCACCATTCGCGGCGAGATCGACGCCGTCAACGTCGACCGGGTCGGCGAGTATGTCCGGCGTTTCGTCCTCGGTGACAGCCCGATCGTTCTCGACCTCAGCGAACTGGATCACTTCTCCACCGCCGGGATCTCGCTGTTCTGCGTGCTCGACGAGGAGTGCCGCGCCGCCGGGGTGGAGTGGATGATCGTCGCCAACCCGATCGTGGGCGCATTGCTGGCAGACTCCGACGACACACCGTTCCCGGTTACCCGCTCGGTGCACGCGGCACTGCGGCACCTGGCCGACGGCATCGCGGCGCGCCGCCGGCTGGTATTGCCGCTGGTCAAGAAGTCCGCGTAGCGGTCCGTCGCAACCTGGCCAGACCGACCACCGCGAAAATCCCGGCGACCGTCGCCAACGACAGCGTCAGTACCAACTGCTGCGGGTGGTAGACGACCGACCACGTGGACGGTTGCCCCTCGACCACCGGCGCAACCGCGATCGTCGAGCGGGTATGTAGCCAGCACAAACCCGTCGCCACCGCCGCGGCCCCCGCCAGCATCAGTTCGACGACAGCGCGGGCCTTCACAGCTGCGACTCGTCGTCGTCGATGTCCAGATCGTCGGCGATATCCGGGACGAACGGCCCATGCCGCCGCTCGACCAGCGGGGTCAGCACGTCCCGCAGGTGGCGATGACGACGGGCCCAGGCCTGCGCGGTGCGCCCGCCGGTGAGTTTCAGGCCGATGCCGTAGCGGCCGCGCGGCACCCCCACGAGCTCGCCGAGCGCCCGCGCCGTCTGCCATCTGGCCAGCGTTTTCCCCGAGGCCACCGAGTTCTCGGCTTCCGGGAACACCTTGACGATCTCGGACACCAGGATGGTCTCGGTGCCCTGCCGTAACGCGTCCTCGGTCAACTCGACGGAGGTGTGGATCCGCGCGGCGTGCACCTGTAACCCCACGAACGCCGTCACCAGCACGAGGAAGACGGCGGGCACCAGCAGCGAGATCTGCACATGGTTGCTCCACTGGATGTAGATCAGCGATGCCGCCGACGCCGGGCCCGCCAGCAACCAGTACCGACTGGCACCCGGTTCGTAGAACAGGGGCTGGTCTTCCGTGGGATCCCCCGCTGCTGTCATGTGCGCCTCACCGGTTCAAGAAAGCCATCCCGCCGCGTCCGCGGCCCAATAGGTGAGCACGATATCGGCCCCCGCCCGCCGGATGCTGGTCAACGACTCCAGTGCCGCGGCGTGTTCGTCGATCCAATTATTGGCTGCCGCCGCACAAATCATCGAATACTCCCCCGACACCTGGTACGCCGCCACCGGCACGTCCGATCGCGCCGCCGCTGCGGCTACCACATCCAGATATCCCAAAGCGGGTTTGACCATCACGATGTCGGCCCCCTCGGCCAGGTCCAACTCCACTTCGCGCAACGCCTCCCGGATGTTGCCGGGCTCCTGCTGATAGGTGCGCCGGTCCCCGGAGAGGCTGGAGGCGACCGCCTCGCGGAATGGACCGTAGAACGCCGAGGCGAACTTCGCGGCATACGCCAGGATCACCACGTCGGTGTGACCCGCTGCGTCCAGGCCGTCGCGGATAGCGGCCACCTGACCATCCATCATGCCACTGGGCCCGACCACGTGTGCGCCCGACTCCGCTTGTGCCACAGCAAGTTTCACGTAGCTGGCGATGGTAGCGTCATTGTCGACGCGGCCGCGCGCATCCAGCACGCCGCAGTGTCCATGGTCGGTGAACTCATCCAGGCAGGTGTCGGCCATCAACACCGTCGAGTCGCCGAGGTCCTTGGCCAGGTCGCGCAGCGCCACGTTGAGGATGCCGTCGGGGTCGGTACCGGCTGAGCCGAGCGCGTCCTTGTCCTGCCCGCGCGGCACCCCGAACAGCATCAGTCCGCCCACCCCGGCGGCGACCGCGTCGGCGGCGGCACTGCGCAGCGAGTCCCGCGTGTGCTGCACCACCCCCGGCATCGACGCTATCGGGCGTGGTTCGTCGATGCCGTCGGCAACGAACATCGGCAGCACCAAATGCCTTGGCTCCAGCGAAGTTTGCGCCACCAGACGCCGCAGCGCGGGCGTGGCACGCAGCCGGCGCGGACGCTGTCGCACGGCTAGGGCCTCATCCGTGCGCTGACTCTGCGTTGAGGGCGGAAGTTACTCGAACAATTGCGCCCTGGACGCAGAGTCAACGCACGATACGTCATCGCCTGCGGCTCTTCTTGCGCGGCGGCGGCAGCGCACCCTCGGCCCGCAACCGGGCCGCGTGCTCGGCCAGCGCGTCCACCAGCGGACCCACCGCGGCGGTGTCGGGCTGCACGTCCACCCGCAACCCGAACTCGGCGGCGGTCTCGGCGGTCTTGGGGCCGATGCAGGCGATGATGGTCCGCGCGTGCGGCTTGCCGGCGATGCCGACCAGGTTGCGCACGGTGGAGCTGGAGGTGAAGCACACCGCGTCGAAGCCGCCGGTCTTGATCATCTCGCGGGTGGCCGCCGGCGGCGGCGCGGCCCGCACCGTCCGGTAGGCGGTGACGTCCTCGATCTCCCAGCCACGCTCGCGCAAGCCCTCGGCCAACGTCTCGGTCGCGATGTCCGCGCGCGGCAGCAGCACCCGGTTCACCGGGTCGAAAATGCTGTCGTAGGGCGGGAATTCGTCCAGCAGGCCCATCGAGGACTGCTCACCGGACGGCACCAGCTCGGGGCTGATCCCGAACGCGCGGACCCGGTCGGCCGTCGACTCGCCGACACAGGCGATCTTGACCCCGGAGAACGCGCGGGCGTCCAGACCGAACTCGCCGAACTTCTCCCACACCGCGCGCACCGCGTTGGTGGAGGTGAACACCACCCACTGGAACCGGCCGTCGACCAGTCCCTTGACGGCACGCTCCATCTGCGCGGGGCTGCGCGGCGGCTCGACGGCGATGGTCGGCACCTCGATCGGCAGCGCGCCGTAGGAGGTGAGCCGCTCGCTCATCTCACCGGCCTGGTCCTTGGTGCGCGGCACCAGCACGGTCCAGCCGTACAGCGCCCTGCTCTCCCACCAGTTCAACTTGGCCCGGCTGGTCACCGTCTTGCCGATGGTCACCACCAGCGGCCCGGTCAACGGGCCGGCCGGATCGTTACCGCCGCCCAGGACGGCGGGGTCGGTGAGACCCTGCAGTGTGGTCTCCACCGAACGCTGCTGGCAGGTGGTGCCCTGCGCGGTCACCACGCACGGCGTGGAGTCCGCCAACTCGTGGTCGATCAGCGTGCGCGCGGCATCGGCCAGATGCGAGGCGGTGGCCTGCAGGATCAGTGGACCGGGCGCGGCGGCCAGAGCGTCCCAATCCACATGCGGGTCGCGCACGTCGGCGACGGTGTGCGACGAACCCAGCGGCAACCCGGCATAGGTCGGCACGGCGCTGCTGGGCGACAGCCCGGGCACGATCTCGACGTGCAGGTGGGTCCGTGCGACCGCGTTCACCTCGGTGATGACCGCGTCGACGGCCAGCGGGTCACCGGCCACCAGGCGCACCACGTCGACGCCCAACCGGGCTTCGTGGGTCAGCGTCTTGGCGACCTCGGCCGGATCACCCAGCGCCGGGCGGATGTCAGGACCGCTGGCCACCACCGCCGGCGGGACCTCCGACCCGGTCGGCGCGTCGGTGCTGCCCGACGCGTCGGCGGGCGCCGGACCCGACACCGGCGGCAGATCCTTGCCGATCAGCGCCAATACCGGCTCCGGCACGTCGGGGTCGGTGAACACCAGCGCCGCATTGGCCAGTACCGTCGCGGCCCGGGTGGTCAGCAGACCGGGGTCGCCAGGACCAGAGCCCACGAATGTGATGCGGCCCGGCCTCGGCTTACGCCCTCGCGTCATCGTTGTCGCTCCCACAGTCTCTTTCAATCTCCTTGCACGGGCTCTTCCCGTGCTCCCCTCATCAACTCTGCGGCGCCCAGCTCGAACAACTCCGCGGCGACCGAGAGACCCAGCTCCCGGGCCCGCTCAGAGGTGCCGATGCCGGACGCGCGGATCACGTCGGACCCGTCCAGCGCCGCCACGCAAGCGCGCAGCGACAGCTCCTCGAAGATGCGCCCCTCCTCGTCGATGGACTCGACCACTTCGGCGATCGCCCCCACCGGCGCGGAGCAACCCGCCTCCAGTTCGGCGAGCAGAGCTCGCTCCGCGGTGACCGCCACCCGCGAGTCGGCGTCGTCCAGCTCCGCCAGCACCGCGACGAGCCCGCTGTCGCCCGCCCGGCATTCGACGGCGAGCGCGCCCTGAGCAGGCGCTGGCAACATCTGCACCGGCTCCAATGTCTCGGTGACGTCGTCGAGACGGCCCAGTCGAGCCAGACCGGCCCGGGCCACCACGATGGCGTCAAGATCACCACTGCTTACCCTGTTCAACCTGGTATCTAGGTTGCCTCTTAGGGGGCGGATTTCCAAACCGAGACCCAATGCTCTAAGCTGTGCGGCCCGTCGCGGCGAAGACGTCCCGACCAGCGAACCGGCCGGCAACTCTCCCAGCACCAACCCGTCGCGGGCCACGACGGCATCGCGGGCGTCCTCCCGTGGCGGGATGGCCGCGATGGTGAACCGGGGGTCGTCGGCGGTCGGCAGGTCCTTGTGCGAGTGCACCGCGGCGTCCACGCGGCCGTCCTGCATCGCTTCGCGCAACGCGGTGGTGAACACCCCCACTCCGAGCGTTTCGATCGGCGCCGACGACTTGTCGCCCGCGGTGCTGATGGTCACCAGCTCCGCGGGATGGCCGTTGGCGATCAGTGCGTCCCTGACGGTCGCAGCCTGGGTGGTGGCCAGCAGGCTGCCACGAGTGCCTATCCGAATCACATGCGCCAATCGGTTAGTCGGCTGAGTGGTTGTCGAATCCGATTGGCAGGACCGGTAATTCGCCGGCGGCCACCGCATCGACAGCGGTCTGATCGAGCTCGAAGAGTTCGCGCAGCGCCTCGGCGTAGCTGTCGCCGCCGGGAGAGCTGGCGAGCTGCTTGATCCGCACCGTGGGCGCGTGCAGCAGCTTGTCGACGACGCGGCGCACCGTGCGGGCCACCTCTTCGCGCTGGGCGCTCTCCAGCCCGGGCAACCGGTTGTCCAGGCGCAGCAACTCCGCCTCGACCACGTCGGCGGCGCGCTGGCGCAGCGCGGTGACCGTCGGGGTGACCTCGGCCATCCGTTGCCCCGCCAGGTAGGCGGCGACTTCGGCGGCGACGATGTGGCGAGCGGCGTCGACGTCGGCCGCCGCGGCGTGCGCCGACGGCTCGTGTTGCACCCGGTCCACGTCGACGACCAGGACGCCGGGCAGTCCGGCCACCGCCGGATCGACGTCGCGGGGCATCCCGAGATCGCAGACGACCAAAGGCCTGGTGGCTTCGTCGCGGGGGGCGCCGGCCAGCGCGTGGTGCACGTCGGCCAGCGACACCACCGGGCTCACCGCGCCGGTGCAACTGACCACGACGTCGGCGTCGGCCAAGGCATCGGCCAGCCCGTCCAAGCCCAGCGCCTCGGCCGGTACACCGGACTCGGTGAGCCGTGCCGCCAGTCGCTGCGCCCGGGCTACCGACCGATTCACGACGTACACCCGCCCGATGCCGGCGCGCGCCAGATGCGACGCCGCCAGCCCACCCATGGCCCCCGCTCCGACCAGCGCGGCGGTCTTGCCGGCCAGGGTGCCCAGCTTGCGCTCGGCGATGCCGAGGGCCACCGACACCACCGAGGCACCGGCGGCGTCGATCGCGGTTTCCGAATGCACCCGCTTGCCCACCGACAAAGCCCGCTGGGCCAATTCGTGCAACACCCGGCCGACGGCACTGTTGGCCTCTGCGGACGCGTAGGCGCGGCGTACCTGGCCGAGCACCTGCTGCTCGCCGACGACCGCCGAATCCAGGCCGCTGGCCACCGCGAACAGGTGCTCGACGGCGGCCTCGCTGTAGCGCACGTAGGCGTGCTTGGTCAGGTCGCCCATCGACATGCCGGAGTATTCGGCCAGCACCTGCCCGATCACCGAGAGCCCGCCGTGAAACGCCTCGACCACGGCGTAGACCTCGACACGGTTGCACGTCGAGAGCACCATGGCCTCGGTCACCAACGGGGACTGCAGCACCTGGTCGACGATCTTGACCTGATCGGACTCGTCGATGCTGAGTTGTTCCAGGATGGAGACCGGCGCACTGCGGTGCGAAACTCCGAAGAGCAGGATGCTCACGGCAGCATCACCTGGCCCGCTCCCTTGCAGCGTCGGAAAGTGAACTGCTACCTACGGTAGTCGGTTCGCAGGTGGGCTACCAAATGCCGCGGGACGGATGCCGGTCACAGTCAGCGGGCCGCGAGGTCGGCGCGTAACCGGGGTTCGTCGACCTCCCAGTAGCTGTGCTCCCGGCCGTCGAGCAGTACCACCGGCAGCCGGTCGCCGAATTCGGCCCGCAGGCCGGGGTTTCCGGCGGCCGCCGCGGCGTCGACGTCGACGCTGGTCAGGTCGAAGTCCAACTCGCCGGCCAACTCGGCCAACTGGGCGTGGACCCGCAGGCAGATCGCACATCCGGCGCGGGTCAGCAACTCCACCCGGGGGCGGCGTGCGGTTGGCGTCATGGGCATCAGTGTGGCATTTCGCCGGGCGCGAGCCGCGGTTGAATCCGTTCGACGGCGCGGCCGGATAGGGTTGACGTCGGCGGCTTGCAGGGACCGCGAACCGGGCTACACAGCGATCTGGGAGGTTTGAGATGGCTTCCTCCGACCCCGCGAAAAACGCCGTCCAGACCGGTAACCCCGAATTGGAGAACCTGGCCGCCAACGCCAGCGCCGAACGCGCCCTCGACGACCTGCACGCCGCCCCCGCAGAGGATCGTCCGCCGCCGCCGGTCGACCTGACCGCCGCCGCGTTCTTCGACGTCGACAACACGTTGGTGCAAGGCTCCTCGGCGGTGCACTTCGGCCGCGGGCTGGCCGCCCGCGACTACTTCACCTACCGCGACGTACTCGGATTCGTCTACGCCCAGGCCAAGTTTCAGGTGCTGGGCAAGGAGAACGCCGAGGACGTCGCGGCCGGGCGGCGCAAGGCACTGGCCTTCATCGAGGGCCGGTCCGTCGACGAACTGGTGCGCCTGGGCGAAGAGATCTACGACGAGATCATCGCCGACAAGATCTGGTCGGGCACCCGCGAGCTCACTCAGATGCACCTGGACGCCGGCCAGCAGGTATGGCTGATCACCGCCACGCCGTACGAGCTCGCGGCGACGATCGCCCGTCGGCTCGGGCTGACCGGCGCCCTGGGCTCGGTGGCCGAATCGGTGGACGGGGTGTTCACCGGCCGGCTGGTGGGCGACATCCTGCACGGCGTCGGCAAGGCGCACGCGGTGCGCTCGCTGGCGATCCGGGAAGGCCTGAACCTCAAGCGCTGCACCGCCTATTCCGACAGCTACAACGACGTCCCGATGCTGTCGCTGGTGGGTACCGCCGTCGCTATCAATCCCGACGCCCGGTTGCGCAGCCTGGCCCGTGAACGGGGCTGGGAGATCCGCGACTTCCGGACCGCCCGCAAAGCCGCCCGCATCGGCGTTCCGTCGGCATTGGCGCTGGGAGCCGCCGGGGGCGCGTTGGCCGCGCTCGCCTCTCGACGGCAACCGCGCTGATAAGCTGCGCCGCTGAGCAACTATTCGAGAAAGCGGCGGCATGACTGTTCCTCAGGGAGCCGAAGGCATCATCGGTAAGCACTACCGGCAGGAAGACCACTTCGTGGTCGGGCGGGAGAAGATCCGGGAATTCGCCGCTTCGGTCAAGGACGACAACCCGATCCACTACGACGAAGCCGTCGCCGCCGAAGCCGGTTACGAAGTGCTGCCGGCCCCGCTGACCTTCCTGGCCATCGCCGGTCGGCGCGTGCAGCTGGAGATTTTCACCAAGTTCAGCATCCCGATCAACATCGCCCGGGTAATGCATCGTGACCAGAAGTTCCTGTTCCACCGGCCGATCTTGGTGGGCGACGAACTACACTTCGACACGTATTTGGATTCGGTGATCCAGTCCCACGGGACGGTGTTGGCCGAAATCCGAAGCGAAGTGACCGATGCCGACGGAAATCCGGTAGTGACCAGCATTGTCACTATGCTCGGTGAAGCGGCGAAGCACGACGATCAGGCCGAGGCGACCGTCGCGGCAATTGCATCCATCTAAACAGAGCAGGTAGCGTCGTTTTAATGACTTCAGAAGGCACCCAACTACAGCCCCCGGTTGAAGATGTGCAGTCGCACTACGACCGGTCGAACGAGTTCTTCAAGCTGTGGCTCGACCCGTCGATGACGTACAGCTGCGCCTACTTCGACGAGAAACCCAACATCGACGAGCCGCAGAGCAAGACGCTCGAGGAGGCGCAGTTCGCCAAGCGCAAGCTGGCGCTGGACAAGCTGAACCTCGAGCCGGGTATGACCCTGCTCGACATCGGCTCCGGCTGGGGTTCGACGATGCGGCACGCCGTCGAGCACTACGACGTCAACGTCATCGGCCTGACGCTCAGCGAGAACCAGCTCGCCCACTGCGAGCAGAAGTTCGCCGAGATGGACAGCCCGCGGCGCAAAGAGGTGCGTCTGCAGGGCTGGGAGGAATTCGACGACGAACCGATCGACCGGATCGTGTCGCTCGGGGCGTTCGAGCACTTCGCCGACGGGGCCGGTGACGCCGGCTACCAGCGCTACGCCACCTTCTTCAAGAAGTACTACAACCTGCTGCCCGACGACGGCCGTTTCCTGCTGCACTCCATCGTGGTGCCCACCGCCGAAGAGGGTAAGCAGATGGGCCTCAAGACCACGATGAGCCTGCTGCGTTTCATCAGCTTCATCCTCAAGGAGATCTACCCCGGCGGTAAGTTGCCCCAGGTCGAGCAGGTGGACCGGTACTCGACCGAGGCGGGTTTCAAGATCGAGCGTCACCACTTCATCGGCAAGAACTATGTGCCCACCCTGAACGCCTGGGCCGATGCGCTGGAAGCACACAAGGACAAGGCCATCGAGCTCAAGGGTGAGCAGGAGTACGACACCTTCATGAAGTACCTGCGCGGTTGCTCGGACCTGTTCCGCGACGGCTACACCAACGTGTGCCAGTTCACCCTGGTCAAGTAACTCCCGTCCCCTGCGCGAGCAGAC